>NZ_JBMPXW010000001.1:1853995-2162994 GCF_049367455.1 Acinetobacter lwoffii
GTTGTTGGGTTTGGAGCATCATTTAATGGTATACCTAGGAATGCTGATGGTACATATAATTGTGAATTAGCACCGAATCAAGATGTGAAAAATGCATGTCTTTGGGGAGGTTCTGAATACGGTGATGGTGGTTTTTATCATGCTGAAAATGTAAATGATATTAAAAATAGTATTATTAAGTTTGTACAGGATGTCTCTGTGCCATTTACTGCAACAAGTCTTGGCTCTATTTCAGTGCCTCGTGATCCACTGGATCAAACCCAAATCATGACCGAAGGTTTCTTCCCAATGATTTCACCATTTGATGACAGTCAAGCAGCATCAACTCAGAAAAAGTTAATGTGGATTGGTAATCTTAAGAAATATAAGATTATTGATGGAACACTAAAAGATACCTCGGGCAATGCAATTTATACCCAAATAGGGAATGAGCAAAAAATTAATAGTACTGCACAAGATCTATGGTCTTTTGCCCTTTCAAATGATGATCACTCTAACATTAAAAGTGGTGGTACCTGGAATAAGATCCCTGTTCCATCGACATCTATAAATCCGGCTGACCCGAGTAATGCGACCAGTACTCGTAATGTATTTACAATGTATGATGGTTCATTGCGAAAGATTACGAAAGATAATCTGGCAACAGATAAGACAGGTACTGATGCTTTAGAGTTAATTGATAGTGATAAGGGCATAACAGTTGCTCAACGTTATGCACTTCTCAATTATTTGGGGCATAGTGTAGCACTTCCTGCAACCATCCCTTCGACATTGACTACAACTGAAATTAATCAAGTCACAGGAACGAATCCACAGCTTCCTTATCGGTTCTTAGGTGGTGTTGTTCACTCAACACCGATTGTCGCAACAAAAGAAGCCAAAATTGATGCCACCACGAACTCGATTGGTAAGCGTACTGAATATGTAGTATATGGTTCAATGGAGGGGGGGCTACATATTGTCGATGCTGAGACCGGTAAAGAGCTTTCGGTATTTGTGCCTAAAGAAATTTTAACCAACCAATACCAGACCTTGATTGGAGAGAATGTTGTAGGTGCCGGCTTGCAATATGGGGTGGATGCGCCGTGGGCAGTTGATAATCAGTTTAAAATTAAGAACACGACAACAGGTCCGAATACGACGACTACCTATGAATCAAGTGTGTTGAATATCTATGGCGGATTGCGTATGGGAGGGAACGCGATCTATGGGTTGAATATTGAAAACCCCGCTTCACCAAATTTACTTTTCCATAAAACACCATTTGATTCTGATTTCACTGAAATGCGTCAAATATGGTCGAAACCAACCATTGCAGAAATTCGCCTGAAAGGTGAGCGTAAGCGTGTGCTGATTTTTGGTGGTGGTTATGATGCGAGTGCTTATGAAACAGCTAACGCTAATCCTACATCGAGTGCAGGTAATGCACTGTATGTGGTAAATGCATCGGATGGTACTTTAATTTGGAAAACAACCGGTACGGGTACAAACAGCAAAATATTAACGGTTAATAGTAACGTGAAACATAGTGTAGTTGCTCAACCCGTTGTACGTGATTATGACTCAGACGGCTTGGCAGATATGATCTATTTTGCTGATCTAGGTGGTCAAATTTTCCGTGTGGATTTGAATAACCTTGCACAGATGTCAACCTCTGTAAATACTAATATTGCGGTGCGAGTACAGCGCATAGCAGCATTGGCGAAAGGTACTTATACACCACGTTTCTACGATCGTTTAACCACCGCAGTTTTTGGCCAAGGATCAGAGCGATTTGTTTTGGTGACGGCAGCTTCTGGAAACCGAAGTTTCCCACTTGAAAGTAGCCCTGAACCAGAAAAAATTTACGGTATTTTAGATTATGATGCTGCTAAAAATGGTATTGAAAAAGCGAGCTATACTGGAACTTTCTCGGCTGAAGCTACACAGGATAATTTATATAACCGTGGTGATTTAGGTAAAGCGAATACAACAATCAATGGATTGAAGACGGTTGATTCAAAGTATGTGGATGAAGCTGCAGCTCAGATGGGATCTGCGGGTAGCTACCGTGGCTGGTACTTTAATCTGAAATCAAAGGGTGACAGTGGTACTGCCTATCATGCGAAGTCTTTTGAAGAGTCGCAATTGGTTCAAGGGGATTTATATATAAATCTCTATGATCCACAAGCTAGTTTAGGAACTGTAAGCCAAAACTGTGGTGGAGGTGTTCAAGGCTTGTCAACCATTCATAGAGTCTGTGCGCCTTTTGGTAGCTGTGCTGCTTATGTCACAACGGATTATCAGGGAATTATCGGACCTACATTGGGTGGTTTGACCAATCCTGCACGAACTACCCAATTGATTGGGCCTCTAAAACCGGCTGGTGAGAAGTGTATTGGTAAGTGTGATACGGATAAAACAACCTTATCTGATCAACAATTAAAGAAATATTCGCAAGCTCGTAGAATACGTCCAACCCGTTGGTTTGAATGGTAGGAGAGTGTAATGAATATTATTGATAAAAATAAAGGTTTTACGCTTATAGAGCTGATGATCGTTGTCGTAATCGTTGCTATTTTTGCAACGATTGCGATACCGAGTTATCAACATTATATTGCACGGGCTTACCAATCAGAGGCACAAGCAGAAATACAAAAAATTTCAGAACGTCTAGAATTATATCGAGGTAAGCATTTAAGTTATACCGGTTATATTCCTGAGCATCAAAATACAGGCGTAAAAGGTATTATTAATCTACCTTATGGGAGTAGTGCAACTGATTATAATTATCAACTGATCATTATGGATATCAATGACTCGTCAAAAAGTCTTGAGGAATCAGTTACAGGACAGGGATGGAGAATTATTGCAATACCTTCCCAAACAAAAAGTGGTGCTTTAAGGGCTTCTAAGTCATTTTTATTAGATTCACGTGGTGTTAATTGTGAAACAACCAACTTACTTAGTAGAACAAGTTCAAGTTGTTAATCTAAGCTGAGGGAATTAAAAAATGCAAAAATTACGTGGATTCACATTAATAGAATTGATGATTATTGTTGCTATTATTGGAATATTGGCAGCTGTTGCATATCCGTCATATCAAAATTATGTCAAAAGAACCAATCGTGTTGAAGCACAAGCCTATTTGATGGAGTTGTCTCATAAGGCTGCAAGCTTTAAATTGGCGAATCAAGGTCTAGCCGGATTAACAATTACAAAATTAGGAAAAGTAGATTTTCCTGATAGTACCAACAAAAAATATACGATGAGTTTACAGTTGGTCAATACTAGTAATGGTATACCAGCGAGTTATGTGCTGGTTGCTACGCCTGCTAGTGCAAGTACACAAACTGGAACAGGAATTATTACTTTAAATGCTAAAGGTACGCAGTGTTGGTATAAAGACAATGATAGTGCTGTGGTGGTTGCAACTTTGGATAATAATGGGGATCCGATTCCAGTAACACCGTGTACACACAAATGGACAGATAAATAAACCCAAAATTGTAGCCAATCAATTTTTAATCTTTCATTCAGGGCAAACTTCGCGTAAAATATTGCCCTCTATGAAAGGGGTTTGAAGTGTTCCGGTGGTCGGTGCATGAATAATCCGTAAAAACTATAAGGTTCTATCATGGTTGTTATTCGTCTTGCACGCGGTGGTGCTAAAAAACGTCCGTTCTATCAAATCATTGTGACTGATAGCCGTAATGCACGTGACGGTCGTTTCATCGAACGTATCGGTTTCTTCAACCCGACAGCTCAAGGTAAAGCAGAAAAACTTCGTTTAGATGCTGACCGTTTTGCTCACTGGGTTTCTCAAGGTGCTCAACCTTCAGATCGCGTTGCTTCTTTAGCTGCTCAAGCTAAAAAAGCTGCAACTGCTGTTTAATATGGTAGTAGATTGCCCATGACACCAACACAGAATGTTCCCGAAGATCGTATTCAGATTGGACAGCTACGTTCAGCATATGGATTAAATGGGTGGCTCTGGGTCTATTCCAATACAGAACCCATGAGCAACATATTTGACTATCTGCCTTGGTACATTGAGACCAAAGCAGGTTGGCAAATTGTCGATGTAAAACGTTGGAAACCACATGGTAAAGGCCTGGTTGTTTCGCTTAAAGGTGTGAGTGATCGCACTGGGGCAGACCAACTGGTTGGCACCAATGTCTGGATTGCTAAATCGCAACTGCCTCAAGCGGGTGTAGATGAATATTATTGGTCTGATTTAAAGGGTCTAACAGTGTTAGGTCTGAATGATGAGGATCAAGAAGTGAATCTCGGTCAAATTTTTGAACTGTTTGAAACAGGTGCCAATGATGTGATGGTGGTTCGCGCAACTGCCGACAGTATCGATGGCGAAGAGCGCATGATTCCATGGCATAAAGATGTGGTACAACGCGTTGATCTTGAAGCTGGTCGTATTTACGTCAATTGGGGCGTAGACTACTAACACTTTTTGGAAATAAGGGAGTCTGCGATGTTTTTTGCAGTCATTACGCTTTTTCCTGAAATGTTTGAAGCGATTACAGCCTACGGTATTAGCGGGCGCGCAGCAAAACGTGATTTGATGCAAATTCATTGCATCAATCCTCGCGATTTTGCGACGGGCAACTATAAAAGAGTGGATGAACGTCCATTCGGTGGTGGTCCGGGTATGGTGATGATGGCTGAGCCTCTGGCAAAAGCAATCCAGCATGCCAAAGAGCTTGCAACGCAAGCGGGTGCAGTTCAGGTTCCTGTGGTGTATATGTCACCGCAAGGACAGACCTTAAACGAAACTGCGGTACAGGATTTTGTCAAATATGACGGAATTATCGTACTGTGCGGACGTTATGAAGGTGTCGATGAGCGTTTGATCCAGCAATATGTTGATCAGGAATGGTCAATTGGAGATTATGTCTTGTCAGGTGGTGAACTTCCTGCGATGGTTTTATTGGACAGTATTATCCGGAGACTTCCGGGTGCCATGTCTGATGAACAATCACACGTGCAAGACTCATTTGTGGATGGTCTGCTAGATTGCCCACAATATACCAAGCCAGATCATTTTGAAGGTTTGGATGTGCCTGAGGTGTTAAAGTCCGGGCATCATGCCAATATTGAAAAATGGCGGTTTTTGCAGCGATATCAGCGTACACTTGAACGCCGCCCAGAGTTGGTGGAAAAAGTCGAACTGAGCAAGCAGCAGAAAAAATGGCTAAAAGATTTGTAAGATATTGATGAGTGATCATTTCTGTCTTCAAGCAAGTACTTAAAATGATTTAAGTATTCTTTAATAGGCTCTTTATGGTTGAGATGGTCAACCATAAAGGGAAAGATAATCGGGTGTATGCGCTTTAGCCTCTATACCCAGCGATGATCAGACCTCTTCTGACTCGCACATATTGGAGATACCCCATGAGCGGTAAGCATCCTTTAGTTCAAGTAATTGAAAACGCACAATTGAAACAAGACATCCCTGCTTTTGCACCAGGTGATACAGTTATTGTTCAAGTTAAAGTAAAAGAAGGCGAGCGTGAGCGTTTACAGGCGTTCGAAGGCGTTGTAATTGCTAAGAAAAACCGTGGTTTGAACTCTGCGTTCACAGTACGTAAAATTTCTAGCGGTGTTGGCGTTGAGCGTGTATTCCAAACTCACTCTCCAATCGTTGCTGGTATCGAAGTGAAACGTCGTGGTGACGTTCGTCGTGCTAAACTTTACTACCTACGTGAATTGTCTGGTAAAGCTGCACGTATTCGTGAAAAATTACCAGCTCGTAAAACTAAAGCTTAATTTTAAGTTTTATACGAGTGAAAAAATGCGCCTTTGGGCGCATTTTTTATGCCTGATTTTTATTTGGATTTATTCGAAATGTTCCTGCAAAGGCAAGATCATGGCATCCAAAATATCCAAGAAAATTTTATGAATAAACATCAGGAATAATACAAAATATCCCCAAGACTGGAATCCTGCATTAAAAAGTTGAATGCAAATAAAACATTGTGTGATAGCCAGTAAAATACTGATCCATACATTTGCGATAATATGTCGATGACAAGAGGGACAATAATAAGGCTCATATTTTTTAAATTGAAAAGGATTAATCACTTTTCGTTTGCAACAGGGGCAGGTTCTTTTAAATCTGTTTTTGATTTCTATAGAAGGTATCTGCATTTATTTTATTTCACAGTTCTTTTTATATTTGATGAATATTTTATATGCAGTTTAATCATGATTAACAAGTAAATTTCAAGAAAAAATTTGGAGAAAAATAAGATAGAAAAAGCCTCTGGATGAATAGAGGCTTGTGTAGCTCTATAAACCTTGCAGTTTTAAGCGGTTGGCATGCTGGCGATAAACATCGACTGGGTCTGGAGCAAAGACATTTCTTAACCCGAGTAACTGGTTCACTTCATCCAGGTGGTTCCAGTTGTAGTTATCCCGAATGGTTTTACCGAATTTGGCACTACAGCGGGAGACCAGACCATCATTTTCCTTGCCGCCATCAATGAGTAGGGCTGTAACTTTGAGTGCTGAATCAGGATCGAGCGGGTTGGTGACTTGGCCTACACCTGTGAATGAATAGTTGTAGATACCTTTTTGTTGATATGCACCTTCACCACAGGTGGTAGTCGGCATACCCAGCGGATATTTCTGGTTGAATTGCGCAGATCCTGCCAGGGTCAGGCTGCGACCACCATCCAGAGAATCATGCGGGAAACTGTTCGGATCCAGACCTTGTGCCCAGGTGATGGCCTTAGACACCAGGTTAATGCCACTGACTAAAGGCCCTTGTATCGGTGTGCCTTCTGCTTGTAGGATCAGGTCTGCAACCGGGGAACCCTTATGCGGAGCACCGACGGAAGTCAGGGAAGCAACTATTCCATTCCCTGCACCTGCGACATAACGAATGGTCGGGCCGCCATGGGAATGACCGATCAGATTGACTTTCTTTGCACCGGTAATGGCCAGAATTTCATTTACTTGCTCTAAAAGTTGCTCACCACGAATTTCCGATGAGTTAAAAGGCGAGACACGTGTTGCCCAAACATTGCCGCCATTACGCGCCAGATCCGGTAAAATCTGATACCAGTAATCCAGTCCAAACTGGTCAGTACCGATCCGGATAAAGCCTGCCATACCATGTGCAAAGACAATCGGATATTGGGTCTTGGCATATTGTGAACTGGCTTTTGCTGTAACCTGACTGGCTTGGGTGGATGCCTGGGTGCTGAGACATGTACCTGCCAGCAGTAGGCCGGTGATTAATATTCCGAATTTCATTATATTTTCCTCACTTTTGTTGTTTTAACGGGATGATCCTCATCCGGTTGCCTAAAGTTCCCCTCTGTAGCAGAGACTCAGTTTCCTAAGTTTTTTTAATTAATAGAGATGATCTATTCATAAAGATGAGTGATTTATAAGCCTTGCAGTTTGAGCCGGTTGGCATGTTGGCGATACAGTGCGACTGGATCGGGTGCAAACAAACCCTTCAGACCAAACATCATGTTGGCCAGGTCAGTATGATTGAGTTTGTACTGGTCATGAATGACCTTGCCCATGAACGCACTACAGCGTGACACCATGCCATCATTGTCTTTACTGCCATAAGATAAGGGGCCGAGCTGCATCAGAATCGTATCAATATCCAGGGCATTGGTGGCTTGGGCTACACCTGTCCATGAATAATAATGGATTCCTTTACTGTCTTTCTGCTTTAAATTTTTATTGCAGTTTTCTGTGGAGGCCAATACACCATCTTTGACCACCTGCTGCGCCACGGTGGCATTAAAAGTATTTGAGCCGGTCTGGGTCAGGGATTTCATGGAAGCATCAAAATCAATTTCCAGTTCAGGTTTAAACTGGCCCAGTGCAATCAATGGACCAATAATATAATCACCTAAAATATTAAAGGCGGTACGGGTCAGGCGATTATTCTGAATATCATCTGCCACTTTGGAGCCATGGTAGGTTCCTGCAACGCCAGTGATAGACGCAATATACTGCGGCTGGGTCGCTGCAACATACAGCACTGTTGGTCCGCCATGGGAATGGCCAATCAAGTTCAGTTTTTGCTTGCCGGTAATTGCCAGAACCTCTTCAACCTGATGGATCAGTTGTTCCCCGCGATGCATCGTAGTATTTGCCGGCGATAATTGTGCCGCAAACACGGTTGAGCCATTACGTGCCATATCTGGCAGAATCTGATACCAGTAATCCAGCCCGATACTATCGGTGCCAATACGTGACCAGCCTAACCAGCCATGCACCATCAGGATCGGATATTTGGTCTTGGCATAGTCGGATCTGCTCTTTTCGGTGACTTGTGTTGCACTCGCTGCGGCCTGAGTCTGTGCAGAAAAGCTTAATCCCAGCGTTGTTATTAAAGCTACAGTCATAAACTGTGCTGTCTTACTAAAAGTACGCATAACTGTCCCTTTTAAATTTTATCGTTATTCAAGCAATCATTGCTTTGTATAAAGTGCTGCAAGCCACAAAATCAGAGGATGAAAATACAGTTCCGACCTTCAGTGGCTGAGCAAATTTTCTTTTTTAAAAGGGGTATTTTTTCATTTCAAAGCGTTTAAACCATGTCATTTCAGGACATGCAGGACAGGAGGTTTTTAAATTGTAAGCATATGTTTTATTTACACATGTATTTAAATTACAAGTGGCTGAAATACAAAAAGCTCGTGCGGGTTATTTTGTGTAAATAAGAAATATTTAGAAACAACTCTTAGGAGTTGTTTTTAGCACAACAATTAAGTCTTAAATATTGAGGTCATAAAAAAGCCATCAACAGGTGATGGCTTTTGGATTTAATCCGCGAAGGGTAACTTGGCCCCCTGATCATGGACCTGTTCAAAGGTTTCTGCCCGTAGCTGTTCTTGCGGTGTATTGAAATGCTTGCTACGCAGCTGGGCAATGGCTTGCTTTTTTGCTGTATCGGACATGCCGGACTGAGTAATCTGATCGCGTTCATCTAAATAGCCCGTCACCCGGTTTTTCCAGTCGCTGCGTTGTACATCCAGTTGCTCTAGTCGTTGTGTTGCTTCAGGGCCGACCAGATTTATCCGCATCTGCCGGATTTCATCGCTGGAACCGCCACGAGCCTTAATATTAGAGGTTAGTTTGCGCAGATCTTCCAGTTTATTCAGTTGTTCCAGATTTTCCTGCCAGTCCTGTGGGAGCTGTTGAAACAGTGCTTTGAGCTTTTGGGCTTTTTCAGTCTCAGTCAAGCTTTTGTCTGCCAATACGCTCATCCGGTCCAGGGTATATTCATGATAGGCATCTTCTGTGCCAAACAAGCCTTCAATTTCATACTTGGAAAAGTACTGCTGGCGCAAATTCTGGGTACTGTTATAGATGCTACGATAATAGGCAGGATCTTCCTGATTCAGCCCAGTCGGTGCAGTGAGCTGGCCCAAACCCTGACGATACTGGATATAACGATCCCATAAATCCAGAATTTGCGAGAGTGCTGGTTCTTTATGATTCTGGCGAATATAGGCTTTAAAATCCTGCTGGATCTGCTGCAGATTTTTTTCGCCAAACTGAGTAATAAAATATTCAAAACAGTTGCGGGTCTGTTCATTCACGATCAGACGGTTGCTGGCATCTAACTGCATCTGACAATTAATTTCGGTATCTTGCTGGCTGGCACTGGGGAAGGCTGCATTGGCAGGGCCATTGACCAAGAGTGCGGTTTGCTCTGCCTGAGTTTCAGTAAAAGGTGTTTTTGTCCCGGTATCCGCCTGGTTATTTTCTTTTGGAGACAGCCATAAGATCAGCGTGAGAATGCACAGCACCAGCAACGCCAGAATGATCCATATTTTATATTTCTGCATATCCTATGCACCTATTTTCTCGTTGTTTCATTATTTTTAGATGTTCAAGCTTTTAGATATTAAAGCCGGCTCAATATGCCATAAAAATCATTAGAGACTATAGAAAAGTTGTAAATCATCTCGCAGGGTTTTACCATGGCGCCAATTTATAAAATGTCTGATTTTTTGCCATGAAAGCATCATCTCCTAAAATTCAGCGTCGTCATCTTAGTGGTGTCTTCCTGCTTAATAAGCCTTTGGGTATCAGCTCTAATGCCGCATTGCAAAGAGTCCGCTGGTTGTACCGTGCACAAAAAGCCGGCCATACCGGTGCGCTGGATCCGCTGGCATCCGGTTTATTGCCCGTGTGTTTGGGGGAGGCGACCAAGTTTTCGCATTATTTATTAGATTCGGTCAAGCGTTATCAGACGACCGTATTTTTGGGGCATAGTACCACCACGGGCGATGTCGAAGGTGAGGTGCTTCTGGAAAAAGCGGTTCCTGAACTCTCGGAAGCCTTGATTCAGGACACATTGGCACAGTTTATCGGGGATATCCAGCAAGTGCCGCCGATGTATTCTGCCTTGAAAAAAGAAGGCCGTCCTTTATACGAACTGGCGCGCAAAGGTATCGAGATTGAACGTGAAGCGCGTCCAATTACGATTTTAGCGATTGAGTTTTTGTCCTTTACGGAGAACAGTATCACGCTGGATATTACCTGTTCTAAAGGCACTTATATCCGGGTTTTAGGTGAAGATATTGCCAAAGCGCTGGGAACTTATGGCCATCTGACTTATCTGCACCGCATCAAAACCGGCCATTTTGATTTGATTCCAAGTTATACCATTGAATATCTGGAAAGCCTGAGCGAAGCAGAGCGTGATGAACTGTTATTGCCGGCCTATGCACCGGTTGATCATTTTCCAAAAGTGCAGGTACCCGAAAGTCGTGCAGAATATTTTAGCCGCGGCATGGAAAGCAATATCGAACATGAAGCAGCTGAACAGGTGCTGGTTTTTGATGGTGAGAAATGTCTGGGGCTGGCAGAAATCACCGACAAAAAACGTCTGGTGCCCAAACGCGTCCTGAACCTCTAATCGAGTCAATATATGGAAATTGAGATCATCATCAGTCTGGTTGTCTTTGCATTTTTTGCAGGGGCGATTGATGCTGCCGTAGGCGGTGGTGGTCTGATCCAGATTCCGGCAATTATGGGGAGTTTACCGCATCTACAGCCTGCTACGGTCTTTGGTACCAATAAATTCGCTTCCATTTGTGGCACCGCTTCTGCGGCATTTTCCTATCTGTGTCAGGTGAAACGGCCTTGGCTGCTCTTGGGCGTGATTGCACTGTGTAGTTTTGTCAGCTCTTTTATTGGTGCAGCCAGCGTTACGCTAATTCCAGTCGAGATTCTTAAGCCTTTTGTGCTGGTCATGTTGATCGTGATCGCCATCTATCTTTAGTGTGAAAGAGGACTCCACCCAACATTAGGGTGGAGGTGAATTTCACGACTTTTTTTTGGTGTTTTTTTAGTGCAATATGATAGAATAATTTACATTAAGTTTCTGTATCTAAATAGATTTAAGGCGAAATGAAGATCAACAAAGCGTACAAATTTAGGCTTGAGCCTAATGCGGAACAAGAGCTTGTTTTAAACAAGTTGCTTGGCTCTGCACGTTTTGTTTGGAATCAAATTTTAGCTGTATCATTTGAGATGCTTGCTAAAAATGAGCGAATCAACAAAGTTAATTTAGTCAATAAAATTCCTGAATTACGCAAAAAACCTGAATGTGCTTTTTTAGAAAAAAGCTCTAATGGTGTTTCACTCCAACAAAAAGTCCGTGATCTTGGTGATGCTTGGGCTAAATTTTTTGATAAAAAAGAACAAGCTAAGTTAAAGCAAAAACCATTTAAGCCTAAAAAACCAAGATTCTTTAAGTTGACCGATGGCAGTGAAATTCAGCTTAGACCACTCATGCCACGATTTAAAAAGAAATCTGATGGTTATGATTCAATTCGCATTGTTCAATTTGGCAGATATTGTTGGGTTAAAGGTAATCAGGTTAAGTTGCCTAATGACATTGGCGTTGTGAAATTCAGAAAATCACAAGAGATTCTTGGTGAAATCAAGAATGTCACAATCTCAAAGCATGTTGGAAAGTGGTATATCTCTTTCGGTGTTGAAAGCACAATAGATGCACCGATTCACCCATCCAAATCAGCCATTGGTGTTGATCTAGGTGTTAAAAAATTAATTACAACATCTAGTGGTCAAGTATTCGACCCGATCAATAGTTTCAAGGCCAATCAAGTAAAGTTGGCTAGGCTTCAGCGCAAGCTGAGAAAGAAAAACAAGTTCAGTCAAAATTGGAAAAAGCTGAATCTCAAGATCAATACATTACACCATCATATTGCCAATATTCGGCATGACTACTTGCACAAAGTCACCACAACGCTCAGCAAAAACCACGCAATGATCGTAGTTGAGGACTTAAAAGTAGCCAATATGTTGAAGTCAGCGAAAGGCTCAATCGAGAAAAAAGGAAAGAATGTGAAAGCCAAGTCCGGCTTAAATAAATCAATTCTTGATCAAGGTTGGTCAATGCTTGTTAATATGTTGGTGTACAAACAGCAATGGCGAGGTGGTTTACTCGGTAAAGTTGACCCTAGATATACAAGTCAAACTTGTAGCTCATGCGGTCATGTAGCGAAAGAGAATAGACAAACTCAATCTAAATTTGAGTGTGTTGAATGTGGTTTTAGCGAGAATGCGGATATTAACGCTTCTCGCAACATTTTAGCGGCAGGACATGCCGTTTTGTCTGTGGAGGGTCGATGCGGTAAAGGTCGCCCTGTGAAGCAGAAAGCAAGTGAAATCCGTGAGGAAGTCACCTAAGAGCTTTTGCTTTTAGAATCCCCCCACTTGAGGTAAAATGAAAGTGAGGGGAGTATGTCAAACCTTGATGAAAAAACAGTTCGGCCAGGTGCATACCGAACAAAAACTGAATCGGAAAATGCTGATTCTGGCCGCTTTGGGCAGTCTGGCGATAGGCTTTTATGATGGTATCTTTGGTCCGGGCACCGGTAGTTTCTTTATTTTCTTTTTTATTCGCTATTTGAGCGTCGACTTCCTGCATGCATCGGCCTTATCGAAAATTGCCAATTTCACTACCAACCTGGCCGCCTTAAGCTTTTTTATTCCTAGTGGCAATGTGCTGTTTATGGTCGGGACAATGATGGCGGTAGCCAATATTTGTGGTTCCTTGGTCGGGGTGCGTTTGGCATTTAAATATGGCAGTGGCTTTATCCGGATTTTATTCCTGATTCTGGTCAGTCTGCTGATTTGCCGGATGGCATACCAGATGTTTTTTTAGATATAAACCCGATGTAAATCATTCTCGATATTAAAGTTTCTTAACAAATCACTTTATAAACTGTGTCTGAACCTGTTCTGAAAATCTTCTAGAATCAATGATATTAAAAATAAAACAATCGGAGAAATATCGGAATGACGACTATTTTTGAAGCATTAAGAGAGAGTCATGAGATTCAGCGTGATCTTGCAGAAAAACTATTACAGACTTCCGGGGATACAGCAGAACGCCGCGAGCTGTTCAAGCAACTCAAAAATGAATTATTTGCCCATGAGGCTGCGGAAGACCGTTATTTTTATATCCCCTTGATGATGACCGATTCAGGCCTGAATATTACCCGCCATGCCTTGGCCGAACATCATGAAATGGACGAAATGATTGAGGAATTAACTGCAACTGAATTGAGTAATCCGGGCTGGATTGCCATGGCCAAAAAACTTTCCGAAAAGGTGCATCATCACTTAAAAGAAGAGGAACATGGTTTCTTTCAGCAAGCTGGTAAAATTCTGGGAGAAGAGCAAAAGACCGCTTTAGCAGTGCAGTACAAGAATGAATACCAGCATTATAAAGACATGAAAAAAGATATGCTGGTACAAAGCTAAGCTTTAAATTCAAGTCGAATAAATAAAAAAAGATGGCTGTAGTGCCATCTTTTTTATGCCAATTTACCTACCTTCTATATTTTGCTTTCAAAGCAAGTAAAAACACAGAATGGATAGGATATTTAATTAGTTATTCAAATTCCAATAAGCCTTTTAGGCATTCTTTTCTGCCGATCCTTGACGGGCGGCACGTACGGTCACACCGACAGAGGCCAGCATGATACAGACTAATGCTACCGTCTGAAGATACGTAATTTTCTCCCCCAATAGCATAAAACCGGTCAGTGCTGCCAAAGCTGGTGACAGGCTGGAGAGGGTGCCATAGCTGGTCTTGTTTAAATGCTGCAAAGCTTTTAAGTCCAGCGCATAGGGAATCGCTGTGGCCAGAACCGCAATGACAACGGCTTTACCCCAATGTTGCGTATCAATCAATGCGGGCGCATTGTTATAGAGCCCAATCGGAAGCAGACACAGGGCTGAAATGCTAATCGCAATAGTCAGTGCATGCATACCGATATTTTGCTGAACCACACGTTGCCCAAAGAAAATATACAGTGCCCAGCATAAACCCGCACCTAAAGCACAGGCGGCGCCGAGCAGGTCGAAATTACTACTATTGGCCTGTCCCCATGGCACCATCAGTACAATACCCAGAATTGCCAGCATTACCCAGACATAATCTTTGCGGTTTTGAATCGAAATAAGAGCCAGGCCGATCGGACCAATAAATTCCAGCCCTACCGCAATCCCTTGGGGGAGTTTGCACAGCGACATGTAGAACAGGATATTCATTACGCCTAAAGCGGCGCTATAGCAGAGTAAATCCCGCCATTTCAAAAAAGGCAAACGCTGAATGATTTTCCAGGAACGAAACATCACGCCGACAATGATCGCTGCAAAACAGAGTCTTAAAATGGTCACTGTGATAGGGTCAAGGACCAGAAAAAGTTGCTTGGCGAAGGATGCACTGATCTGGTACGACATCATGGATAAAACCATGTACAACACAGCAAGGAGTTGGGCGTTTGGCATGGGAGTTACTTACACCAGAAAGGTGTAATCAGGACATGGAAGAAAGCGGGATTATAGCAAAACGGTTAATTTTTAATGAGTAGGGGTGGAAATAATTTTAAATTTAAAGTTACTTTTAAAAAGAGAAAATTTTGATCTTAGAAGAGTATTAGACTGAATTTATCGACTTTGAGTAGGCTTTTCCAGCTAATATTTTTTTAAATTCAAAGTGAGTAGTATTTCTTATAACGAATTTTAAATTTAAAAGTGCTCAACTGTATTTTTTCTTCTTTGACTGGTCACCGTACAACCTACCGAAGCACTGATAATCGTGGCCAATGCCAGCCACTGTGTCCACAACAAGGTTTCACCCAGAAACAATAAGCCTGAGAGTGCTGCAATGGCGGGTTCCAGACTCATCAAGGTACCGAAACTTAAAGCAGTTAAATTGCGTAGAGCTATCATTTCTAGAGTGAAAGGCAGTGCACTGGCTAACACAGCCAAAGCTACAAAATACAACAAACTCATCGGTTCAAAAGTATGTGCCGGCATGCCTGCAAAGAGCGCAATCGGCATCAAAACCAGCATGCCGACAAACATGCCTAGGCAGACAGTATGATTGCCAGAAACGCCTGAAGGTCTTTGGCCGGCAACCATATATAAAGCCCAGCAGGCACCGGCACCCAAGGCGAATGCAATCCCGATTGGATCAAGTGGCTGGGCAGCTTGATCAAAAGGGAACAGCAGAACCAGCCCTAAAATCGCCAGTCCGACCCAGACAAAGTCAAATTTTTGCCGTGCATAAAACAGGGCGACACTTAAGGGGCCAATGAATTCAAAAGAGACAGCAATCCCCAGTGCCAGGCGATTAATCGACAGGTAAAACAAGAGGTTCATGCCGGCCAGAGCAAGGCCGTAACTGATAATGGCTGGCCACTTGATCTGTCTGAAATGGATTTGCCAAATTTTAAAAATCAGTGCCAAAATCACAGCGCCTAACAGCAGACGCATGGCTGAAACGGTCAGGATGGGAAACTGACCGAACAGATATTTGGCAAAGGAGCCACTGCTTTGCATACTGATCATGGCGATCAACAGAATCAGCGGCGCTTGCACCATTGGTGCAATTTTAAAATTCAGCATGACTAAATAGGTTTCGATTTCTCGAATAGCGGAAGAGCAGCATAAGCTGAAAAAGGTATTAAAAATACAAACCTTAAAAACAAAAAACCACAGCCCGAGAGCTGTGGTTTTTTTGAAATCTTGAATTAGAACAATACGCGTGCGCGGATTGTACCTTCAACATTAGAAAGCATATCAAGTGCTTCATGAGATGCAGCAGCATCGACATCCATCACTAGGTAACCGACATCACCTTTAGTCATCAGTGACTGACCAGAGATGTTGATGCCTTGTTCAGCAAACAGGTTGTTGATTTTAGACAACACGCCCGGAATATTTTGGTGGATGTGCAGTAAACGGTGTTTGCCTTCAGTCAACGGCAATGCGATTTCTGGGAAGTTCACCGCAGATAAAGTCATACCTTTGTCAGAATAAGCCACGAATTTCTCAGCTACTTCTAGACCGATGTTTGCTTGTGCTTCCATGGTAGAACCGCCCACGTGTGGAGTCAGGATCACATTTGGCAGGTTACGTAGTGGAGAAACAAATTCTTCACCGTTCGCTTTAGGCTCTTTCGGGAATACATCTACCGCAGCACCAGCAATATGACCAGATTTGATCGCATCTGCCAGATCTTCGATCACGACACAGGTACCACGTGCCGCGTTAATGAAGATCGAACCTTCTTTCATTTGTGCGAACTGATCTTTGGCCATGAAGTTACGTGTAGACGGAACATCAGGAACGTGTAGAGAAACCACATCGGCATTTGCCAAAAGTTCGCCCAAGCTACCGACTTGACGTGCATTACCTAAAGGCAATTTAGTCACTGTATCGAAATAGATCACTTTCATACCCATGCTTTCAGCAAGTACAGAAAGTTGTGAACCAATTGAACCGTAACCTACGATACCTAAAGTTTTACCACGTGTTTCGAACGAACCAACTGCAGATTTGTTCCAGCCGCCTGTGTGTGTATCTGCTGATTTTTCAGGTACACGGCGAAGGAGAAGAATTGCTTCAGCAAGTACAAGTTCAGCGACTGAACGCGTATTTGAGTAAGGTGCGTTAAAGACTGGAATACCGCGACACATTGCAGCGTCCAGGTTCACCTGGTTGGTACCAATACAGAAACAACCGACAGCAATCAGTTTGTTCGCAGCTTCAAAGACTTCTTCAGTCAATTGAGTACGGGAACGAATACCGATGAAGTGAGCATCTTTAATCGCTTCTTTCAACGCTTCACCCTCAAGGGCAGTCTTACGATAATCGATGTTGGTATATCCAGCAGCATTTAGAGTGTCGATTGCATTCTGGTGAACGCCTTCTAACAACAAGAAACGGATTTTATCTTTAGGTAGAGATAGATGTTGGCTCATTACGGCTCCGCTACAAAGGCCAAATTTAGTCGCGGTATAATAGCACAGGAAAAGCGCACTTATACATTTCCTTAATGACGCTCACATCAGCTATTCTGGCAAGATATATTGATAATAATGATCATGGTGTTTGATTTAAATCTGCATTTTCAAAGGTATATTATCAAAATTGTCATTTTTCGCGGGAAACACCAAAAAATAGCTTATAATATTGCGCCATGCTTTTAAAGCAGCGTGATCCGGTGCTTTACTAACCATGTTTCGCCTGATTTGTATCCATGTTTTTATGCATAAAAAATGTGCAAATGAACCAGCGAAGTCTCTCTTGTTTAAATCATGCTAGGTCTGCAAACGATGAATGCTCCAGTCGCTTTAACCCCTGAGTTATTGACCCAATTGACTGCAATTGTGGGTGAAAACCGTATTAAAACCGATACGGACAGCCTCCAGAATTGGGGTCGCGATCATACGAAGCACTTTGATCCAAACCCGTCAGTCGTCGTTTTTCCGTCGTCAACTGAGCAAGTTCAAGACATCGTAAAACTGGCGAACCAATTTAATGTTGCAGTGACTCCATCGGGTGGTCGTACCGGTCTTTCTGCAGGTGCAGTCGCAGCCAATGGCGAGATCGTGGTCAGCATGGACAAGATGAACCAGATTCTGGAGTTTTTCCCGGCAGATCGTATGGTGCGCGTACAGGCAGGTGTGGTGACTGAACAGTTACAGAACTATGCTGAAGAGCAGGGCATGTATTACCCAGTTGACTTTGCTTCGGCAGGTTCATCGCAAATTGGCGGTAACATCGGCACCAATGCTGGCGGCATCAAAGTGATTAAATACGGCATGACCCGTAACTGGGTACTTGGCCTGACCGTTGTGACGGGTAAGGGCGATGTATTGCGTCTGAACAAAGGTATGATCAAGAATGCAACCGGTTATGCGCTACAACATTTATTTATTGGTGGTGAAGGCACGCTGGGTCTGGTGACGGAAGCAGAAATCAAGCTTGAACGTCAACCGCAAGACCTGCAAGTGATGGTACTGGGTGTACCTGACTTTGATGCGATCATGCCGTTATTGCATGCCTTCCAGGCGAAAATTGACCTGACTGCATTTGAGTTCTTTGGTGAACTGGCGATGCAGAAAGTCTTGGCCCATGGTCACGTGCAACGTCCATTTGAAACTGAATGCCCATTCTATGTATTGCTTGAGTTTGAAGCGCCGTTTGAGCCGATTATGGACAAGGCGATGGAAATCTTCGAGCATTGCATGGAACAAGGTTGGGTACTGGACGGCGTAATGAGCCAAAGCCTGGATCAGGTAGAAAGTTTATGGCGTTTACGTGAAGATATTTCTGAATCTATCGCGCCATTTATTCCATATAAAAATGACATCTCAGTTCTGATCACGCACGTTCCTGCATTCATTAAAGAAATTGATGCGATTGTTTCAACGAATTACCCAGACTTTGAAATCTGCTGGTTCGGTCATATCGGTGACGGTAACCTGCATTTGAATATCCTGAAACCTGACAACTTAAGCAAAGACGAATTCTTTGCCAAATGTCAGGTGGTGAACAAGTATGTCTTTGATACCGTGAAAAAATATGACGGTTCAATTTCTGCGGAACATGGTGTGGGCATGACCAAGAAGCCATATCTTGAATATTCGCGTTCGGCGGAAGAAATTGAATATATGAAAGCCCTGAAAAAAGTGTTCGATCCAAATGGCATCATGAACCCGGGTAAACTTTTCGATCTTTAATCGGTCGGAATTGAAAAAAGCGCATCGAAAGGTGCGCTTTTTTATTGCTGTGTAAATACAGTTACAGAGTCTAAATGGTTTTGTAGTAAGAAGCTCGGCATGATGGGTTGGAATAAGAATGACGATAAAGGGTTAAATAATATGTTCCGGATATTGGCAGTCGCAACTCTCGCTTTTGGTATATTGGGTTCAGGCTGTGCAACTGCTCAACAGGTCATTGCAAAGGTACAGTCGTCTTCGGATACGCCTTTGGAACAGGTTTTACAATTAAGACCGGATTTACGCAAGGAACTGGCAACGGTTGAATTACGGCAGTTCTTTGACAAGGTAGAGTCGCCCACGATTGGACAGGTCAAAGTCACTGAAACCGGTTTAATGGATGATTCGGTACGTTCGGTACAGACCATTTATTATTTTAAACGGGAAGATAACAGCTGGATGCTGGAAAACACCGAGAAGTTGTATCGTTGTGCAAGAAGTTCAAATACCAAGACTTTCCAGAAAGCGGTCTGTCCATAATAGTGTTTGATCTTTAGGCAGTTTTTGGTTAAAAGCGTATCTAAGGATGCGCTTTTTTGTTTTGGGAAGGGTGAGTTAATGGACTCAAATATATTAGCCGCTACAATTGGCGTAATTGGAGGATTTTTAGCTTCACTCTTATTATTCTATCTAAATAGGTTTTATACCAACTACGATAAAAGAAAATCAGAAAAAATCCTACGAGAAAAATTATTGTATCGTGAGAAAGATAGTGAACTAGAGGCAGATCAAAATTTTATTTTTTCTTTACCTAATTTGAAAAGAGAAGTGTATTTAAACTGTCATATCAATTGGGATAGCGGAATCACTCTTAATATGATGAAAGGTAATGAAGACTTAATCTGGTTTTTAAGATTCTGTTGGCTAAGCTTAGTAAGATTTTTTCCTCAAGATCATTTTTCAACAGAAGGACATGTTAATTATATTGATCAATTTATCATGGATAGGGCTAACTATCATTCCTCTAGATTAGACTGTAGTGACCAATTAAAAAGTGGGAGTATTTCAAAAATAACGCTAGGATATTCAATAGCAAAAGATATTGATCAACTAATTATAGACTTGGTAGAACAAATTCTTCATTTTGAAAATGTTAGAAAAGAAAAATGGTTTCAAGAGTGGAATTCAGTAGAGTCTATTTGATTTTTATAAATTATTAGAATATAGATGAATAATGTATCCTCCCTTGATTTGTAATGATTATAAGTACTTTTCATTTCACGGCTTTTCAATAATTTTTATGAATTAGATAATTTGGTTTCAAGTCGCTAAAAGCAAAAAAAAATAATATTTTGATTAGGTCATTAAAAAAGAGAACGGACTTAAAAACAGGACTCTGCTAAAATTTCTTCTTTCTATTTTAGACAAAGTTCAGTCTGTTAAAACGGGCAGACTGACAATAAAAACTCCCATGCAAAAAATCCAAACCCAAAAACTGACCCGTGCCACACTCATGTTCCCGCTGGCACTGGTCCTATTTGAATTCTCAGTCTATATCTGTAATGACCTGATTCAACCGGCCATGCTGGCGATTACCCGTGATTTTGGCGTGAGTAGTTCATGGGCACCATCCTCCATGTCCTTTTTCCTGTTGGGCGGGGCATTTGTCGCAGCGATCTTGGGGCCATTGTCCGATCGTCTCGGACGTAAAACGGTACTGCTCGGCGGTGTGGCATTTTTTACCCTCAGTTGTCTGGCCATTTTATTGACACCCAATATCGAAAGTTTCTTATTCCTGCGCTTTTTACAGGGCTTTGGCCTGTCCTTTATTACTGCTGTAGGTTATGCCGCCATTCAGGAAAGCTTTGAAGAACGTGATGCCATCAAAGTCATGGCACTGATGGCCAATGTGTCTTTGCTGGCACCCTTGCTAGGACCAGTGCTGGGTGCCTTTATGATTGATCATATCTCCTGGCATTGGGGTTTTATCGGCATTGCATTTCTGTCATTTCTGAGCTGGTTCGGCCTAAAAGCCAAAATGCCAAATCTGAAAGTCAGTATTCCCAGACAGCCGGTCAGCTATATTCTGGATGACTTTAAACAGGTTGTAAAAAATAAGCGCTTTGTGATTATGACTGTAGCCTTGCCTTTGGTGAGTCTGCCTTTGATGTTATGGATTGCATTGTCACCAGTGATTCTGGTCGAGCAATTTGGATTCAGTAGTGTGCAATATGGTCTGGCGCAGTTTCCGGTCTTGGGCGGTCTGATTGCAGGTAATCTGATTCTGCTGAAAATTATCGATAAAATACCGCTGGGCAAAACCGTATTATTGGGTCTGCCATTGATGCTGTTAGGTGCAGGTTTATTGATGTTGGGCTTATTGATTCCAGAGTATTTTGTCCATTGCCTGATTATCGGTACCACCTGTATCAGTCTCGGTGAGGGTGTAAGTTTTTCGGTACTGTACCGTTTTGCACTGATGTCTTCTGAAGTGTCCAAAGGCACGGTGGCCGCGACGGTTTCTATTATCCTGATGCTCAGCTTTTTTGTGGTAATTGAAGCAGTAAGGATGGCGTATGAAGCCTACGATATCTGGGCCTACTGTGCTGCCTCTTTGATTCTGATTGCACTCTGGTTTACTTTGCCGCGCATGCAGCTCAAACAGTTAATGCTGGAAAGACAGGAGCGTGGGGAGTTTTGATTCCTTATCGAGGGAACTTATAAATTATTGAAATCATATGTTCAGTATTGAATTTCCCTCTCCTTTTAGGCATAGGTATCTACACATCTATGAGATACCTAATGCCATTGTGGCTATCTCATTGAGTTCATCTATTGAATATTCCGAGAGCAGTTGAAGAGTGTTCAGTAAAATCGAAAGCCCTGCCAATAAGGCAGGTGCACTTTCCAACCTACCTCTTTTCTGCTGCCGACCTGAAAGACGGGTGAGAAATACACGAATTTTCTGATGGTGTTCATCTTCAGAACGCTGGATTCGCCAAGTTAAAACACAAGCCATACAGCTAATCAGTAACCGCCTTAAAATGGCTTCAGGTCTGGTCTGAAGCCATGCTTCAATATCATGACCTGCCTGCTTGAGCAGCTTGAAATAGCATTCAATTGTCCAGCGCCAGTAATACCAGGTCGTCATCTCTACCGTAGTAATCTCTGATGGAACATTGCTGATTAGTGACCATCTTGCGACGGTCTTATCCTGATCATCTTTCACTACGGCAACAATTAATCTGGCTTCAATCGCACTCCCTGGCTGGGGAGCAACCCGTTGGCCTGAATCGTCATTTCTCTTCGGTTTTGCTGCACGTGTTATCCGGATAGCAGTTTCTCCCACATGCAACATATGCCGGTTTCCTTTATAGGCAATCGGCTGGACCTGCTGCGTTTCTACTCGTTCTGCGGCTTCTGCAACTTTGCATGTTTTGCCCTGATGCTCAATTCGATGGCCTTCTTTCGCCCGAATCAGCCATTTAAAACCCTGGCTGCTCATTTCCCTTAGGTGGGCAATGGAGTCACCTTCACGATCAATGATATGAACACATGTTTTCTCAATGGGATATTGTTCAATCACTTTGATTTGTTCGGTAAGTGAATCTAGATGAGATTTGCGCCCAGCAGAGTGTTGACTGAATGTGGAATAGCAGCCTGAGGCATCTGATAGTGTCTGCGCCAGTGGCGCAATAGGTAGTCCCGAGGCTGCATCAACCAGCAGACTGCTTTGCAATTCATAGCCTGAATCATATTGATGGGTTCTTTGCAGGCGCTGAATTTTATGATGGTGTTTCACATACTGTAGCTGAGACCAGTCATGAACAATCAATGCATATTGATGCGGTGATGCCTTGATCTGTTCACATGCAAGATGTTCAATTGGCTGGTTTAACTGACTAAAAGAGATTTTGTCATTATTCAGGAATCGCCAGACCGCTTGTGTGGTTGCGAAACTCGACTTTTGGGCAGAAGCCAGGTCTTTGATTGCCGGAGCAAGTGAAGCAAGAGGGTTCATATTGAGCTTTACAAGGCTGTTATAGCGCTTGACAAGACGCTGATCCAGGCCAGAGATGTTAAATTGAAGAGCATGCTCTTCAATTTAACGCAAAGTTCAGGAATTGTGTAGATACCTATGCCTTTTAGGAGAGGGCTAGGGTGAGGTTAAGTATTTAATAAGTTCCCTCTCTCTAACTCTCTCCCAAAGGGAGAGAAAATTTTCTTTTGACTGATCTAATTATATTAGGATTCTACAATTAAGCTTCAGCGGGCTGTTCCAGCTTCTTTAATTTCATATCAAACAGGAATGGACCGAAAGGCAGAATCGAAGCGATTAAACCCATCACAAACATGCTGAGAGACCATTTCTGTTTTTCACATACTGCGAATAACACCACCAGAAACAGCACAAACAGTACCCCATGACCCATACCGACATATTTGACCAGAATCGGATTATCCATCATATATTTCACTGGCATCGCGATAAATAACAGCAGCAGGAATGAAATCCCTTCAAGCAAACCGACCAGACGCAAAGTTTTGATGTTCATAATACATATTGATTTAACCGAATTGGTTTTGAGTGTACCGAATATCACCTGAATATTGAATCTTAATAATAAAAATATATTCAATATTTTTAATAAGTTATAACCAATTAAGGCAGTTGGTTATTTAATCTCGGCACCTAGTAATTCATGACGTAATTTTAGTAATTCCGGTAAGGTTTCCAGCAATAAACTAATCTGTTTCAGCACCAAAAACAGATGTGCTGACTGGTTTTTCTGGATACTTAAGCATTGAATTTCTGCCAGTTTATGATCGATGTCGTAGGTATCTAAAGGCTGTTGTTGCAGCAATACCCCAGTTAAGGTCTGCTGACACCAGCGCATTAAATCCAGAATTTGTGCATCGGTAACCTGCTCACGGTGACTCCCCAATGCTGCAATATAACTGAGTTGGCTATGACTATAGACCAGATAGCGAAAGGCACTTTTAACCAGTTGCGGATCTGGATTCGGTTCGGTGCTCAGGCTTGAAATCATGCTGGATAAATCAATCTGTGCATTGTGGGCCAGACGTCGTGCAGTTCGGTAAGCAATACTGTTATCTTTACCGTTTTGATATTGCTCGACCACTGCAGCAAAATAGTCCAGCGTAGCAAGCGATGATTTTTTAATATTGCTGGAAATATTACGAAAATTCCAGTCAGGCCAGATCCAGCTTACTGCCATCCAGGCAATCAGACAGCCCAACAGGGTATCAATAATACGTGGCAAAATGATCGCATAACCGGCACCTTTCAGGTTAAAAATCAGGAGTACCATCAAGGTCGCCATGAGGGTGGCCATGGCATATTTTTTGGAACGTAGATAGAAGAAACCGACACCAAAAATTACTGTCAGGAGTAACTGACCTTCGACACTTGGCACAAAATACAGAATGGGAACACCTAGCATGACCCCCAATAATGTTCCCAGAGTCCGCAATTTGAGCCGGCTTTTGGTGGCAAAATAACTGATCTGACAGACAAACAGGCTGGTCAGTAAAATCCAGTAGCCATTTTTCGCAAAGGGTAATAATGAAATGGCATAGCCGACTAGAAATACAATGGCAATCCGCACCGCATGCCGAAAGAGTGCCGATTGCGGACTTAAGTGCGGTTTGAGTTTCAGCCAGAGATCTGTACTATCGCGAATATCATCATCAAACAGACTCAGGTCATCAAAATGCTGCTGATAGCGTGGCTTATACAGTGCCTGTTGATCATGCAGGTGTTGTAACTGCTCATGTACACTCAGCAGATTGGCCAGAATAAGCTGTAAATTTTTAACTTCAATATTCTGTGGATGTTGGGTAATCCAGTCCTGCATCGATTTCTGTAAATGTTTTAATGCCAATTCATCATCTGTAGACAGATAAAATTTTTCATTGCGCAGCACACAGGCTGCCAGATGCTGACAGGCAAGGGCTTGCAGGCGGATATTTTTTTGAATCCGGAAAATCAGGTCAGTGCGGCTAAAATGCTGTTCGATCTGTTCATAATGCAGATAATTCGCGGTGGCCTGTTCATGAATATCCTGCATCAGAAAATACAGATTCAGCCAGTAAATGGTATTACGATTGGCACGCGAAGCTTTGAGTCGGGTCAAGAGCGAATCTTTGCTACGGTTAAAACTCTGAATGACTAACGTATTTTTAAGTGACAACTCATAGAGCAGGTTTTCAACATTCGGGTGCTGGTCCGGATCAAACAGTTTGGCTTTACTCAGCAGTAAATCCGACATGTGCTGCAAGCTTTGTGCGAGATTTTCCTGAACCTGCAAGGTAGGACGCAGCAGAAAAAATAGAATAGACGTCAGGCCGTACCATAGCGCCCCAATGACAAAATAAAGTGGCTGTTCATACCAGTGCTGATATTCGCCCAGGCCGAACATGGTATAGATTGACAGTAAAATGGTGCCAAATGAAATTGTGGCATAACGCTGGCCTAAGGCACCCATTAGAATAAACAGCGCACTCGACAGGGATAGCCACAGTGCAAACCAGAATTTATGTGGAGCAAGAAATTCCAGAATGCTGCTGACACTAAAAAACAGAATGATGACCAGTAACAGGTTGCGCAAACGCAGGCTTAGCCGGTCATCAAAATCAGTCAGTGCCGTGGCAATTGCCCCTAAAGTTACTGGAACGATCAAGAACTCATAACCCAGAAATTTCAGACCGAAAGTGGTACCTAAAAACACTAGCAAGATTTGCAGGCAATAAGTCATCAGCGCACTGGACTGAAAGGGCAGCAGGACAGGTTTTATAATTTTAACAAAAGTAGCAGTCGCAGGTCGGGCAGCATTCACAAGGACAGGATCCGGGAAGTAAAAACGCAAAGTTCTGAATGCAATTTAGACGCCAAAATAAAGGAAATGTCTATAAAAAACGGGCATAGTGCCCGTTTTTCTATTGAGTCATTGGCATGAAGGTGTTTAGATCACACCACAGGCAATACGTTCACCGCCGCCGCCCAATGGTAATGGGTTGTCAGAATAGTTATCGCCACCGGCATGGACCATAATCGCACGACCCTGAACATCAGCCAGTTTCAGACGTGGCGCAAGCAGGGTAACACGTGCAGTTCCATCTGTATTGACTTTCAATGCGGGTAAATCACCTAAGTGACCTGTCACTGGTGTACCGTGATGCGGTGCCTGATTTGGATTGTAATGGCTACCTGCAGCCAGTGCTGTGCCCATCTTGCCGTCTTTCATGGCAGGCGCGCATGAACCATTTTCATGAATATGGAAACCGCGTTCACCTGCAGGAAGTTGTTTCAGGTTGGTACGAATAACCAGACCGGCTGGGCTGTCACTGAGTAATACGGTCCCAATCTCTTGGCCCACACCTTGAGCATTTACAGCATTCACAGTCACTGCTCTGACCACTTCATTTGATGGGGAGGTTGATGCACAACCGGTAAAAAGTGCGGCGCTTAACGCGCAAAGTGTCGTAATTTTAAACAATGAAGACATGATTTTGGCATCCTGATCTTTATTCTGTTTTGTGAATTCATTTAAACAGAGCAAGATCAGAAGCTCTATATAGAATCAGTACTTAAATGTTTTGTTTTGTTTAAGTCGATTCTATCTATGCTTTAAGGTGCCTTGGGCGGTGTGCCCTTGGGTTCTGGATCAATCTCATGTGCCATGGTGGCTTTAGGCATCATTAAAGGTTCATTCAGATTACTTTCATGTAACCATTCACGCCAGATTGCAAGCAGCACAGCCAGAATCACCGGGCCAATAAACACCCCGACCAGACCAAAGCTGGCAATACCACCCAAGACTCCAAACATGATCAGCAGGAAAGGAATCTGGGTTGCGCCAGAAATCACCAATGGGCGAATCACGTTATCGGCAGTACTGACAATACAGACACCCCAGACCATGACCCCAATGGCTTCAATGGTTTGTCCTTGTGAAAACAGCCATAGCGCCACCGCACTATAGGCGAGGGGTGGACCAAAGGGAATCAGGGCAAAAATAAAGGTCACAATGGTTAAAACCATCGGATTCGGAACACCTGCAACAAAATAGCTCAGACCTGCCAACAAGGACTGTGCAATCGCAGTCAAACCAACCCCATAGACCACGGCACGTGTAGTTGCAGAGATGGTGGAAAAATAATGATGTACACGTGGGCCGACCACCATTTCAAAGGCTTTACGCACCTGATTTAAAATGGTCTGACCATCACGGTAGAAGAAAAATAGCGAAAGTACCGCAAAACACAATTTAAAGATGTTTTTGCTGACTTCATTCAACACCACTTTGCCATAATTCAGATGACCTTGAATCCAGGTCGATACCGACAGTGCAATACTCTGTGGATCAGTATTGATTTCATTTAAGGTTCGGGTAATTTCCTTGCCCACAATCGGAAGCCCGCGAATAAAATCAGGGACATTCAGGTGACCGGAAAACACTTGTCGCTGCAATTCAAAATACAGGTTACGACCTTCGTGCTGCAGCATGAAAATGGCGAAAATAAACGGCAGACCAAAGACCAGAATCACGGCCAAGATCATTACGGTTGCACTCAATGTCGGTCGATTGCCGCACAAGCGTAACACCGACTGATACAGCGGCCAAGTCATATAGGCAATAATTGCTGCCCAAACTACAGGAATGATGAAATACTTGAGTATATGAAAACTCAAAAAAATCAGGATAAAGAACAATCCAAATAATAAGACTTTTTGTAATGTAGGCGCGTACTGTTGCACTGAATTTAATGACTCATTTTTTAGGTCGTGTTCAGGCATATTAACTGAAAAAAAAGCGATCGAAAATGATAGCTAGCCAAGTAGCGAGATTATTTTCCCAAAGCTATACCACGATTCAGAGGATTGACTCAAAACCACTGACTCGGATCATCAATAATGGCATTCAGTACCGGTTGCCATTGAGCCTGCAGTTCCCGGTAGATTTTCTGAGGTTTATCAAAGACTGAAAGGCCTTCCATAGCCAGTCGGCTATAAGGGGCACGTTCCGAAATCCAGGCCACTGGCTGCTGGTCGATCTTGTCAAAAAACTGCTGTATGTCCTGATTGCTGGCTGCATTTGCTTTGGTGCGATTGGCCAAAAGTAAAATTTCAACCTTGCCCTTACGGATGCGTTTGATGTCCTGCAAATGTTTGAGAAAACGGCGGGTCGAATCGATATCAAAAAAAGAAGGCTGGATCGGGATGATAATCGCATGTGCTTCACTGATCAGCTGTTCGGCATGATCATCGGTCAAAGCACCAGGTGCATCAATAATCAGGTATTCGATCTGTTTCGGCGCATCACCAATGGACTTGCTATTGCGCCAGTCCAGACTTTGGATCTGTGCTGCCTGTGCCGGACGATGCTTGAGCCATTGCAAAGTTGATTTCTGGTTGTCGGCATCGGCCAATGCCACCTTATAACCCTTTTGTGCGAGTGCTGACGCCAAACTAATAGCTGTCATGGTCTTACCACAACCGCCTTTCTGATTCGCAACTAAAATTGTTTTCATGACTCAAGGTGATTTTATTCTGTTCCGGCCTAGCATATCATTCTTTTCAAGTATGCAAATGGCCGAAGTCCTCAACTTCAGTCGAATGCGATGCTATAAAAATCAGGCAAATTAGGAAGATTGAATGTCCATATGGATGGCCATGCTGATTGGCACATGTATCGGGGTGGTATTGACCACTATTATTTTAAGTCAAACGCGTAATGGACGGATCAAGGCCGAATATGAGCAATATATTGCCGAGCTGGAACTGGAGCATCAGCAGTCCCTCATTGCCGCGCAAAAACGCAGCGTGAATACCAGCCGTGCAGTCCTCAAAGGTAAAATGGCGGAACAGCTCGCGCCGATCATGCCGGAATTTCAATATCTGCCGAGTGATGCCAAGTTTCTGGGCGATCCGGTGGATTATGTGGTCTTTGATGGCTATACCGATTTTCGTGATGGCGAAGGCGAAGCTGAAGATATTGAAGTGGTTTTGATTGACATTAAAAGTGGTGGAGCACGTCTGACCAAAGGCCAGCAAGCCATTGCCCGAGCGATTCAGGAAGGGCGGGTACGTTTTGAAACCATTCGGATTGATTTTCAGGATTGACCAAAATCCAATGAAGAATAAAAATTATGCAAAAATTACTGATCACTGCGCTGCTGTTTATGCTTGGACTCTGGGTCTGGAATGAGTTTTTTCGTGCCATTCCGCATCTGCAAGAAAAAGGCGTACTTAAAAACTTTAAAGTAGAACCCGTTAAGCGCATTTCCGCGACTTATATTGTGCATGATCACCGTTTCGTAAAACCTGATCGTCGGGTGCTGCATCAGGCCAGCCCTGTGGTGGGGCATTTTAATGATCTGGCCTATCTGAGTAATATTGATGTGCTGTTGCTGACTCAACCGCTGCCCGCTATACAGGCAAAACTGGAGTTTGATGAAGCAAAACGCTGCTATCAGCTCGAAGGACAAACCAATAAAGCGGAGCGTGACTTCGTCAATACGCATGTACAGTATTTTAGTCTGATTGCTGCCACTGAAAAAATTGCCGATCAGATTCGCCGGCTAAAATCGGGGCAGAAAATCACGCTCACTGGTGATCTGGTGACAGTTCATTCAGGCACGACTGGACAAGAATTCCGGGTCGGGACGGGCTCTGAATATCGTGCTCATTGTCAGTTGCTGCAAGTAACCCACCTTCAGCCACACTAAATATAAGATGGTCGTAAATTAGCTTCCTGGTTTACGAACACGTGCTAACAACATACGTTGGCCAATCTTGGGTATACCCTCGGCATCTACATAACTTAAGCTTTCTATTTCAAAACCGGTTTCCAGCAAGGCGGTTTCAATATCCCGATTCAGATGACAGCCATCAGCGACTTTCTTTTGAATGGGGTTGAACAAATGTTGCAGACGCTGAATATTCAAATTTTGTTGATTCAGAACATGTTCGACCACATGTAAAGTCCCACCCGGTTGTAGCACACGGTAAATTTCCTGCAGGCTCTGTTCCAGCTCTGCAATACTACAAAGCGTCCAGGTAGACACAATATTTTCCACACTATTTTCGGCAAAAGGCAAGCTTCTGCGCTGGCCTGAATATGCTCGACCTGAAAAGCGGCCTGTTGAATCCGCGCTTCTGCCAGTTTGAAGATCGCCGGGTTTGGTTCCAGCGCATAGACCTTATCAACCGATTGATAAAAAGGAAGATTCAGGCCGGTACCAAAACCAATTTCCAGTACTTCACCGGAAATATCCAAAAGCAGTTCACGACGCAAGTCCATCAAGGATGGTGTTTGCATCACCTGATTCAGCAGATGCGGAAAGATATGTTGTTGATAAAGTTTATACAGCATTTGAGTTATTTTAATTTGATGGAAATACGTTCTAGCTTAACTGAAAAATAAAATGACGGGCATATCTCGAGCTGACTAAATACCTGCAGTTTGTTACCAAGTTCAACTGTTTATTCATTAAAAAATCCGTAAGATCAAGGAAGATATCCTTAAAACGTTTGATCAACTTGATTAGGATTAGATTAAAAATTATGTTCAAATACGTTAAACATTATGCTTTGCTGGCCAGCCTGTTGCTGCCTATTTCGGGCTATAGCTCGGTCGACCACAATATTGCCAAAGGTTTGCCTCCCGTCGTTAAAGGCCAGTCAATTTCGGTCTTGCAGCCCTTTAAAGGTGATTTTCGTATTCTGGGTTCTAAGGTTTATAGTTCTGACCCGCAAGCCAAATTCTCTCCGATTGATTATGCTGTCAGTTGGGGGCTGTTTGCCGAACCTGAAATTGCTCGACATATCACGGTCAATCAATATGACCGCTATTTGAACTGGAAAATGGATCGGGTGCCAGTGCCGGTAGAACAAGCCAAGCAGATGGTGTCCAATATGCATATCATTCCCGCTAACCCTGAAATTGCTAAGGCAATTAAAAAGGTAAAGCGTGGCGATCTGGTGCGTATGCAAGGGGAACTGGTTGAAGTGCGTGACAAAGATCTGGTCTGGAAATCGTCTTTAACTCCGACCGATACGGGTGATGGTGCTTGTGAGGTCTTCCGCGTCAGTTCCATTAAATGGATCGAAAAAGTCGGTAAAAGCTAAAACATACTTCATGCACGCTTCTGAGTTGCAGATAAAAAACCGCTCCTTTGAGCGGTTTTTTATCTGCCTAGTACTTACTTCGCAGTTAAAGCCTGACCTTCAAAGGCAATTCCATCCCAGCCATTGAGCATAAACTGGCGGATATTCTGATGATCAGTCGCCTCTGGCGTTGCCAATACAGAAGCATAATGCTCAGCAAACAGGCTTAAGGTCTGTGCCTGATCCAGACCATTTAATTGTGCAAAAGAAAAGACTTTGGCGCTGCCCTGGTTTTCTGTGGCCGCATTATTCTGCTGGCCATTTTTAAATGCAGTCGGTGTATGCGTATAACGCGATTCGATATAAGTAATCACATCTGCAAATTTTGCTTCGCCTGCTGCCAACTGGGCCAATAAATCCTGTGCCATGCTGTTTTTCCTGTGCCATTCATGAAAATTGGATGCAATAAATATAGCAATTTTCTTGCGAAGTTCCATGGTATTTCATTGATTTTCGGTTCAAGATAACAGTGAAAATTATCCATGATGAATATGAAACTTTGGATAAAATAAACTTGATCAATAAATAGAACAGGAAAAAAATATGGGCTGGCTTTGGGTGGCAATGGGTGGGGCAATCGGTGCCAGTTTGCGTTATGCAGCCGGACTTTGGCTGTTCAAACCACAAATGCAATTTCCTTGGCCCACCTGGTGGATCAATATTCTGGGCTGTTTATGTGCCGGGATTTTTTTTGCCTGTAGCCAAAAGTATCCAGTACTCCAACAAGAAGCTCGTCTGTTTTTAATGGTGGGAATTCTCGGTGGTTTTACCACATTTTCCAGTTTCGGTCTGGAAAGCTTTTTGTTATTCAAGCAAGGTGCTATGGGCCTAGCGCTGTTATATGCATTATCCAGCTTAATTGTCGGCATTATTGTTCTGGCGCTGGGCTTTTATTTAACTTCAATCGTATTGGCACAGAGTTAAAATAAGCGCATAAAAAAGTCAGGAAATTGGAGGTCATTTCCTGACATAAACCACGATTTAAATCTTAAGATAACTGAGGGTTTTCGGTTTTAGCCCCGTTTAAAGCGGCCAAAACGTTTGTTAAAGCTTGCCACACGTCCTTCATTGCTGGTCTGACGTTGCTCACCCGTATAGAAAGGATGTGATGCACTCGAAATATCTAGTGTTAAATAAGGATATGTTTTACCTTGATATTCTTTAGTTTGGCTCGAGTTCATTGTGCTGCCAATCACGAAATAGGCATCGGCATTGGTATCATGGAATAACACTTCACGATACTCGGGATGGATATCTGAACGCATATCTAACTTCCTCATGATTCTTGATTAAATGTTATAATGTAACATTTAATATTTCAAGTAATCTAGGGTTACAGCGTGTAAGCCAATCGTCTCAACTTAGCTTCGACTCGGTACCAGTTCTTCAAATACATCACTTAAATCATCATGTACTTTGAGATGAATCAGGTTCCAGTATTGTCCTGAAATTGTCCGGTTCACCATCAAGGTATCAGGAGAGGGCTTAAATACATCCCAGTATTTTAAGGAAGGTTTCAGCAGTTCCATCCCATCATGATGCGCTGAGTTTTCGGCAAAATCATAGTGAGTGACCAGAGGACGCATGAGCACTTCCAGCCATTGTTCATATAATTCTTTCGGGAATTTTCCAGTTTCAGTCAAGGAATGCAGCGCATCCAGCTGTTGCTCAATCACGGGAATATTCTTCTCGCGTGCAGCATGGATCAGTTCCCTAAAATGTCCAATCACTTCAGTCGATAAGGTTTTAACGCCACCATAATCATAAACAATCACAGAACCATCTTCACGAAATGCAAAGTTGCCCGGATGTGGATCACAGTGAAAGCGTTTAAGATAAAAAATTTCCTGGCCAATGGCGCGGAATAGGCGGCGACCTAAAGCATTTCTGGTTTCGAGTGGCCAGGTGCTGGCAGTTTCGATACTTTCACCAAGCTCCTGGCTTAAGGTCAAAATATGTCGCGATGAATACTCATGAAACACTTTCGGAATCACAATTTTATTGTCCAGAGATTCATGGAAGGCACGAGCGATTTCCAGATTCTGGGCTTCAATTTCATAGTTCAGCTCATTGTCCAGACTGTGCTGAATTTCTTTAAAAAGCTGATCTTGAAGTTTACGATCAATCTTTAATACGCCCATCATACGCAGTGCCAGACGAACCTGTTTCAGGTCGCTTTCGCAAGCTTCATCCACACCAGGATATTGCACCTTGACCACAACTTGCTGGCCATTCGGCAGGGTGGCTTTATGTACCTGACCAATCGAGGCTGCGGCAAATGGCTGTTCATCAAATTGCTGGAAAAGTTGCTGTAAAGGTTTACCCAATTCTTTTTCCACTTGTGCCTGAATTTCTTTAAACGGCATCGGTGGCGCCTGACGCTGTAATTTAGCAATGGCTTTGGCGACTTCGGGCGGGAAAACATCTTTATATTGCGAGGCAATCTGGCCAACTTTCATGACTGCGCCTTTCATTTCCCCCAAGGTATCCGCAATCTGCACACCAATATCCTGAAATAATTTACTGCGCGCAGTGTTTTTCTGCTCGTCATCGGCAGTTAAATTTTTAATGGAATTGGAGAGGGTTTTACCTGCAATACTTGCGGTCATTCCGGCAAGTTTCATAAAGCGACGACCGGGTGTGCTAGCCGTTTTTGCCATGCGAGATTCCTTGAAACCAACTATGAATGGATGTATTTGATCATAGGTGACAAAGGTTCAATTGCCTAGATTTAATTGTAGAGGTTGTGTTGTGATTTCCTTCAGCTTCTCCATGTTTAATGCATCATCTTTGATTTGTTAAAAGATTTATCTTTATTGCTTGCGTTTAAACTATAAGAATATGCCGGAATCCGTCATCGTTTTAGATAAGACCGAGTACTAATTCTGAATGTTGTTTTATAGCTAAAAGCTTAGAATAAACAGAGTGTAGTAATGAAGAAAATTCAATGAAAGTCTATCGATATTTTACCGGGAAAGATGATGTACATTTTTGTGCGCGGGTGACCCGTGCCTTAAATGAAGGTTATGAGCTATATGGTTCACCCACCATGACTTTTAATGGTACGGATGTAATTGTGGGGCAGGTGGTGATTAAAGATGTAGTGGATGAATCTGAGATTCCACAAGGATTAAAAAATGCGCTGGATCTTTAATCTCAGCGCATTTTCTAGCTTAAATTAATCAAATAAAAGTGTTTAGTTGTTTAGACTTAAGCGTTTATTATTGCCATATAAACGGCCCAATAAAAGTATGCAAGCTACGCTGAGGCCTACAATCAGGCCAACCCAGACACCGGCGGCGCCCATGTCGGTAAAGCGGGACAAATACACCCCGACTGGGAAGGCGATGACCCAGTAAGCCAGCATGGTAATCCACATTGGCCCCTTGGTATCCTGCATGCCGCGCAGACAACCTGCCGCACTGATCTGCCAGGCATCCATCAGCTGATAGGCAATGGCAAACAGAATCAGATACACCGCAATTTGGGTCACGATCATATCTGAGGTGTAGAGTGCCACGATTTCATTGCGGAAAACCCAAAGCAGAATCATGGTCAGAATCGCCAGAATAGTGGCAGTGATCAGGCCGAGATATTGTACTTTACGCATGGCTTGCCAGTTCTGTTCGCCATAATAGGTACCGACCCGAATGGTCAGGGCAATCGCCAGTGACATAGGAATCATAAACAGTTGTGAAGTGACAGAAATAGCAATCTGATGGGCAGCGACAATGGTCTCACCCAAAGGACTCAGCACAATTGCAGCAGTACTGAAAATACTGACCTCAAAGAAGATCGCCAATCCAATCGGAAAACCCAGTTGCAGAATACGCTTCACCCATTCCGGGTTGATTTTTTCCCAGTGAGTAAAAGGTTGAGTACGCTGATAGGCTCTGTTTTTAAAGATATACAATGCCAGAGTCATGAGCATTAACCACTGCAAAATCGCTGTGGCAAACCCACAGCCTGCACTGCCTAGGACTGGAACAGGGCCAAGACCATACATAAAGATATAGTTCAGCGGAACCAGCAAAACCAGGGCCAATAAACTAATCACGGTGACCGGGCGAGGATTTCCAATCGCTTCTGAGTAGCCGCGTAAGGCTGCATACATGGTTACCGCAGGCATACCAAAACCAATCGCATGCAGGAATAAACTGGCTTTAGGCTGCAAGCTTTCCGGTACACCCAAGAGAGGTAAAAGGGCTGGCAAAACTTGTAGAATCAAGCCGGCAATTACCCCAAGAATCAGAGCAACCCAAAGCGATTGACGTGCAATGGTGGCAATTTTTTCAGGTGTACGTGCGCCGTTAGCTTCGGCAACCAAAGGCGTCGTGGCAATCATAATGCCACTAAACAGCAGCATCACCGGAATCCAGAGTCCTACTCCGACGGCAATCGCGGCAAGATCGGTAGCAGACAGGTGACCGGCCATAATGGTATCAATCAGGCCCAGACCAGCCTGAGAAAATTGAGTCACCAGAATAGGCAGCATCAGATGAAAAAGTTTTTTTAATTCAAAACCAAAGGTTGTGACTGGTGAAACATTCGACACAAAAATTACTCATCGTGATCATGTGCTTAAATAGAAGGTTTAGCGTTGTAAAGTGAGAAGCACACCAATAAAAATTACCACGCCGCCTAAAAGACGTTGCCAGTTAACCGGCATTTTTTCATTACCCAACAATCCCAGATGATCGACCAGCATCGACATCACCATCTGACCAAAAATAATGAGACCGCTAAGAACCAGAAAGCCAAGTTTGGGTGCTGCATAAATGCTCATACTAATCGCGTATACACCCACGATTCCCCCGAGCCATAAATACCAGGGAACACTCATCAGTTCCTGTAAACCGGGTTTGGGATTGGACTGAAAAAGTACGATTACGGCGAGCACTATTGTACCAATCAAAAAGGAAAAAAATGCAGCTTGAATAGGAGAATATAAATATTCTTTTAGTTGTGTATTAATTGCGGTCTGGAGTGTTAATAAAACACCGATGGCAAAAACCAAAGGAAGTAAAATAATAAGTTGAGAGGATATTTTCATAATTTTAACTAACTAATTCTATTTAAATTTTTAGGAATATCACATGATCAAATTTAATTTTAGCAGTGTTGCCGTCGAGTCATGTTAAAATTCCGCTATATCTTGTAATCGTTTTTGAGTAGTTCTTTGGCTGAATTGAATCCTGCTGCTGTCCCTTTGTCCTTATATATTCATATGCCTTGGTGTGTGCGCAAATGTCCTTATTGTGACTTCAATTCGCATGCGGTTCCAGATGGTCAGCTATCACTGGAGTTGGAACAGGAATATTTAAGAGCACTGGTGGAAGACTTTAAAACTCAGGTCGATTTTGCCCAAGGCCGGCAGATTCACAGTGTCTTTATTGGTGGGGGGACGCCGTCACTGATTTCTGCCCCAGGTTATCAATGGTTATTTGATCAGCTCAAAGCCATTATTCCCTTTGCTGAAGGCTGTGAAATTACGCTGGAAGCCAATCCCGGCACGGTCGAACATGATCCGTTTGCCGGTTATTTGCAGGCTGGCATTAACCGTTTGTCGATAGGGGTACAGAGTTTTAATACCGATCATCTTAAAAGTTTGGGACGGATTCACAGCAATGAAGATGCAATTTCTGCCATTGGGTTGGCACGTGAAGCAGGTTTTCAGCGGATCAATGTTGACTTGATGCATGGTTTGCCGGAACAGACTTTAGAACAGGCTTTGCATGATTTAAAACTCGCTGTAGAAAATGGCGCTACGCATATTTCCTGGTATCAGCTGACAATTGAACCGAATACGGTATTTTTCCGGACTCAGCCTGTTTTACCGGTAGATGATGTGCTGGAAGATATTCAGGAGCAAGGCGAGCTTTACCTCAAAGCGCAGGGTTTTATGAATTATGAAGTTTCGGCCTGGCGTAAAGAACTGCCTTCAGCACATAATCTGAATTACTGGCAGTTTGGTGATTATCTGGCAATTGGTGCCGGAGCACATGGCAAAGTCACTCAGCCAGATGGTGTGTATCGGTTCCAGAAAACCCGTTTACCTAAAGACTACTTAGCAAAAGTACCTGCAGAACATGTGCAGTTTAAGCGCATTGAAGATGCCGACATGCCATTTGAATTTATGATGAATGCCTTACGTTTAAATCAGGGCGTGGAAGCCAAACTCTATGCCGAACGTACCGGTTTGAGTCTAGAAACTTTATATGAGTTACTGAGCTCTTTACGTGACAGGAAATTAATGTTCGATGATCAAGACCGGCTTTCATGTACCGAGCAGGGGCATATCTTTTTAAATTCGGTATTAGAAGAATTTCTTTAACTGATTTTAATTCGCTGCTCATTTTTGGAAAAACTCTCGTAAATCTATATGAGGGTTTTTTTATTGCGCAGATTTCCCCAGGTCAGGAATTTTTTATAGCCTAGAGGTTATCTGTTTTCAGATCTTCAATGTAATCTTTGAAAAGAGAAGAGCAGACTTTAAAAATCTCAGGCGCAAAAAAAGCACTCTAAGAGTGCTTTTTTTCAATATCTTGCTTCTAAATTATAGAGCAACGATATTTACAGCTGTAGGGCCTTTTTGACCTTGAGCTACGCTGAAAGAAACCTTTTGGCCTTCAACTAAAGTTTTGAAACCTGAACCAGTGATTTCGCTGAAGTGAGCAAAAACGTCTGGACCTGATTCTTGTTGAATGAAACCGAAACCTTTAGTTTCGTTGAACCATTTTACTGTACCGTTAACTGTATTAGACATAATATAACCTATTGAATCGTATGAATTTATAGCCAAAATTTCAGATGACTAACTGTAACTTTGAAAAATAAAAAGGATGGAGCTTTTTGATCTGTAATACGAAGGTTTATGACTAAAACTGCGATACTTAAAAGAAGACTAACCAAAACAAGAATTTTTCTAGTTGGGATTATCATACCGCTTATTTTGAGATATACAAGCGTTTTATTTGGCTAATTTATTAGGATATTGAAAAATATAAAATTAAATTTGTATATTTTCTATCCAGAAAGGTTTTTTAAGTTAAACAAGGGCGTCTGCGTCAATAAAAAGAGCGCCGAAGCGCTCTTTTTAACTCAATTTACAACTTAATAGTCAAAGCTAAAGTGTTCTGGAGCGAGTGCCGTCATGGTTTTAGATGGATTCACCATCGCTTCTGCGTGACCTTGGGTACGTGGCAGGATACGTTCAAAGTAGAAATCAGCAGTTTTGATTTTCGCTTTATAGAATTCTGGAACTTCCGTACCGTCATTAGAAGCTAGTTTGGCTGAAGCGACTGCAGCTTGCTGTGCCCAGAAGTAGGCCATCATCACATAACCGGAGAACATCAGGAAATCGACTGATGCAGAAGAAACGATGTCGCGGTCCTTACGTGCAGCCAGCATGATACGCACAGTTAGTGCATTCCACTGTGCACAGAGCTTGGTTAAATCCCAGGCAAAGCGGCGCATATATTTATTACGTGCATGCTGACCGCAGAATTTCAGGATTTCAGCAGTGTAATCACGAATAACTTTACCTTTTGATGTCAACAGCACTTTACGGCCAATCAGATCCAGTGCCTGAACACCTGTTGTGCCTTCATACAGGGTAGAGATACGTGAGTCACGTACGATCTGTTCCATGCCCCATTCTTTGATATAGCCATGTCCACCGAAGACTTGCATACCGTGATTTGATGCCTCATAACCCATTTCGGTCAGGAAGCCTTTCAGGATTGGAGTATAGAACCCAAGATGGTCATCATGCTGTTCAAATGCTGCAGTATCGCCACGCAGCAAAGCATCATTCATGTTGTCGGCAATTTTTGCTGCATGATAAATCATGGCACGGCCACCTTCAGCAATGGCTTTCTGCGTCAATAGCATACGGCGGACATCAGCATGGTGAATGATCGCATCCGCTACTTTTTCCGGATCTTTTTTGCCAGACAGGGCGCGCATTGACATACGCTCTTTGGCATACGGTAAAGCACCCTGGAATGACAATTCAGCATGACAAATACCCTGAATCGCAGTACCAATACGCGCCGTGTTCATAAAGGTGAACATAGCGTGCAAGCCTTTATTCGGTTCGCCAATCAGGTAGCCAGTCGCATTGTCAAAATTCAGTACAGCCGTTGCTGAAGCGCGAATCCCCATTTTGTGTTCAATCGAACCGCAGTTCACTGGATTACGCTCGCCGATCCCGCCATCTGCAGCAGCAATAAATTTCGGTACGATAAACAGAGAAATCCCTTTGGTACCTTGCGGCGCATCTGGAAGGCGTGCCAGTACGATATGTACGATATTTTCAGTCAGGTCGTGCTCACCTGCGGAAATAAAGATTTTGGTGCCTGAAATGGCATAGCTGCCATCTTCTTTCGGCTCTGCTTTGGTCTTAACTTGACCCAAGTCAGTACCACATTGCGGCTCAGTCAGACACATGGTGCCCGCCCAAGTTCCTGCAACTAAGTGAGGCAGATACGTGTTTTTCTGCTCATCGGTACCATATTGCATGATAGTGTTGATACAACCCACACTTAAACCCGGATACATCTGGAATGACCAGTTTGCAGTCCCCATCATTTCCGATTTGATCAGGTTTAAAGACATTGGCAGGTTTTGGCCACCAAATTCTTCAGGATAAGACAGACCTTGCCAGCCACCTTGTACGAACTGGTCGTAAGCTTCTTTAAAGCCTTTCGGTGTTTTTACTTCGCCATTTTCAAAATGACAGCCTTCTTCATCACCGCTTTGATTCAACGGCGACAGTACATTTTCACAGAAATCTGCAGCGCCTTCTAAGATCATATCTACCGTGTCGGCATCGGCATATTCACCATTCGACAAATTCTGGTAGTGCGCAGGGTAGTCAAGCACTTCATTCATAAGGAAGCGAATGTCGTGTAAAGGGGCTTTATATGCTGGCATGCGTTTAATCCTGATTGAAATTAGTTTTGGATTATCTGTATCGATTCTTTGATTATTCACATTCGGGATAAAAAAACATTGATGAATTCAGTGAATAAAAATGTCAGAAAAGCGAATCGATTTTTAAGGCTAATGAATGAAATCATCGAATTTCATCATTAGGTGTTTACATTACAGGAAGATTAAAAACTTGTTATATCAATGGAATTTAGTGAGTTAAAAGGTGATTTGTCCAGTATATTTTTGTATGAATTGTGCTCGGATTCAGGTGGCAAAATAACTCATTTTAAAATGTCATTAAAACCAATCCATGGTTTTTCAGCTTATAAAAAGTAGTAGGAGGGAAGTAAAGGGTTGCAGTTGCAACCCGAACTGAACTCATTAGAGAGATAGGGGTTTTAAAGAAACTCTTTTAAATCCGGTTTGATACCATTCCAGATGTAAAAAGATTCAATTGCTTGACCGACCAGCATGCCAAAACCTTCAGATGTCGGTACACCGCGTGCCTTGGCTTGATCCAGAAAGGAAGAAGGTTTGCCATAGGCCATTTCATAGGCCCGTTTAAACTGTAGCGTTTCCGGTAAAACCAGGGCATCACCGCTGAGACTGGCAGAAGTGGCATTAATCATCAAATCAAATTCACCGGCTAAAGTGTCTAGTGAAATCGCCTGTAATTCGACTTGCGGTACGGCATTCTGAAGATCAGCGACCAGTTGTTCCGCCCGTGCCAAGGTACGATTGGCGATCACGATTTTTTTCGCACCTGCCTGGGCTAGGGGATAGATTACACCACGCGTGGCACCGCCTGCACCAATAATTAAAATATCTGTATTTTCCAGTGGCCAATCTAGTGCTCGAATTGCTTCAACCAGTCCCTGACCATCGGTATTGTCGCCATGCAGCACACCATTTTCCATCCATAGCGTATTCACGGCTTTGGCAATTTTGGCCCGTTCACTCAGCACCTGACAGTGGGCAAAAGCCTGTTCTTTAAAGGGTACGGTGACATTCATGCCACTACCGCCATTGCTAAAGAATTCCTGAATGTTGGCTACGAAGCCATCCAGTGGCGCCAGACGCTTGGTGTAACTCAGGTCGACACCAGTTTTAGCAGCAAAGGCGTGATGCAATTCTGGAGAACGTGATTGTTCAATCGGGTTACCAATCACGGAAAATTGTTTGCTCATTTCACAATGTCCATGTGCGGAAATGGCCATCAATATACGTGAAAAAGCGCAGAGACTAAAGCCTGCGCGATTTTAAATTGCTGTTAAGTGATCCGGGTTTTAGGAACTGCAAATATCCATAATATGTTCCGCAAACATCAGCGCCATACTGAGAACAACCCCAAACCCAGTCAGGATACTCACCAGAATAGCGGCGCCATCCAGAATCAAGTTGTGACTCAAAATTGCGGTACTCATCGCGCTGATGGCGAGAGCCAGAAAAAGCCAAAAGGCCAACACAGGTAGATTTAATTGAAGATTATGCATTGTTATTCTCACTAGACATCAAATGGAATATGATCGATGTAGCGATAGGGTGCCGCGATCAAATCAGGTATTTCTATGCAGCAGTATAGAGGATATATCTATTAAAACAGCCCTCTATTTGAGGGCCGTTTGTATCATTTCATTGCGTTGGATTTTAATTCTGTTAACCAGTTATGTGGTTTCAGGTAGTAATCTGTTAAACGTTTTTCCGGTGAGCCCTCATCCCATTCAGGGCGATATGACCATCCGGTAAGCGGGGGCAGGCTGACCAGAATCGATTCAATCCGGCCACCAGTCTGCAAGCCAAACAGGGTGCCGCGGTCATAAACCAGATTGTATTCCACATAACGGCCGCGACGGTATAACTGAAACTCGCGTTGTGCTTCGGTATAAGGCTTATCCTGATTGCGCTGGAAAATCGGCAGAATGGCTTCTAGATATCCATTGCCTACAGCCTGCATATACTGGAAACAGGTTTCAAAATCCCATTGATTCAGGTCGTCAAAAAACAAGCCGCCAACGCCACGCTGTTCATCACGATGTTTCAGATAAAAATAATCATCACACCATTGTTTATGTTCAGGATAAACCTCTTCGCCGAATGGCGCACATAGATCATGCGCCGTTTGATGCCAAGACAGTACATCTTCATCATTCGGATAAAACGGAGTCAGGTCAAAACCGCCACCAAACCACCAGATCGGATCCTGGCCTTCTTTTTCTGCGACAAATAAACGCACGTTGGCATGCGAAGTCGGTACATTCGGGTTTTTGGGATGAATCACCAGTGATACACCCATCGCTTGCGCTTTGGCACCAGCAATATTGGGATGGCGTTCAGTCGCAGAAGCAGGCAGTTTTGAAATGTTGATGTGGGAGAACATCACCCCGCCTTTTTCAATCACCGTACCATTTTGCAAAACACGTGAACGGCCGCCACCACCTTCCGGACGCTCCCAGTCATCGATGATAAATTCAGCCGTACCGCCGCCAGCACGTTCCTGCTGTTCTAGTGCCGCACAAATCCGTGCCTGCAAGTCGAGGAGAAATTCACGAACGTGTTGAATATCCGTAGATGTAGGATGCTGCATCAGAGCCCTCGTAGGGAAATAAAAAACTAACGACATCAAAGCATAAAATCAGTCAAAGATTAAGGTCTAATTTGGTGATGCAATTCATCAGCCCAGACCTTACATTCCACTATTCATAAGCAGAATGCATCATTAAATCCGACTAAATGGCTAGGTTGAATTCTTTTTTCAAGCTCAGCACAATAACTCACAAGCGCTCATGGGTTTGAGCATTTCTCGACGGTAATAGGTGGGTCTCATGTCGGTACAGGTCAATTCCCTGATTCAAAAATACAATGTTCCCGGGCCACGCTATACCAGTTATCCCACGGTTCCGTATTGGGAAGAGCAGAATTTCTCGCTGGAACAATGGAAGCAAACGCTAAAAAAGTCTTTTGATGAATCCAATCAAAGCGAAGGCATTAGCTTGTATATCCACCTGCCATTTTGCGAAAGCCTGTGTACCTTCTGCGGGTGTCATAAGCGCGTGACCAAACGCCATGAAGTCGAACAACCTTATATTCAGGCACTGCTGAAAGAATGGGGTCTATATTGCGAGTTATTACAAGAAAAGCCCATCATTAAAGAGATTCATTTGGGTGGAGGAACGCCGACCTTTTTTTCAATGGCACATCTGGCTCAACTAATTCAAGGCATTCTGGCCAAAGCAGACGTAGCGCCTGAGTATGAATTCAGTTTCGAAGGTCATCCCAATAATACTACGCGTGAACATTTGCAGGGATTGTATGACCTGGGTTTTCGTCGGGTCAGTTATGGTGTGCAGGATTATAACGAAACCGTGCAAAAGGCGATTCACCGGATTCAGCCTTATGAAAATGTTAAACAGGTGACCGAATGGGCGCGAGAAATTGGCTATGAATCGATTTCCCATGATCTGGTCTTTGGTCTGCCATTTCAGAGTCTGGATGATGTTTTAAATACTATTGAACAAACCAATTCGCTCTTGCCGGACCGTCTGGCTTTATATAGCTATGCACATGTGCCCTGGATTAAAGGTAATGGTCAGCGCGGTTTTAAAGATGCCGATGTGCCCAAAGATGCGATCAAACGGGAATGCTATGAAGCGGGTAAAAAGAAACTTCTGGCACATGGCTATCATGAAATCGGTATGGATCATTTTGCCTTAGAGAAAGATGCGATGTACCAGTCCTTTCAAGCGGGAACATTGCACCGCAACTTTATGGGATACACAGCCTCTAAAACCCAGGTGATGATTGGGCTAGGCATTTCTTCAATCAGTGATAGCTGGTACAGCTTTGCGCAGAATGTGAAAACCATTGAAGAATATTATGAATGCCTGGCGCGCAATGAAATTCCGGTATTTAAAGGACATGTCTTAAATCAGGAAGATTTGATCATCCGGCAACATATTCTAAATTTGATGTGCAGCTTTAGCACCTCATGGGAAAATTCCGAGATGCTTTTCCCTGAAATTGATGAGGTTTTGGAGCAGCTTGACGAAATGGCACAGGATGGTTTGATTCAATTTTCAGACTCGTCAGTCATGATTCTGGAGAAAGGGAAACCATTTGTACGCAATATTTGTATGGCTTTTGATTTACGTTTAAAGCGACGCATACCGGAGAACCGGATTTTCTCGATGACGATTTAATCTTCCCCTAACCCCATTTTTAAGAAAGATAGGGAAAACCTCCCCGAGCAAGACTTAAGCATTGCTTTAAGTCGAAGCGCAAGAAAGGGAGGTTTGGAGTGGTTAAGTTAAAATAAGGTAGGACAGGGTTTTAAAAATATTAAAAATCATCCTTTTTATAAAGATGTGCCATGCGTTCGTGCTTGGTCTTGAGATATTGTTCATTAAAAGGGTTTAAACCCACAGTCAAAGGCACACGATCGATCACGTTAATTCCCTGGGCTTTTAAAGCCTCAATTTTAGAAGGGTTATTGGTCACCAGGCGTACTGCTTTCACCTGTAAATGATCCAGCATGATGCTACACATATCATACTGGCGTGCATCTGCGGGCAGGTTCAGCATTAAATTGGCATCTACGGTGTCATGTCCCTGATCTTGCAGAGCATAAGCGCGAATTTTATTGGTCAGGCCAATGCCACGACCTTCCTGACGCAAATACAGAATGACTCCGCGGCCCAATTCATTGATCAGTTTTAAAGTCGCTTGCAATTGCGGGCCACAGTCGCATTTGAGTGAAGCAAAGGCGTCACCGGTTAAACATTCAGAATGTACACGCACCACCACCGGCTCATCTGATACTTCTTCAAGTCCTTTGGAAAGTGCGACATGTTCTTCGCCAGTCTTAGGGTCTTGAAATACAGTAATTTTAAATTGACCGTGAGCGGTAGGTAATCTTGACGTTGCGACAAATTCGATTGGCACAGCTGAACCCGTTAAATCCTGAAATTGGCTAAAGTATAGCGTAATGCTTGAACATTGGTAGAATTGCAAAGTCGAAATTCTGCAATAGATTTTCTTTTTTGTAGAAAGCGAACGATAATAGTTGATAAATAGTAAGATTATTCAGGATAATCGTAGGCTGCAATTTTTCACCCCGACGAGATCATTGTTTAATATTGCATCGCTAGAAGCGTAGCTGAATTGAAGCTGCTACAATTCAGCTATATGATCGGGTACTCCCCATTGACCTAGCTTTAGATTTGCCAGGCTTTAGAAGGCTTTGCCATAATATGCTGTATACAGAAATCCCAACTCAACGCCCTGTAACACCGTTGCTTGATGCGATCAATCATCCTGAGCAACTGCGTGCACTCGAGCAAAGCCAGCTAGAACAAGTGGCGGATGAGTTACGTCAATTCATTTTGTATGCTGCCGGGCAAAGTGGCGGACATTTTGGTGCTAACCTCGGTGTGATTGAGCTCACCGTGGCCTTACACTATTGTTTTAATACGCCACATGATCGCCTGATCTGGGATGTAGGTCATCAAGCCTATCCGCATAAAGCATTGACTGGTCGTCGTGAACAGCTCACCACGATTCGTGCCAAAGATGGTCTGGCTGCGTTCCCGGCTCGTGAAGAATCTGAATTTGATACCTTTGGGGTAGGGCATTCTTCGACGGCGATTTCTGCTGGCCTAGGTATGGCGCTGGCACGTCGTTATCAGAATAATCCCTGTGAAGTTGTGTCGATTATTGGTGATGGTGCCATGACAGCGGGTATGGCCTTTGAAGCCTTGAATGATGCCGTGGCACACAGTGCTGATCTGATGGTGGTGCTGAACGATAATGATATGTCGATTTCTTGCAGTACCGGTGGTTTTGCCAAGCATTTAGCCGCAATTTGGGAGCGCGGTGAATTCGTTAATGTTACCGAGCAGGGTGAGGCCTATGTACAGCCACATCCGGAATGGTTGTATGACTCGCGTTTGCACAGTGCAGCGACCGATGCAGCAGACAACCTGTTTAAAGCTATTGGCTTTGACTATTTTGGTCCTTATGACGGTCATGATGTCAAACAGCTGGTGCATGTCTTTAATGCGCTGAAAAAGCGTAAAGGCCCCCGCCTGATTCATATCTATACCAAGAAAGGCAAAGGCTTTGCTCCGGCAGAATCCGATCAAATCAAATATCACGCGATTAGCAAACTCAATGCCGTTGCTGCCAGCAATACTGCACCGAAATATTCGGATGTATTTGGGCAATGGCTTTGCGATGAAGCGGCACAAGACTCGCGATTACTCGCAATCACACCTGCGATGTGCGAAGGCTCAGGCATGGTGAAGTTTGCCAAAGAATATCCAGAACGTTTCTTTGATGTCGCGATTGCCGAACAGCATGCAGTTACCTTGGCTGCCGGCATGGCTTGTGAAGGCTTGAAACCGGTGGTTGCGATTTACTCGACGTTCTTACAACGCGGTTATGATCAACTGGTACATGACGTGGCTTTGCAGAATCTGGATGTTACTTTCGGTATTGATCGTGCCGGTCTGGTTGGTGAAGATGGCCCGACGCATGCCGGTGCTTATGACTATGCCTATATGCGTACTATCCCGAATATCGTGATCATGGCGCCGAAAGACGAAAATGAATGCCGTCAAATGCTGCATACAGCGTATTTGTATCCAGGGCCGGCAGCGGTACGTTATCCGCGTGGCAATGGACTGGGCGTCGATATCCAGCAAAAGATGATCGAGATTCCGATCGGTCAGGCGGAAATTGTGGCCAGCTTTAATGGGCAGTATGATGAATATATTTCTGTACTGGCATTTGGTAGCCGGGTACAGGCTGCAGTCGACGCTGCTGAAGCATTTGCCGTGAAACATGAGATTGGCGTGCGTGTGGTTAACATGCGTTTTGTCAAACCACTGGATACTCAAATGCTCGATGATCTCGCTTTAAGCACCAGTCTGTTTGTCACGGTGGAAGAACATGCAGTGATGGGCGGTGCAGGTAGTGCCGTGAATGAATATCTGGCAGAAGCACAGATTGTCAAACCGATGTTGAATCTGGGTCTGGATGATACGTTTATGGCGCAAGCGACCCATGCACAGATGTTGCAGCAAGCGGGTCTGGATGCGCAAGGCATTGAAAAATCGATCAATCAGGCTTGGTCCAGCCTGGGGCAAAGCGTCTTGTCATAATATCTTAAAAATTTTAGACACATTTTTCCCAAAAAAGCCCTGATATTTGCTAAGATATCGGGGCTTTTATGCATTATTCTTTATCAGTGTCTTCAAATTTGTAGTGGGTGTTCAATGGAACCTATGGTGGTGATGGCTGCGCGTGCGGCTCAGTTAGTTGGTCAAGAGCTTTTAAAAGCGCATCAGAATCGTCATAAACTCGATCTACAAGTCGAAGAAAAAGGAATTGATGGTCCGGTAACGCGTGTAGATCGTTATTTGGAACAGTTGACCATCGATACCCTACGTAAAAGCTATAAAAATCACAGTTTCCTTGGTGAAGAGTTTGGCTATCAGGAAGGTAAAGGTCATGACGCCGATTGGTGTTGGGTGATCGATCCGCTAGATGGTACTTTAAACTTCATTAACGGTTTCCCGCATTTCTGTATCTCTATCGCAGTTCAGCACAAAGGCATTACTCAACACGGGGTGATTTATGACCCGGTGAAAGATGAGCTATTCTCTGCCAGTCGTGGTCGTGGTGCCATGATGAACCAGCGCCGTATTCGTGTGAATGTTAAAGACAGCTTGGAAAATACCTTTATGGCTGTTGGTCACGCTTATCGTGCCAAGCGTAATGGCGAAGTTGTGTCTTATGCAAAGAATCATTTTCAAACCCTATTAAACGTAACTGAAGCTGGCGCGCAATATCGTCGTTCAGGTTCTGCAGCATTGGATTTAGCCTATGTTGCTGCAGGTCGTTTCGATGGTTATTTCGAACTTGGTTTAAAGCCTTGGGATATCGCAGCTGGCGAATTGATCGTGAAAGAAGCAGGCGGTACTGTAGTTGATGCACGTGGTGGTAGCGACTCTATGGAAAATGGTCAAGTTTTGGCTTGTTCAATGAAAATGCTTAAGCCTTTAATGCAAGCAGTTGTTCCTGCTTGGGGCGAAGCAGCAAAATAATCGGGTTTAGATGAATCAGATCTAATATTGAGAAAAGGCGTCCTTCGGGATGCCTTTTTTATGCACGGAAATTTAAGTCGCGAGAGACTGGTATAGGGGTATTGATGTTTGCTTGAATACTGGAAATATCAGGTGAATTGGCGAAAAGTGACTTTTTATACCATCTGTTACATTTTTTATTATATTTTAAGTATTAGAAATATATAGATAAATTGTGAATAAGGAAAATTAGTTTTAAAACTTAATGACATTGTGAAATATTCTGCTATAATTCTGCCACGCACTTAATTTCTGTTCTTTACCTGAACACTATCTTCTAATCATTGTATGCGCGTGCTGTCCATAGAGAGGACATATCCTTCGCGCCCCAATCGCTTAAGCGATTCCTTCAGGTTTGCGGCCGTAATCATGCGTGCGTTATATCCACATCGTCGTTACTCGGATCGCTGCTGAATCCTAATATTTTCAGTATTATTTGCTGTGCCGCTTTTTGCCGATGTCCATAATTGTTATTTATTAAATGGAGCACCCACTTCAGGGTGAATACTCTCTATGAGCAAAACTTTTGCTGATTTTTCCCTCGACGAATCTCTAACACAGGCTCTCGACGCTTTAGGCTTTACTACTCCTACTCCTGTACAAGAACAAGCGATTCCAGCTGCGCTTGAAGGCAAAGACCTTCTTGTGTCAAGCCAAACAGGTTCTGGTAAAACTGCTGCATTCTTACTTCCTACGTTAAATGCGTTGGCAAACCAAGATACATTAGTACCGTTTAAAGACCGTATGAAAGCGGTTACTCAACCGAATATTTTGGTGATTTCACCGACTCGTGAATTGGCACAACAGGTATGTCAAGACGCGATTGCATTTGTACGTCACATGAAAGGCGTGCGTATTGCCGCAATCATGGGCGGTATGCCTTTTGGTAAGCAAATTCAACAGTTAAAAGGCGCGCAAGTTGTTGTTGCAACTCCAGGTCGTTTACTTGACTTGGTGAATCGTCGTCAAATCAAATTGGATAAAGTTGACGCATTAATCGTCGATGAAGCTGACCGTATGCTTGACCTGGGTTTCTCTGAAGACTTAGAAGCAATTGGTGAGTTGGCTGCAAACCGCAAACAAACTCTTATGTTCTCTGCGACTTTTGCACCACGTATCATTACACTTGCAGAACGCATGATGAATGACCCAATGCGTATTTCGATCGAAACTGGTCACTCTACAAATACTGATATTACTCAGACTTTGCATTGGACTGACGGTTTCGAGCACAAGAAAAAACTTCTTACTCACTGGTTAAACGAAGAAGACGTTGATCAAGCAGTAGTATTTGCGTCAACTCAAGAAGACACAGATATGTTGGCTGAAGAACTTGCTGAAGCAGGTCTATCAGTTGTAGCACTTCACGGTGCTATGCCACAAACTGTTCGTAACCGTCGTTTACGCAGCATCCGTGAAGGTCGTGCGAAGATCTTGGTTGCAACTGACGTTGCAGCGCGTGGTCTTGACGTACCAACTATTTCACACGTAATTAACTTCGGTCTTCCAATGAAGAATGAAGACTATGTACACCGTATCGGTCGTACAGGTCGTGCGGGTCGTACTGGTAAAGCCATTACTTTGGCGACTTACCGTGAACGCGGTAAAATCCGTGCTTTAGAAGACTTCCTTGATGCGCGTCTAAACGTATCTGAAATTGAAGGTCTTGAGCCATCTCCACCTCCTGCACGTGGTAGCCGTGATGGCGCTGGTCGCGGTCGTGGCCGTGATGGCGGTCGTCGTGATGGCGGTCGTGGTGGTTTCGGTGGTGGTCGTCGTTTTGAAGGCGAAAGCAACTTCAAACGTCGTGAAGGCGGTGATGATCGTCCACGTCGTAGCTTCGATGACAAACCTCGTGGCGAACGTCCAGCATTTGGCGAAGATCGTCCACGTCGTGACTTCGGTGATCGTCCAGCTCCACGTCGTGAAGGCGGTTTCGGTGATCGTCCACAACGTTCGTTTGATGACCGTCCAAAGCGTGACTTTGGTGATCGTCCAGCTCCACGTCGTGAAGGCGGTTTTGGTGATCGTCCACAACGTTCGTTTGATGACCGTCCAAAGCGTGACTTCGGTGATCGTCCAGCTCCACGTCGTGAAGGTGGTTTTGGTGACCGTCCTCGTTCTAATGATGACAACCGTGGTAACCGTGTAGACTACAAACCAGCTCGTGAAGGTGGTTATGGTGATCGTCCAAAACGTGATTTTGGTGATCGTCCTGCTCCACGTCGTGAAGGTGGTTTCGGTGATCGTCCAGCGCGTTCATTTGGTGATGACCGTCCGAAACGTGATTTCGGTGATCGTCCAGTACGTCGCAACTTTGATGACAAACCACGTGGTGAACGTTCGTTCGGTGGTGAAGATCGTCCACGTCGTAAGTTTAACGACTAATTTTAATCGCTAGATGAAGATAAAAAACCGGTAGAAATACCGGTTTTTTTATGCATTGAGTTTTTTGCTTTTTAACGTAAAATGTCTACTAAATCATATTTTTTCAGGGTTATGATAATTATTAATATGAAAAGCTTAGGTGTTCGATCTCAATTGATAGAGGTGTATATGCCATATATCGCATTGACTTTGATTTTATGTAATATTATCTATTATTTATACAGTCTTTTTAATTAATCAATGTACCTGCTTCAAGCTTAAGTACATATTTTTATTATAAAAAATACGAAATAATCCATTGTTGTCATTTTTTATGATATTAAACCACCTTTTTCAACTGCTAACATTTTGAACTTCGTTCCTTTATAGTATGCATGCTGAAAAAATGCAGGAATAAACTCAGCTATGAAAAATCAAACAGCGCGAGATACTCAATCTCTGATTGAAGTCAAGAATCTGAGCTTCAAGCGGGGTGAGCGCGTGATTTATGACGACGTGAGTTTAAATATTCGTCGTGGGCAGATTACCGCCATTATGGGACCATCTGGTACTGGTAAAACCACCTTATTAAGACTGATTGGTGGGCAGCTGGTTCCTGAGCACGGTCAGGTTTTATTGGACGGCAAGGATATTGCCACGATGTCACGTTCCGAACTTTTTTCAGCACGTGCACGGATGGGTATGTTGTTTCAGAGCGGTGCTTTGTTTACCGATATGAGCGTGTATGAAAATGTCGCATTTCCGATTCGAGCACATACTAAATTGCCGGAACATCTGATTAAGGAAATCGTGGCACTGAAGCTGGAATCAGTCGGTTTACGTGGTGCAGAACAGATGATGCCGTCTGAACTATCCGGTGGTATGAACCGACGCGTGGCTTTGGCCCGTGCGATTGCGCTGGATCCTGAGCTGATCATGTACGATGAACCCTTTGCCGGACAAGATCCGATTGTGATGGGCGTTTTGACTCGTCTGATCCGTTCATTACGTGAAGCACTGGACTTAACCACAATTATTGTCTCGCATGATGTTGCAGAAACTTTATCAATTGCAGACTACATCTATGTGGTGGCAGAAGGCAAAATTCAGGGCGAGGGCACACCGGCAGAGCTGAAAGCGCATCCGTCTGCTTTTGTACAGCAATTTCTGACCGGTTCGGTAGAAGGTCCAGTGGATTATCAGTTTAGTCATCAAGCTTATTTAAGTGATGAGGTTCGTTCATGAATGCAATTGCCGCATTAGGTAGACGCGTTATTGAACGTGTACAGGGGATTGGGGTCGCGACCCTGATGCTGTTGCAGATTTTATTTTCCATGCCGACCTGGCTTGGCGTAAAGCTGTTCGTTTATCAGATGTATCGGGTTGGGGTGTTGTCCCTGCTGATTATTGTGGTTTCTGGCCTGTTTATTGGAGCCGTGCTTGGTTTGCAGATGTTCAGCATCTTGTCGACCTTTGGTAGTGAGTCGATGCTAGGAACAGCAGTCGCGCTGACCTTGCTGCGTGAACTGGCACCTGTGGTCGCTGCTTTGCTGTTTGCGGGACGTGCCGGTTCAGCCTTGACTGCTGAAATTGGTCTGATGAAAGCCACTGAGCAATTGTCCAGTATGGAAATGATCGGTGTCGATCCATTGAAGCGGGTAATTTCGCCGCGTCTTTGGGCAGGGATTTTTAGCTTGCCAATGCTTTCCGTCATCTTTGCCGCAGTCGGCATTATGGGCGGAAAAATGGTCGGCGTAGATTTTCTGGGTGCCGATGAAGGAGCTTATTGGAGCGGCATGGAAAGCAGCGTGCAATTCTATAAAGATGTCTTAAATGGCACCATTATTAAAAGTTTTGTATTCGCATTAATTTGTACCTGGATTGCGGTATACCAAGGCTATGCCTGTGTCCCGACATCGGAAGGTATTGCAACTTCTACAACGCGTACAGTCGTGTATTCTTCACTGTGCGTTTTAGGCTTTGACTTTGTGTTGACTGCGGTCATGTTCGGAGGTGTTTAATGAAATCACGTACTAGTGAGCTGGCCGTTGGTGTTTTTGTTATTTTGTTTGGTATTGCCTTATTTTTCCTGGCGATGCGTGTCAGTGGGCTGGTCGGACATAATATTTCCGACAGCTATAAAATGACAGCGACTTTTGAAAATGTGAATGGGATCAAGCCGCGTGCCAAAGTGGCATTAAGTGGTGTGAAAGTAGGGCAGGTGGATGATATTACCTTGGATCCAGTGACGCGTCTGGCGACCGTGCATATGACCTTGGATGGTTCATTGACCTCGTTTAATGCTGAACAGTTAAAGCAGGTTCAGCAGGAAGCGCTGGAAGAGTTACGTTATAGTTCGGACTATACTGCAGCTACCCCTGCGCAACAAAAAGACATGGAAAAACAACTCTTAGCTAACATGAAATCCATCACCAATATTGATGAGGATGCTTATATTATGGTAGCGACCAATGGGTTATTGGGTGAAAAATACCTGAAAATTATTCCAGGTGGTGGTCTGAACTATTTGAAACGCGGTGATCAGATTGCCAATACCCAAGGCACCATGGAAATTGAAGATTTAGTGACGAAGTTCATTACTGGCGGTGCCGGTAAATCGTCAGATAGTCAAGAAACTGCCCCAGAACAGGTGACAGTTTCAGAATCGACTGATGCAGAACCTGCATTTGTTGAATAATAGATTGAGGAGATTTCAGTGAAGACTTTAGTAAAACAAACGCTTGCAGCAAGCATTCTTTCAACAATGGTTGCTGGTACAGTGTTTGCTGCACCGTCTGAAGCACCACCTGCTTTTATTAAAAAAGTGGCAGATGGTTTGATTGAGCGCCTCAAAGCTGATAACGCAAAATTGCAGAACAATCCTGCGCTGGTAAAAGCGATTGTCCGCCAGAATCTGGATCCATACATTGATTCACAGTCTTTCACGCGTATTGTGATGGGGACTTATGCGACGAACCAGTATAGTACTGCTGCACAGCGCGCGCAGTTTGAAAAGAATTTCCGTGAAACGCTCATTGAAAATTATGGTTCTGCATTTTCCAAGTTCAGCAATCAGACCTATAGCGTGCGTCCGTACAAGGCCAGCAATAGCAAAAATCCTGTTGTAACCATCGACTTTAATAATAAAGGCGAGAAAATTCCAGTGGCGTTCCAGCTGGTGGACAAAGGTTCACAATGGAAAATCCGCAACATCAACGTATCGGGTATTGATCTAGGTTTGCAATTCCGTAACCAGTTTGCTGCGACAGTCAAACGTAATGGCGGTAATATAGATAAAGCCATTGCTAACTTCAAACCGGATGCAGAAGCTGCAATCGACAAGAAATAATCAGACAGGTGAGCCGTGATTACATTCAAGGATCAGGAATTACAGGTTTCAGGCAAAATTGACTATGACAATGCGCAGGACTATTACTTAGATGGCTTGCGGCTAATCCAGTCAAAGAACCAGTTTCCGCTTGTGGTTAACTTGGCTGGGCTTGAAAGTGGCAGTACTTTGGCTTTGGCGGTATTGGTGCGCTGGTTGCGCCAAACTCCTCAAGCGCAAGGACTACAGTTTAAAGCTGTTCCTGCTAAAATGATGAATATCATTCAGGCCTGTCATTTACAGGATGATTTACAGATCATTCAGTAAATAAAAAAGCACCGAAAGGTGCTTTTTTATTTATTGTTGATACATTTTAAAAGTAAAGTCCTTCCTTTATCAAAAGGACGTTAGGAAGGATTAAAATATGACCTCACCCTAACCCTCTCCTAAAAGGAGAGGGAACTTCCTCTCTAACTTTATGGATAGAAATGATGATTTTTAAAAACTACTATCTCAATAAATATTGGAAGTCCTCTCTCCCTATGGGAGAGAGTTAGAGAGAGGGTGAAGAAATTAAATCCACTTCTTCCATCTAAAGTAAATCAATGGCCCAATCAAAAAGCCGATCAAAATGATACTGACCATAATGAAGCTCATGGTGCCTTGTGCAAAAGGCAGAACTTCGATATTCATGCCATAAATACTGGCGATCAGCATCGGTGGCGCAAGCATACTTGGCAAGATCGAGAATCGACGAATCGTATCGTTCTGTTCCGTGTTAATGAATCCGGACGTGGTATCGAGCAGGAAGCGCACTTTCTGGAACAGGAAGGCATCATGCTCCACCAGCGAGCGCACATCTTCACTGAGTTCTCGGATATCCGCATCATAAATATGACTACCCAAGGCGCGTGGACGAGACAGGAAAGTTAGAACACGACGTAAATCGATCAGACAGAGCTGCGCTTTACCGAGCATATCTTCCAGTTGAGCTAGCCGGGTAATCATGTCATCCAGATCGAGAATCTGCTCACGATGGCGGTTATTCAACACTTCAGTTGAATATTTCTCTAAATCTTTATGTACATCTTCTAGAATGTCGGCCAGTTCATCTAGTTTGGCTTCGAGCAGACCCAATAAAATCCAAGTCGGATCTTTATAATCGATTTCATAATCATTGCGGCGCGCACGGGCACGGAAGGCACGAAAGGCCACCAGCTTTTCGCCACGCAAGGTAAACAGACGGTCCTTATGCAGAATGAATGCTACGGTTTGTACCGTCGCCAGCATGCTGGATTCATCTTCGTTTTCGTTCTCGACCTGATAGTTTTTATTTTTGGTTAAAAAATAGGTACTGATATGCAAAATGCCGTCATCATCACGGTAAAATCGGGCACTCGAGGAAATATCTTCCAGCGATTTTAAGGTCGGTAAGTTTTGCGAATAGGCATCTAGAATCCATTGCTGCTCTTCTTGTGAAGGTGCAATCAGATCAAGCCATACTAAATCTGGATGCAGGTCGAAATCACCGTTAATCGTGATATCTTCTAAGCTACCGCGCTCTGTGGCGTAAAAGGCTTCAAGCATGCTGTCTTTTCTCCCTGGCGCAGTATGTGAATTGGAATGGGTGTATTTTAGACAAGGAATTGAATAAAAACACTGATATTAAGCAGTTATTTTTGGAAAAAGCGCGCTTGCAGCGATTTCGTACAATATAGCGTCAATTGGAGAGTGAAATGATGAATTCTATCGCAATTTTTTGTGGTTCAGCACTGGGCTCGGATCCTCTCTATGCCCAGATTGCCGAAAAAGTTGGCCAAACCTTGGCAGCAAGGCATCAGACGCTAGTCTATGGCGGTGGTCGCTCCGGTTTAATGGGCATTGTTGCTGATAGTGCTTTGGCTGCTGGTGGCAAGGTGATTGGCGTAATTCCAAGACAGCTCGTCAATCGTGAACTGGCGCATCCGCATATTACCGAGCTATTTGTGGTCGATAATATGCATGAACGTAAAACCCGCATGTCGGAACTGGCACAGGGATTTATTACCATTCCGGGTGGTGCAGGAACGCTGGAAGAAATTTTTGAACAATGGACCTGGGCACAGTTGGGAATTCATAAAAAACCTTGTGCTTTTTTAAATGTAGATGGTTTCTATGATGATTTACTCAAATTTATCCATATGACGACTGAGAAAGGTTTTACCAAAGCGCGCTTTAGCGATGCTTTAATTGTGAGTGATAATCTGGATGATATTTTGCGCCAGTTTGAAAGTTATCAGCCGCCTGAAGCGAAATGGGGTATGGTCGATCAGACCGATCTTGTAAAATAAGCTGTCCACAGCATGATTTGTAGAAAATAAATGAAAGTGATTACGGTGGCTGCAGCCATTATTTTAAATGAAGCGCAGCAACTGCTGGTGGTTCGTAAAAAAGGGACGTCCTGCTTTATGCAGGTTGGTGGCAAGCTGGAGCCAAATGAAGCACCAGAAGCAACGATGTTGCGTGAAATTCAGGAAGAAATTGGCACACAGGCACAGATTCAGCAATTCATTGGGCGTTTTGAAACCAAGACGGCGAATGAACCAGATCATCAACTGGTGAGTTATGTCTATTGGGTAAGTCTGGATCAAGCACCAAAAATTGAAGCGGAAATTGCCGAAATGAAATGGGTCGATCTGGATGAAAAAGAGCTACGACTCGCACCCTTGACCACTGAAATTGTGATTCCTTGGGTGAAGTCGCAGTTACTCGCCCAAGCTTAAATTTTCAGATTTGAGCACCTGCCAGACAGGCTGCATAAACTTTTTGACAGCCCAGTTGTTCAAGTGTTTGGCTCAGTGCTCGAATCGAGCTGCCGGTCGTCACCACATCATCAATAATCAGCACCCGACGGTAACGCAGCTTGGAAATGGTACTGATCTGGAATTGTGATTGGATGTCTTCAATCCGCTCCAGCCGGCTTAGGCCCTTTTGCGAGTGTTGTTTCATTCGTCGAACAGGTTGCCAGATGGGTACATTCAACTGTTTTGCCACATGTTTGGCCAGCACTAGAGATTGATTATAACCGCGCTCAGCCAGACGCTCATTCGAGATCGGCATCGGTACTATCGCACTGACTTTAGGTAGGTCTAAACTTAACAGCACACCTGCCAGTAAATTTTGCAAATGCAGCTTCTGTTCATATTTAAACAGTTGAATCAGCCGGTCCATCGGGTAAGCATAGTCGCAGGCAATCTGGAACTGCATTTCCTGCCGTTGAATGGTTTGATGTGCCCAGGGTAATTGTCGCCAGCAATCTTCACAGACTGAATGAATGGTTTGATGATCGGTTAGACAGAGCTGACAGGGCTGTAAGCAGCTCAGCCAGGATTTTCCGTGTTGCAGTAATTTAAACATAGGCATAGCGCGGTGCTTCCGGTAGCCAGCGTTGCAATAATGCCTCCGCCTGATCGGGATAATCCTTGAGCATCTGCTGGGCCACATAATGTGCCTGATTGAGCAGGTGATCATCACGTTCCAGTTTGGCCACACGGAAATTCATGTCGCCAGTCTGTTTGGTTCCAAGCAGTTCACCTGGGCCACGCAATTCCAGGTCTTTCTCGGCAATCATGAAACCATCATTGGTTTCGCGCATGATTCTTAAGCGTTCCTGACCATTTTGAGACAGCGGATGTTTATACAGTAGGGCACAGAAACTGGCTTTGGCGCCACGACCGACCCGGCCCCGTAACTGATGCAATTGAGATAGGCCCAGACGTTCAGCATTTTCAATTACCATGATGGAAGCATTGGGTACATCTACCCCGACTTCGATCACGGTGGTGGCAATCAGGAGCTGTAATTCATTATTTTTAAACTGCTGCATTACCGCCTGTTTTTCATCGGCTTTCATCTTGCCATGTACCAGTCCGATATTCAGCGCAGGAAAGCGCTCGCGAATTTCGGCAAAGGTCGCTTCTGCGGCCTGAGCATCCAGGGTTTCGGACTGTTCTACCAGTGTACACACCCAATATGCCTGCTTACCTTCAGCACAGTTGCTGGCAATCCGTTGCAAGACTTCTTCGCGTCGATCTAATGGAATGGTCACGGTCTGAATCGGGGTACGGCCCGGCGGCAGCTCATCAATTACTGAGGTATCCAGATCACCATAGGCAGACATGGCCAGTGTGCGGGGAATCGGAGTCGCAGTCATCACCAGTTGATGCGGAGACATACCATCTAGCCCTTTATTTCTGAGTGCAAGGCGCTGATCCACACCAAAGCGATGCTGTTCATCAATAATCACCAGACCCAGTTTGGCAAACTCGACATTTTCCTGAAACAGGGCATGGGTACCGATCACCAGATGGGCGCTCCCGTCCCGAATCACCTGTTCTGCTGCGGCGCGGGCTTTGCCTTTCTGCTTGCCGGAAAGCCAGGCCACATTTAAGCCCAAAGGCTCAAACCAGCGTTTAAAGTTTAGATAATGCTGCTCGGCCAGAATCTCGGTCGGTGCCATCAAGGCCACTTGCCAGCCTTCCTCTAAGGCATGGCAGGCTGCGACACCGGCCACTAGGGTTTTACCCGCGCCGACATCGCCTTGCACCAGACGCAACATCGGTTTATTGCTTGTTAAATCCTGTGCAATTTCTCTGGATACACGTTTTTGCGCAGCGGTCATTTCAAACGCCAGACTGGCTAAAAGCTGTTTGGCATAGGTCTGACTGGGCGCAAATGAAGGCGCTTCGACCTGCTGGATGAAGGCCCGACGTGTCAATAGGCTGATCTGATGCGCTACCAGTTCTTCAAAGATCAGGCGCTGCTGTGCAGGATGTGAGCCTTGTGCTAGTTGCAGCATATTGGCATTGACTGGCGGGTGATGGATATATTCCAGTGCCTGTTTCAGCGCATAACCATTGCTAAATTTTGCTGGCAGCAATTCAGGCAGATGATCGCTGTATTGAGCCAAGGCCTGCTGAATATAATCCCGTATTTTTGGCTGGGTCAGGCCTTCAGTCGCCGGATAAATTGCCGTGAGCTGGGTTTGAGGTAAAGGTGTGTCCTCAGTAATGACTTGCAGTTCGGGATGATACATTTCCAGACCGCGCGCACCGACCCGCACTTCACCAAAAATTCTTAAACGGTTACCTAGTTTGCAGCGGTCGGTAATACCTTTATAAATATGATAAAAACGTAAAGTGACTTTGCCAAAATCATCATCCAGCAGCACAGCCATGGATTTGCGTTTGCCAGGTGGAAAATCCACACCTTTAACGATGCCTTCCAGCAGATAGCTGCGTCCCACGCTCAATTGATTCATAGGAATGATCGTGCTACGGTCTTCATAGTCACGTGGTAGATGAAAAAGCAAATCATCAGTATTGAAGATATTTAGTTTTTCGAGTAATGCAGCGGCGGCATTGCCAACGCCTTGTAACTGATGGACTGCAGCCATGTCCCCTCAACCAGATTTGTGATTCGGTGCTCAATGCATATTTTATTTATCGGTTATGGTAAAACATCCCGACGTGTGGCTAAACAACTATTTGAGCAAGGTCATCAAATTAGCACAATTAGCCAGAGTCCCAAAACAGATTCATTCGCAACTCATCTGATTCAGGATGTGCATCAACTGGATTTAACTGCAGTTGCACCAATTGACTGGGTCTATATATTACTTAGTCCAAAACAAAGTGCGATTGAAGGTTATCAGCAAACTTATCTGGATTCGGTTCAACCTATTGTGGCTGCCTTGAAACAGCATCCGGTGAAACGGATTGTGGTGGTGTCATCGACACGAGTGTATGGGCAAAATTCCGGTGAAATCGTAGATGACGAAACTGAAATTCACCCGAATGATGCTCAGAGCAAAATCTTGCAGCAGATGGAGCAGGCTTATTTCACTGCTTATCCTGAGAAATGTACCATCATTCGTCCAAGTGGGATTTATGGAGCATCGGTAGAACGCCTACAAAAAATGGCCGCCTCGATGTTGAGATATCCGAATCTGCACTGGTCCAACCGGATTCACATTGAAGATTTATCACGTTTCTTATCACAGATGATTCACGTGGAACATCCTGAAAATTCTTATATTGTGACAAACAACGATCCAAAATTAATGCATGAAATATTGCAATGGTTCCAAAAGCAGATGGGGCTTCCTTTGCTTAAAGTAGAAAGTGAGCAGGTGACAGGTAAGAAGCTTTATGCGACCCGAATGCAAAAAATGGGATTTGAGTTAGAGCATCCAGATTGTTATGAGGATTATTTGGGGTTGATGAGGAAAAATAATCCCTCCTAGCCTCCCTTTTTAAAGGGAGGAATCCCCCTCCTTTTCAAAGGAGGGGTTAGGGGAGGATTTTATTTAAAAGACCTCTCCCTATCCTCACTTGCACTTCGTTTTAAAAGCCGTGCTTTAAAACTCGCTCAGGAGAGGGAATACTCATATTTAAATAATGGCATTAGCTTTCCAATTTTCACTTTTTATAAATTCTAAAATAAAAAGAGAGGCCTTAGCCTCTCTTTTTATTTAATTTAAACTTACTTCTTTTTCCGCTTCGCGCGTTTCTTGGCTTGTTCAGCTGCAACCGCATCGAGGGCTTCTTTCAGTTCTTCATCCGTAAAGTCGGTGATGTGGTGCAGCATTTGTAGCTTCACTTCATCCAGTACCAAATCTGCATATTGAGCCACATTGGTTAGCTGCTCATCAAAGACAATCGCATTGTCTTCATTGGTACACAGATAACCTTTTTGGGTTAAGACTTTAATAAAGCTCTGGAATAGGGCTTTGTCGAAGAACTCAGGTGAGTTGAACTCATATAGCACAGACAGGCGCTGTCCCACCAGATAACTCAGCTCTTCGACCTGACGGGTCGAGATATTGCCAGAACCACGCTGGGTAATCAGTGCCAAAGTCATGTAATAACGTTCCAGACTTTGAGTCACGGGTGCAGCCAGAACTTCGAGCTGATGATGCGCTTCCGTATTCGGTGCAGGTGCAATCAGGTTTTCGCCATCTTGCGTGATCAGTTTCAAGGCAATTAAGCTATCAATATGGGCATTGACCTGATTTTGAATCTCATCTTCATGCCATTTTAAAAATAGCTCAGCTTTGAGGAACGGATATAGGGTGCTGCTGATATTGATCACATCATGACGGCGGATGGTGCCGTTATGTTCAGTCAGGGCTGCAATCAGGGATGGCAATATAAAAGTATGCACAATATTATTACGGAAATAGGTCAGCAGAACCGCCTGATTATCCTCAATCGCAATAATATCTCCCAGTACATGCTTCACCCGTTTGATCAGTTTCAGCTTCATTGCATAGGCAATTATTTCTTTGCCTGACAGCGGTGTAACCTGCATGCGTTCATCATAAGGCAGGGCGGTGAGCAAGGTGCGATAGGTATCCAGCTGTTTGATACAGATTTCTTCATCCAGCGTATGTTTTGGCGTGGCCAGCAAGATTAAAGATAATAACGATACCGGATTGATCACGACTGCACTGTTAATATTTTCCAGAATAGCCTGTGCAGAGCTATTCACCGCGTCAGAAACCGCTTGTGGAACCGGATCATCGTTCTTTTCGATCTTGATATTTTCTGCACCATGCTGTTTCAGGATATCATCCAGAAATACCGGTTTACCAAAGTTCAGGTGCACCTTGCCAAAAATACGTTCAATCTTGCGCAGGGTTTTCAAAATACCAAAAATAGACTCGGCTTCTTTTGGCTTACCACTCATCTCACCGACATAGGTACCACCTTCCATTAGGCGTTCATAGCCGATATAGGTCGGTACAAATACAATCGGTTTGGACTTGCCACGTAAATGACCATGCACGGTCATTGCCAGCATCCCGGTTTTTGGCGGTAGCAAACGACCGGTACGTGAACGGCCACCTTCAATAAAATATTCTAGCGGGGTATTACGTGACAGGACGCTATACAGATATTCTTTAAACACCGTAGTATAGAGCGCGTTGCCGCGGAAAGTACGGCGAATAAAGAAAGCGCCACCACCACGTAAAATCTGACCGACAAAAGGCATATTCAGGTTATCGCCTGCAGCGATGTACGGCACCATCAAACCACGGCGATAGATCACATAAGACAATAACAAATAGTCAATGTGACTGCGGTGGCATGGGGTATAGACAATTTCATAATCCTTGGCCAGTTCACGCACGGTACTGAAATTATGCACTTCTACGCCGTCATAGAGTTGGGTCCATAAGCGGGTCAGGGCCTTGTCGGCAAAACGTACGGTAGAATGAGAATAATCGGAAACGATTTCGTTCAGATAACCGATGGCACGACGTTCAGATTCCAGCATCGAGATTTTGCTACGAATACTGTCATTGCGAATCGCCGCCTGTACATCGGGTGACTTGATCAGGCCATGCATGACATTACGGCGGTCGGACAGATCCGGCCCGAGAATGACTTCACGCTGACCATCCAGGTAATCATTTAAAGTGCTGACAATATAGGTGGCCGGCGCTGAATTTGGATGCGTCTCTTTGGCAAAGTTAATCAAGGTGCGTAAAGACTGCGGTTCATGAAACTCTAAATAAGACTGGCGACCATGCAGGCCGATATTGACCAGTTGCTTGACCCGGCTTGGTGTAGACCAGGTATCGGTAAATAATAACTTAAACCAGGAATCTTCTTTCTCCGGTTCACGTCCCCAAAGTACTGTTACCGGTACCAGTTCGACATCCAGTTCAGGATGCTGTTCCAGGATTTCAATCAGGCGTAACAGGCGCGGCGGGAAAGCATGCGGTGGTGAGCTGAGCAGATTATTTTCATCATGATGCTGTAAAAACAGTACTGATGCTTTTTCCTTACTGTTACCGAGTTGCATTGGATCAAGTGCAGCCGGCAATTTTAAGCGGCGCGTTTCTGCATCGACAACCAGTGCATTACTACGTGAATGGTTCTGTAAAACGTAGCAGACCAGCTTTTGCGATTCTGCTGCAGTCTGATCAGATTTAGGTGCTGTCACTTCACTTGGTACTTCCCCAAGAACATGAGGGGTAACCACAAGATCAAGTAACTTACTTGAAAGCTTGCGATACATTTGACCAAAGCCATTCTTGGACATAGCTGCTCCTAATTTTACTGACCAAAACCACAGGACTTCTGAGGGAATTTATTTTGCGGGTTTCTAAAGCGAAACAATATATCTTTTTTTAACAACTTCAACAGAAGTGCTTCAATTTTAGCGTGAAAGCAGGTGCTTTTCCTAGTCACTTATGACATCAGTATGACAGAACAGTCATGCAAACTTTAGAGTTTCGGTCTGATTTTGTGGCAGAATATTCCAGATCAATTATTTAGATCCGTTTTTCCATTTTGGATATCTCCAATATTAGATAGGTTGCTTATGAATGCCTTAACACAGGAACTGGTCGAGCTGCTCAGCTTAGAAAAGTTAGAAGAAAACATTTTCCGGGGAATCAGCCGGAATCTGGTGGGCAAGCGCGTGTTCGGTGGGCAGGTTTTAGGGCAGGCACTACGCGCCGCGTCTTATACCACAGACCGTCCAGCACATTCATTACATGCCTATTTTCTGTTTGGCGGGGATGTCAATGCACCGATTATTTATGAAGTGGATCGTATCCGTGACGGCAAGAGCTTTGTCAGCCGTCAGGTGCGCGCTATTCAGCATGGCCGTACCATTTTCATGTGTATGGTGTCTTTCGCGCATCAGGAAGAAGGGCTAAATTACCAGATTTCAGAGCCTGAATATCCACCGGCAGAAAGCCTGAAAAATGAAGCGGAACTGATCAAACAGATTATTGAGTTTATTCCGGAAAATGTCCGTGCATCTTTCACTCGTGATCGTCATGTGGAAATTCGTCCGGTCAATCCGCAAAATCCATTCCAGCCTCAACCTGAAGCACCGTCTTATGCGCACTATATCCGTACGCATGACCGTATTGCTGCAGAAGTCGATCAGATCTCCTTGCATCAGGCTATTGCTGCTTTCTATTCTGATTTTACCTTTATGACCACAGCGCTTCGTCCACATGGTCTGAGCTATATCTCGCCAAGTTTGCAATGTGCCAGTATTGACCATGCCATGTACTTCCATAAACCGTTCCGTGCGGATGAGTGGATGCTTTACGATATGGATGCCACCCAAAGCGCCAGTTCGCGTGGCCTGAATTTTGGCCGGATGTGGCAGAACGGTGAGCTGGTCTGCAGTACCTCTCAGGAAGGTCTGATCCGTTTACGTGAAATCGAAACACAGTAATTTTTCTTCCTGCTCAAAAAGTCGAATCCCTGATTCGGCTTTTTGTTTTTAAGCCGGATGAAAATGGCCATTTGATATCATGTCCTCACGCCGTGTTTATAAAATATTACTCGATTCTGTAGAATTCGCATGGCATAGTGCGGCTTAAGATCAATATTAAAAATGCATGAAAAGATGAGCTTAAATACGCAAATTTTAATTGCCGCCGTATTGGGGGTGCTGTTTGGATTTCTATTGACGATATTTCCGCAGACCTCATTTTTTGATATCAGCTTATATGGCATCGGCATCGTCAGCAGTATTTTTATTGGCTTGTTAAAAATGCTGTTAGTGCCGCTGATTTTTAGCTCGATCGTGGTCGGCGTATCCAATCTGCAGGCGGGTGGGCAGCTAAGCCGCACCTGGAAAATCACCCTGATGTGCTGTGTGACCACCACCACCTTAGCACTCATTTTGGGGCTGGCGTGTGCGCATTTGTTTAATGTCGGTAAGGGTGTTGATGTGCTGATGTTCCAGGATGCCATGGCGCAACATCAAACACCGGATACGCTTACGCCATCTTCTTTCTTTACCAACTTTATTCAGAATACCCTGATCAATCCGTTTAAAGCATTTGCCGATGGGAATGTCTTGGCGGTGGTAGTCTTTGCCTTATTTGTGGGTGTAGCACTAGTCGCAGGTGGAGATAAATTCCGTACTGTGCGCAAGCTGAGTCACCAGTTTTTTGAAATCATGATGTTGATGATTGGCTGGGTAATGAAACTGGCACCACTCGGTATTTTTGCCTTATTGGCCAAATTAATTGCCACTGAAGATGTTTCGGTTCTTAGTCGTCTGGCTGAATTCGCTGCGGTAGTCACCGGTACGACGATTTTTCATGGCATCGTGGTCTTGCCTTTATTGCTATGGATTTTCGGCAAGATGGATCCGGTCACGTTCTTTAAAGGCACACGTGCTGCCTTGATTACTGCCTTTGCCACCAGTTCCAGTTCGGCCACCATGCCCCTGTCGATGAAATGCGCACAGGAAAATTTAGGGGTACGCCCACATACCGCAGGCTTTGTAATTCCACTTGGGACCCAGTTAAATATGGATGGTACGGCGCTGTATGAAGCAGCTGCAGCTCTGTTTATTGCCAATTTAATGGGGCTGGATCTGAGTCTGGGGCAGCAACTGGTGGTCTGCGCGACTGCGATGATTGCATCCTTAGGTGCACCGGGGATTCCGAGTGCCGGTATGGTGACTATGATTATGGTCTTGCAATCGGTAGGTTTGCCTGCCGAGGCAATTGCCATTCTGTTGCCGATCGACCGTTTACTGGATACCGTACGTACAGTGGTGAATGTTCAGGGAGATATGATGATCAGCGTGGTGGTGGACCGGCATACGCGTGAACCCGATCTTCAAGCTAAAGATAGCTAAAACATTTAAAAAAATAAAAAAAAGCAGGTATTTGACCTGCTTTTTTATTTGTACGTTGAGTTTTAATAAATCAAGAATGATCACAGATCATTTAGGTGATATGGTCTTAATCCGCTGAACGCTTATTCTGATTTAGCTCATCTGCCGCTTTAAGCTCGGATTGATCCTGCTCAAGCAATTCCAGCGGTTCTTCAGCTTCATTTAAATCATGAGTCGATACTTCAGCATGCTCAGAATCAGCTTCACTAAGCTCGAGCTCTTCAAGCGGTTCATCAGATTCATTCAAATCATGCGCTGATGCTTCCGGAATGCTGTCCAGATCATATTCAGATGCTTGATCTAAGGTAAAGTTCAAACGGCCACCCATGACGCTGGCCAGTTCTTCTAAACCTTGTTTGTTCATGGAGGAAAACAGTTGAATCGAGAAATCCAGCTTCATCTTTTTCAATGCCGCTTTGACTTCCTGCAAGGCTTTGGATGCAGGACCACGGTTTAGTTTGTCAGATTTGGTCAATAACACATGCACGAACAACTGGCGGGAATAAGCCCATTCCAGCATCATTACATCAAAGTGTTGCAGGGGATGACGGATATCCATCAACAATACCAGGCCTTGCAAGCTTTGACGGTGAATCAGGTAATTTTCCAGTTCTTTTTGCCAGACCAGTTTCATTTTTTCAGGCACAGCCGCATAACCATAACCGGGTAAGTCGACCAGACGCTGATCCGGATTACCCAGGCTGAAAAAGTTGATCATCTGGGTACGGCCAGGTTTTTTCGATGCACGTGCCAACTGTTTCTGGTTGGTCAGGGCATTAATCGCACTAGACTTACCCGCATTCGAGCGGCCGGCAAAAGCAATTTCATAGCCTGTATCTTCTACACAAAGACTGAGTTTGGGTGCACTCATTAAAAATTCGGCTTTGCGTAGCCAGTTGAGTGCGCGCACAGAATATTCAGTAATGGCAGAATCAACTTTTTTCTCGTAGCTGATCTTTTGCTTAGGCGCATGGGCTGTCTTACTGTTTTTGGATTTTCCTCTGCTGTGGTGCATAACTCAACTTCAATAAATGATCTACAATGAAACATTATAAAGGAAGTCGCACAGGCAAGCGAACTTTGCTGCAAGAATAAGTCACAAGACCTGACCCGGAAGACTTTAAAGATTAATCAGGCCGATCGGAGAATTTGTACTGAAACGCGCATTTCGTGGCCTAATCACATCTTTAAGCACATATTGGTCCAGACTGCTATAAAACTGTTCCACCGCATCATCTAAAATACCTTTTAAACCACAGGTCGGACGTAATACGCAGGGTGGGCTATTGCATTCCACTACATTGCTGTCGCGTTGCAGGATCCGCACAATCTGTCCCAGCTGGAGGCTCAGGCTGGCCGGATTTAAGCGTATGCCGCCACCTTTACCACGTGTGGTAATCAGCCACTCCTGTTTCGCCATAAAATGCACGATTTTCATGGCATGATTTTGTGAAACCTGTAATCGCTCGGCAAGTTCTGCAATGGTATAGGGGAGATCACGTGGCTGTGCGACATACATCAGAATCCGAAGCGCATAGTCAGTGAATTTATTGAGTTGCATAACGTCAACAGCTAGAAAATGAAAGAATTGAATGTTAAAAGCTCCACGAATGGAGCTTTTAATCAGAATCTGATGCTAGTCTAAACCGTTTTTGCAATTAAAGCTTGAGCGGGGCAGACACTTCAACTACATCACCAACTTTGTAGTGGTCGATCAGTGTCTGTGCAACCGAGAATGCGGTTGGATTTTCTTCCGCTTTCACAGTAATTTGATATTGCTCGTTTTGAGCCTGATCAAAGCTAAACTGTTGTGGTTGACGAATGTGCTGTTCAGGCACCTGTACACGTACTGAAATATGTTCACCGGCTTCAGCACTTGCAATCGCTGCACCATCTTTAGCTTTAAGTGTAAAGATTTTACCTGCGTCGGTATCATTGACTGCTGCTACTTCAAATTCGCGCCAGCCCGCCCAGCCACCATTTTCAGAAGCTAGGGTGGCATATTTAGATTTTTCCACACCAATCAAAATATCTGCCAGTTGCATATACGCTTCTTTCCAGGCTGCAATCAGGTCTGAGTCCATGGGTACATCTAAAACTTCGCTGATCGAGTGCAACAGGTTGTCACCGACAATCGCATATTGATCCGGTTGAATATCCAGGCTGACATGTTTAGTGGTAATGCGTTCGATGGCTTTGGCCAAAACGCCCGGATTGGTAATGTTTTCGGCATAGGCAAGTACTGCGGCAGCCAAGGCACGTGGTTGACGGCCAGTACTTTGATGATCCATGTTGAAGGTGTTTTTCAACTCTGGATGGTTTTTCAGCATGCGGTTATAGAAATACGTGGTAAGTGCTACGCCGTTTTCACGTAAAACAGGAACAGTCGCTTGTACAAGTTCAATATGTTGTGGAGTCATGAGAGCCGTCTACAGGTGTTTTTTAAAAGATGTATTTAAATTACATCTTTTAAAATGGCTTTACAATAGCGCATAGTCATAAAACCATAAAAAAATTACGGGATATAAAAATATCCCATAAAAAGTGTGATGATGATCGGAAAAGGAGCGGGATTATTTGCGGCCAAACAGCGAACCCAGTAAGCCGCGCACAATTTTCTGCCCAGTACTCCCGCCCAGGCTACGGGCAGCACTTTTGGCAAAGGTGCCGACAATATCCTGAGTCAGTTTTTCTCGTTGCTTGGCTGCGCGTTCAGCTTCTTTTTGCTGTTCTCGTGCCAGACGTTCCTGTTCTTTAATTTGCTGCTTGGCAAGAGCTTCCTGTTCCTTGCTTTGCTGTTTGACAAGTTCGGCGGCCTGAGCCTGTTGCTGGCGTTCTGCGACCTTGTTTTGCAGCATTTCATGGGCGCTATCCCGATCGACTGGCTGCTCATAAATACCGGCGACAATACTTTGCTGCATGAGAGCCTTGCGTTCTTCAAGCGAGATCGGTGTAAAGGATGAATGCGGCGGCATGACCCAGCCACGCTCTACTATTTGCGGAATGCCTTTTTCATCCAGGCAGCTAATTAGGGCTTCACCGACAGCAAGTTCGGTAATCACCTGATCGACTTTAAATTCAGGATTGGCTCGGAAAGTCTCTGCTGCGGTTTTCACTGCTTTTTGATCTTTGGGAGTGAAAGCCCGCAAAGCATGTTGAACCCGATTGCCGAGCTGGCCTAATACACTTTCAGGTAAGTCCAACGGATTTTGCGTGACAAAATAAATCCCTACACCTTTCGAGCGAATTAGACGCACCACCTGCTCAATTTTTTCTTGCAGGGCAGGGCTGGCATTATCAAATAAAAGATGGGCTTCATCAAAGAAAAACACCAGTTTAGGTTTGTCCAGATCGCCGACTTCGGGAAGCTGTTCAAACAGCTCGGAGAGCATCCAGAGTAAGAACGTGGCATATAGCTTAGGCGTATTCATCAGCTTGTCAGCCGCCAACAAATTGATATTGCCACGTCCTTGACTATCCGTCTGCAAAAAGTCCATCAGATCCAGCGCCGGCTCGCCAAAAAACTGGTCACCGCCTTGGTCAGCCAGTGCTAACAAATTACGTTGAATCGCACCGAGACTGGCGGATGAAAGATTGCCATATTCAGCTTTAAAGTCAGCCGCATGCTCAGAGACATAACTCAGCATCGCTTTCAGATCTTTAAAGTCGATCAGCAATAAACCCTGATCATCGGCAATCCGAAACACGGCAGATAAAACGCCTTCCTGGGTGTCATTCAGATTCAGTATTTGCGCCAGCAGCAGCGGGCCAATTTCAGAAATGGTAGTGCGAATCGGATGACCCTGTTCGCCAAATAAATCCCAAAACACCACTGGTGAGGCTGCAAAAGGAATGGACTCGATATTGAGACTTTTAATCCGTTCATCAAACTTGGGGCTGCTTTCACCTGCTTTGGCCAGGCTGGACACATCGCCTTTGGCATCGGCGAGGAATACAGGTACACCAATTCGAGAAAAGCTCTCCGCCAATACTTTTAAAGTCACAGTCTTTCCGGTACCAGTGGCACCTGCAATCAAGCCATGTCGATTGGCAAGTTGGGAATGCAGCACAATATCCTGTGTGGTATCCGCAGTTTTTTTAGCAATAACAATTGGTCTACCCATAGCTTTTCCTGTTATTTATTATTCGTTTTTAAGTTTTTTCATTTGTTCTAGTGCATGCTGAATATCTTGAATCAAATCTTCCGGATATTCCAGTCCAATACAGAAACGAACCAGCAAGCCGTCATTTAAGTGTGAATGTTCCAGCACACGCATGTCTTTTAAGTTATATAGCATGACCAGACTGACAGGGCCACCCCAACTAAAGCCTAGCTTAAACAGTTTTAAGCTATCACAGAAATTCCGGATATCCTGCATTACGTATGTGCTGTCAAAGATCACGCTGACCAGGCCGGCACTATCACCTTGCTTGCAAATTTCTTTCCAGTACTGATGGCCTGCGCTGTCCGGGTCAGCAGGATGCAGCACCTGTACAAACTCGGCTTGCTGTTGAAGCCATGTCATTAATGCCAGTGCACTTTTCGACTGATGTTCATAGCGAAGTTGCATCGAAGCCAGACTGCGTTGTATCTGTGCCACATCATCACCAGAAACACTAATGCCCTGAATGGCATGTGCGCGGAACAGTTTGTGATGCAGGGCTTTATCTCGCGTAACCACCGAGCCCATCAGAATATCACCCCCGCCGCTTGGATATTTGGTCAGTGCATGTACCGTCATATCTACACTTAAATGCTCTTCACTAAAATCAAAGGCATCAAAAGCCAGACCTGCGCCCCAGGTATTATCCAGCGCAGTAAGAATATTGTGTGCCTGAGCTTTTTTCACTAAACCAGCCAGATCCGGAAATTCCAAGGTGACTGAGCCAGCAGCCTCGAGCCAGATCAGTTTGGCTTTATCTGTAGGCTGAAATGTATCAAGCTCTATGGGATTGTAGACCTTAACCGTAATTCCATAACGCTTTTCCAGATTGCGTAAATGTTCCATGTTTGGACCATAGATATTGTCAGCCACCCAAACCTCATCTCCTTGGCTTAAAAAGCAAGAATTCACAAGATTAATCGCGGATAAACCACTCGGTGCGAGCAGGTGATATAAACCACCTTCGAGCTGTGCGATGTTATCGCCCAGCGTAAAGGTCGTAGGCGTGCCATGCGTGCCATAACTATAGTCATAGTCATCGGTCCAATGGCGATTAAACAGGGCATCGGTATTGTTAAAGATAATCGTCGATGCACGATAGAGGGGAGGCTGAATGGTAGAAATCGCTTGAGGAGCCTTTCGTGGTGCATGAATGAGCGCTGTTTGAGGATTTTTTTTCACGTGAATGCTCTCAAATGTAATCAAATATTACTCTAGCTTAAGAGAATCTGTGACTCACTGCCAGTTACGTTGTGAATTGTTTAAAAACAACAAGTCTTATAAAAAGTTGGCTTCATTTTTGCAAAACCTAAATCTATATAGCTAAAAAAATAGGTTGAGGAGCATGAAGTCGTATTTAAAAGTGCATTATTTTCAGCATATTGCTGGTGAAGGTTTTGGTAGTTGTTATGAATTTTTAAAGCAGCATCAGGCGCACATTACAGCGACTGAATTTTTTGCTTTACCCGTGGATCGACCGCTGGAGATCGAGGCGCTGCCTGCAGTGGAAGAGGTGGATTTGCTGATCATTATGGGGGGAACCATGAGTGTGAATGATGAAGCAAATTTCCCTTGGTTAAAAATAGAAAAACGCTGGTTGCGTCGCTATCTTTCGCATGGCAAACCGGCAATTGGCCTGTGTCTGGGTGGGCAGTTGATTGCAAATGCTTTGGGTGCAGGTGTTAGTCGCAATCCAGAACAGGAATTGGGGTGGACCACGGTGCACAGAGTGGCGAATCTACCAGAGACGTGTTTTAGCCTGCCGGAGCAGTTTAATATTCTGCAATGGCACAATGAAACATTTGAATTGCCTAAAGGGGCAGTCCATCTGGCAGAAAATGAAGCCTGTCGTAATCAGATGTACCAGTTGGGTAGAAATGTATTGGGCTTCCAGTTTCATCCGGAAATTACCCCAGAAACACTCGAATTGTTTTTAGAAAATGAAGGAGAGCTTGCACAATTTTCAGGAAAATATGTGCAAAATTTATTTGAATTAAAAAAAACCACGAAGCAAAAATTTATTGAAGGAAATCAGATATTAAATCGTGCTATAGAATATGTTTTGGCAAAAACTGCCTAATATTTACACAATAAACTATTGTTTTAAGTCATAAATTGAAAACTTGGATAAAACCATAAAAGAGATTTGCTTATGCATTAAACAATGGCTATAATAAGCGACCCTTCAATAGGAAGGGGGTTAACTGCGAATAAAGTAGTTAACTATCGTTACAGTCGTGGCATCGATCATGACCTTAGTGATATTTCACTGCTCTTGACACTTGCCCACATAAAGTGGGGTGAGATGCGTCAAGAGTGATTCTTTATATATTTGGCTTGGAGTTTACTGGTATGTCTAACCAGAGAATTCGTATCCGTCTTAAGTCTTTTGATCATCGCCTGATTGATCAATCAGCTCAAGAAATCGTAGAAACCGCAAAACGTACTGGCGCACAAGTGTGTGGTCCAATTCCAATGCCAACACGCATTGAACGTTTTAACGTTTTAACATCACCACACGTAAACAAAGACGCGCGTGACCAGTACGAAATCCGTACTTACAAGCGTTTGATCGACATCGTTCAACCTACAGACAAAACTGTAGATGCATTGATGAAGTTAGATCTTGCAGCTGGTGTTGATGTTCAGATCGCATTGGGTTAAGGCTTTCGGGTTAATTAACACTCTAAGTTAATTAGGCCGCTTTTTTAGAGGTTTATGCACATGGCTATTGGTTTAGTCGGTCGCAAGTGCGGTATGACACGTATCTTTACAGATGCTGGTGTTTCTGTGCCTGTTACAGTGATTGAGGTTGATCCTAACCGCATCACTCAAATCAAAACGCTTGAAACTGATGGTTATCAAGCGATTCAAATCACTACTGGTGAACGTCGCGAATCTCGCGTAACTAACGCTCAGAAAGGCCACTTCGCGAAAGCGGGTGTTGCAGCTGGTCGTCTAGTTCAAGAATTCCGTGCTACAGAAGCTGATCTTGAAGGTCGTGAAGTTGGTGGTACGCTTACCGTTGAATTGTTCCAAGTTGGTCAAGTTGTTGACGTAACTGGTCAATCTAAAGGTAAAGGTTTCCAAGGTGGTGTTAAGCGTTGGAACTTCCGTACGCAAGATGCAACTCACGGTAACTCAGTTTCTCACCGTGTTTTAGGTTCTACTGGTCAAAACCAGACTCCTGGTCGCGTATTCAAAGGCAAAAAAATGGCTGGCCATTTAGGTGCTGAACGCGTAACTACACAGGGTCTTGAGATCGTTGCTATCGACACAGAACGTTCAGTTCTAGTTGTTAAAGGCGCGGTTCCTGGTGCTACTGGTGGCGACGTAATCGTTCGTCCTACGATCAAGGCCTGAGGGGAAATAACGTGAATTTAAATACTGTTTCCGGCTCTGCTGTTGAATTATCAGAAGTTGCGTTCGGTCGTGAATTTAATGAAGCTCTTGTTCACCAAGTGGTTACAGCTTATTTAGCTGGTGGCCGTCAAGGTTCAAAAGCTTCAGAAATCACGTGCAGACGTTTCTGGTGGTGGTCGCAAGCCATTCCGTCAAAAAGGTACTGGCCGCGCTCGTGCTGGTTCTATTCGTAGCCCAATCTGGGTTGGCGGTGGTAAAACTTTTGCTGCTCGTCCACAAGACTGGTCTCAAAAAGTAAACCGTAAAATGTACCGCGGTGCTATGCAATGCATCCTAGCTGAACTTGTTCGTCAAGATCGCCTAGTTTTAGTTGAAGAGTTTGCTGTTGCAGCTCCAAAAACTAAAGAATTGCTTGCAAAACTTAACGACTTGAATGCGACTCGCGCATTGATCGTTACTGATGCTGTTGATGAGAACCTGTATCTTGCTGCGCGCAACATTCCACACGTTGATGTGGTTGATGCTGCTGCAATCGATCCGGTTAGCTTGATTGCGTTCGACAAAGTTGTTATGTCTGTAGCTGCTGCTAAGAAAATTGAGGTAGAACTCGGATGAACAACGAACGTATCTATCAAGTCCTGCAAGGACCTGTATTCTCAGAAAAAGCACAAGTTTTAGGTGAAACTGCTGGTGTTCAAGTGTTTAAAGTTGCATTAAATGCAAACAAGCTTGAAATCAAAAAAGCAGTGGAACAACTCTTTGGTGTGGAAGTTGTTAAAGTTAACACGACTATCACTAAAGGTAAGTCTAAACGCTTTGGTAAAACATTAGGACGTCGTTCTGATGTTAAAAAAGCATACGTCACCCTGAAAGCTGGCCAAGATGTTGAAATGGCTGACTTGGGCGATACCGCTGAAAGCACAGCGGAATAAGGACGAGAATTATGCCTATTCAAAAATGTAAGCCAACGTCTCCAGGACGTCGCTTTGTAGAGAAAGTGGTTCACGATCACCTTCACAAAGGCGCACCATACTCTCCGTTGGTTGAAGCTAAAAAACGTACTGGCGGCCGTAATAACAACGGTCACATCACGACTCGTCACGTTGGTGGCGGTCACAAGCAGCACTACCGTCTAGTTGACTTTAAACGTAACAAAGATGGTATTCCTGCAACTGTAGAGCGTATCGAATACGATCCTAACCGTACTGCACACATTGCACTTGTATTGTATGCTGACGGTGAGCGTCGTTATATCATCGCTCCTAAAGGCCTTCGCGCTGGCGATAAAGTACAGTCTGGTAACGATGCTCCAATTCGTCCAGGTAACTGCTTGCCGCTTCGCAACATGCCTATCGGTTCTACTCTTCACAACATCGAACTTAAAATCGGTAAAGGCGCGCAGTTAGCTCGTTCAGCTGGTACTTCAGTTCAGCTGTTGGGTCGTGACGGTTCTTACGCTATCGTTCGTCTGCGTTCAGGCGAGATGCGTAAAATTCACGTTGAATGCCGTGCTGTGTTAGGTGAAGTATCTAACTCAGAAAGCAACCTTCGTTCACTAGGTAAAGCTGGTGCATCACGCTGGCGTGGTGTTCGTCCTACCGTTCGTGGTATGGCGATGAACCCAGTTGACCATCCACATGGTGGTGGTGAAGGGCGTAACAAAGGTATTCAACCTGTAAGCCCATGGGGTCAAAAAGCTAAAGGGTACAAGACACGTACCAATAAGCGTACGACTAAGATGATTATTCGCGACCGTCGCGTTAAGTAACAAGTAAAGGAATCTGACAATGCCTCGTTCTCTGAAAAAAGGCCCATTCGTCGATGCGCACTTGTTCGCTAAGGTTGAAGCGGCTATCGCGGCTAATAACCGTAAGCCGATCAAAACTTGGTCGCGTCGTTCGATGATCCTCCCGGATTTTGTTGGTTTAACAATTTCTGTACACAATGGCCGTAACCACGTTCCTGTGATCATTTCTGAGCACATGGTTGGTCACAAGCTTGGTGAATTTGCACCAACTCGTACCTATCGCGGTCACGGTGTTGACAAGAAATCTAAACGTTAATGGGTGCTATGATGGAAGTAACTGCTAAATTACGCGGTGCCGCTATCTCGGCACAAAAAGCTCGTTTGGTTGCAGATCTTATCCGCGGCAAATCTGTTGCGCACGCTCTTAACATCCTTAACTTCAGCAACAAAAAAGCTGCAGTTCTAGTTAAGAAAGCGTTGGAATCTGCGATTGCAAACGCTGAACACAATAACAGTTTAGATGTAGACGACCTTAAAGTTTCTACGATCTACGTTGATGAAGGCATGAGCCTGAAACGTATTATGCCACGTGCTAAAGGCCGTGCAGATCGTATTACTAAGCGTACTTGTCACATCACCGTTAAGGTAGGGGTTTGATATGGGTCAGAAGGTTCATCCAATCGGTATCCGCCTAGGTGTTGTGAAACGTCATAACGCTATCTGGTATGCGAATCCGAAACAATACGCTGAATACTTGCTTAAAGATCTTCAAGTTCGTGAGTTTTTGATCAAAAAACTTAAAAACGCGATGATCAGCAACATTCTTATCGAACGCCCTACAGGCGCTGCTAAAGTAACTATTAGCACTGCTCGTCCAGGTATCGTAATCGGTAAAAAAGGCGAAGATATTGAGAAACTACAACGCGAATTGACATCTATCATGGGTGTTCCTGCGCAAGTAAGTATCAATGAAATTGATCGTCCAGACTTAGACGCGCGTCTAGTTGCTGAAGCGATCGCTTCTCAATTAGAAAAACGTGTAATGTTCCGTCGTGCTATGAAGCGTGCGGTACAAAACACAATGCGTGCTGGTGCTAAAGGTATCAAAGTAGAAGTTTCAGGCCGTTTAGGTGGTGCTGAGATTGCTCGTACTGAGTGGTATCGTGAAGGTCGTGTACCTCTACATACGCTTCGTGCAGATATCGACTATGCGACTATGCGTGCTGAGACTACTTACGGTACGATCGGTGTTAAAGTTTGGATCTTCCGTGGTGAGATCTTGGGCGGCATGAAACAAGTCATGAACCCAGCTCCAGCAGAAGAGCGTCCAGCTAAACGCGGTCGTGGTCGTGGTGAAGGTCAAGAGCGTCGTGGTCGTCGCAATGATCGTTCTGCTGAAAAAGGAGAATAATCCATGTTGCAACCTAAGCGTACTAAATTCCGTAAAGTGCAGAAAGGCCGTAACACTGGTCTAGCACACCGCGGTAGCACAGTATCTTTCGGTACTATTGCACTTAAATCAGTTGAACGTGGTCAAATGACTGCGCGTCAAATTGAAGCAGCGCGTCGTACAATTAGCCGTCGTATTAAGCGTGGTGGTAAGATCTTTATCCGTGTATTCCCGGACAAGCCGATTACTTCTAAGCCTCTTGAAGTGCGTATGGGTAAAGGTAAAGGTTCTGTGGAATATTGGGTTTGCCAAATCAAACCAGGTAAAGTCTTGTACGAAATTGATGGTGTTAACGAAGAATTGGCTCGCGAAGCGTTTACGCTTGCAGCAGCTAAGCTTCCGTTTAAAACCGCTATCGTGACTCGGACGGTAATGTAATGAAAACTAAAGATCTACGTGAAAAGTCGGTAGAAGAGTTGACAGCTTTGCTTGATGAGCAACAGCTTAACCAATTCCGTCTTCGTATGGCGAAAGCAACTGGTCAATTGGGTAAATCGCATGAAGTTGCACTTACTCGTCAGACGATTGCTCGTATTAAGACCCTCCTTACCGAAAAACAGGGGAACGGACAATGAGTGATAAAACAGTCCGCACGTTAACTGGCAAAGTTGTAAGCGACAAGATGGATAAATCTATCGTTGTTCTTATTGAACGCCAAGTTCAACACCCGTTGTATGGCAAATTAATCCGCCGTTCAACAAAATTACATGCTCATGATGAGAACAACACAGCGAAAGCTGGTGATGTTGTAACCATTAAAGAAAGCCGCCCAATTTCTAAAACTAAGTCTTGGACTCTAGTTGAAGTTGTTGAAGCAGCTGCTGAGTAATTAACGTTCTTGTTGCATCATCGGTCAATTTCGAGTACTCTTTGAGCCTTTCGAAATTTCGACCGGTGTTGCTCGGTTTTGGAGTAGGGCAATGATTCAGACCGAAACTATGCTCGACGTAGCAGACAACAGTGGTGCACGCCGCGTACAATGTATTAAAGTACTTGGTGGCTCGCATCGTCGTTATGCTTCTGTTGGCGACATTATTAAAGTTACTGTAAAAGAAGCAATTCCACGCGCACGTGTTAAAAAAGGTGACGTGATGAATGCGGTTGTGGTTCGTACAAAATTCGGTATCCGTCGTGCAGACGGTTCAGTGATTCGTTTCGACGATAACGCTGCTGTTATTTTGAACAACAACAAAGCGCCGATTGCAACTCGTATTTTCGGACCAGTGACTCGTGAACTTCGTACTGAACAGTTCATGAAAATTATTTCATTGGCTCCTGAAGTTCTATAAGAGGCGATCATGGCTAAGATTAAAAAAGGCGATCAAGTAATTGTGATCGCAGGTAAAGAAAAAGGCAAACAGGGTACTGTTCTGTCTGTTTCTAATGACCGTGTTAAGGTTGAAGGCCTTAACTTGGTGAAGAAGCATCAGAAGCCGAACCGTGCTACAGGCGCTGAAGGTAGCGTTGTAACTCAGGAAGCTTCGCTTCATATTTCAAACGTGGCAGTTTTTAATGCTACAACCCAAAAGGCTGACCGTGTTGGTTACCAAGTGATTGATGGCGTGAAAACTCGCGTATTCAAATCAAATGGTGAATCAGTGGCGGTAGCGAAGTAATAGGTTGATATAGGCCATGGCCAGACTTAAAACACGTTACAACGACGAACTTAAAGCTCAATTACAAGAAGTATTGGGCGTTAAGAATGTGATGGAGATTCCTCGCATCACTAAAATCACGATCAACATGGGTGTTGGCGCAGCTGCTGCCGACAAAAAACTCCTTGATGGTGCTCTTTCAGATATGCAAGCTATCGCTGGTCAAAAACCAGTACTTACGTTAGCTCGTAAATCAATCGCTGGTTTTAAAATCCGTGATGGTTGGCCGATCGGTTGTAAAGTTACTTTACGCGGCGAACGTATGTACGAATTCTTGGACCGTTTGATCTCGATTGCGATCCCTCGTATCCGTGACTTCCGTGGTTTCTCTGCGAAATCATTCGACGGTCGTGGTAACTACTCAATGGGTCTTAAGGAACAAATCATGTTCCCTGAAATCGATTTTGACAAGATTGATCGTATTCGTGGTATGGATATTACCATTACTACGACTGCTCGCACCGATGACGAAGGCCGTGCGCTTATGCGTGCATTCGGCTTCCCGTTCAAATAAGAGGTCGATATGGCTAAGAAAGGTATGATTAATCGCGAATTGAAACGCGAAGCTACTGTTGCTAAATACGCTGCAAAACGTGCTGAATTAAAAGCTGTTATTGCAAACGTAAATGCATCAGACGAAGAACGTTTCGAAGCGATGATGAAATTACAAGCATTACCACGTAATGCATCTCCAGTACGTCTACGTAACCGTTGTGGTTTAACTGGTCGTCCTCATGGTTACTTCCGTAAGTTCGGTTTAAGCCGTAACAAATTACGTGAAACAGTAATGCAAGGTGATGTACCTGGCGTTGTTAAGGCAAGCTGGTAAGGAGCACTATAGATGAGTATGCAAGATACCGTTGCCGACATGCTAACACGTGTTCGTAACGCACAAATGGCAAAGAAACAAACTGTTTCTATGCCTAATTCTAAGTTGAAAGTAGCAATTGCTAACTTACTTCAACAAGAAGGTTATATTTCAAACGTAGAAGTTGCGGATGCTGAAGGCAAACCAACTCTTACTTTGACTTTAAAGTATTTCGAAGGCAAACCAGTTATCGAAACTGTGAAGCGCGTAAGCCGTCCAGGTCTACGTCAGTATCGCGGTAAAGATGCACTTCCTAGCGTTAAGCAAGGTTTAGGTATTGCAATTGTTTCTACAAGCAAAGGCATCATGACTGATCGCGCTGCACGTGCTGCAGGCGTTGGTGGTGAAGTTATTGCTTTTGTTTCTTAATAGGTGATTCCTCATGTCTCGTGTGGCTAAAGCCCCAGTAACTGTACCTAACGGTGTAACAGTTACTCAGAACGGCCGGCAGGTCGAAGTGAAAGGCACTAAAGGTACATTGTCTTTCAACCTGCATGCGCTGGTCGAGCTTAAACAGGAAGGCGGTATTCTAGCTATTGCTCCAGTACAAGAGTCGAAAGACGCTTGGATGCAAGCTGGTACTGCTCGCGCTGTGCTTAACAACCTTGTAAAAGGTGTTAGCGAAGGTTTCGAACGTAAGTTACAGCTTATCGGTGTTGGTTATAAAGCTGCGGTTAAAGGTGACGTTGTTCATCTTAACCTTGGTTTCTCTCATCCGATCGATTATGCACTTCCTGCAGGTGTAACTGCTGAAACTCCAACTGCAACTGAAATCATTCTTAAATCTGCTGATAAAGCAGCTTTAGGACAGGTTGCTGCAGATATCCGTGGTTACCGTCCACCAGAGCCATATAAAGGCAAAGGTGTTCGTTATTCTGACGAAGTTGTACTTCGTAAAGAAGCTAAGAAGAAATAAGGCGCGAGGTTCTTATGAACGAAAAGAAACAATCCCGTTTGCGTCGTGCGAAAAGCACACGCTTGCACATCCGTGCATTGGGTGCGACTCGTTTGTGTGTAAACCGCACTCCGCGTCACATCTATGCTCAAGTTATCTCTGCAGATGGTGGCAAAGTATTAGCGCAAGCTTCTACTTTAGACGCTACTCTACGTGCGGGTACAACTGGTAACGTTGAAGCAGCTCAAAAAGTAGGTGCTTTAATCGCAGAACGCGCTAAAGCAGCTGGTGTTACTAAAGTTGCATTTGACCGTTCTGGTTTTAAATATCATGGTCGTATCAAAGCCTTGGCTGATGCTGCTCGTGAAAACGGCTTGGAGTTCTAATCATGGCTAAAGTTGAACAAAACGAAGGTCTTGTTGAAAAGCTGGTTGCCGTTGATCGTGTAGCCAAAGTTGTTAAGGGTGGTCGTATCTTCTCTTTCACAGCATTAACTGTTGTGGGTGATGGTAATGGTCGCGTAGGTTTTGGTCGTGGTAAAGCACGTGAAGTTCCAGCTGCTATCTCTAAAGCACTTGAAGCTGCTCGTCGCAATATGATTACTGTTGACCTTGTTGATGGTACGTTACAGCACCCAATTCATGCACGTCACGGCGCTAGCCGCGTATTCATGCAACCTGCCTCTGAAGGTACAGGTGTAATTGCTGGTGGCGCTATGCGTGCAGTTCTAGAAGCTGTAGGCGTACGTAACGTGTTGACTAAATGCCGTGGTTCTACTAACGCTGCTAACGTAGTAAACGCAACTTTCAATGGTTTGCGTGATATGACTACTCCTGAAAAGGTTGCTGCGAAACGTGGTCTTTCAGTAGAACAAATTCAAGGGTAATCAATCATGAAAACGATTAAAGTTACCCAGACTAAATCTGCATCGCACCGCTTGAAAAATCACAAGCTTAGCCTGCAAGGTTTAGGTCTGCGTCGTATTGGTCATACTGTAGAAGTGTTAGACACACCTTCTAACCGTGGTATGATCAACCAAGTCTACTATATGGTTAGTGTAGAGGAATAAGCCATGACTCTGCGTTTAAATACAATTGCACCTGCAGAAGGTGCTAAACGTGACAACCTTCGTTTAGGCCGTGGTATCGGTTCTGGCGTTGGTAAGACCGGTGGCCGTGGTGTCAAAGGTCAAAACTCACGTAAGAGCGGTGGTACTCGTCCAGGTTTCGAAGGCGGTCAAACAGCACTTTATCGTCGTTTGCCTAAATTCGGCTTCACTAGCCAATTGGCTTTGAAAACTGCTGAAGTACGTTTATCTGAGCTTGCTAAAGTTGAAGGCGATATCGTGTCTCTTGAAACTTTAAAAGCTGCGAACGTTGTACGTAAAGACATGATCCGTGCTCGTATCGTACTTTCTGGTGAAATTACTCGTGCATTCACTGTTCAAGGTGTTGCATTGACTAAAGGCGCTAAAGCTGCTGTTGAAGCTGCTGGCGGCAAAGTCGAGGAGTAATCCCCAGTGTCTATGACTCCTAGTTCTTCAGGTCATGTCAACATGATGAAAGGCCAACCATTTCATGTGAAATACCGTGAAATTATTCGTCGAATGATGTTTCTCATTGGTGCGTTGTTGGTGTTTCGACTAGGAGCGCATATTCCAGTACCAGGCATCAATAATGCTGCGTTAGAAAACTTGTTTAATGCAAACCAAGGTACCATCCTTGGTTTGTTTAACATGTTTTCTGGTGGTGCATTAGAACGAATGTCTATTCTTGCTCTCGGGATCATGCCATACATCTCTGCATCGATTATCGTGCAGTTGATGTCAACTGTGGTTCCTTCGCTGGAAGCTTTAAAGAAAGAAGGCGAGCAAGGCAAACGTAAAATTAATCAATACACACGACAAGGTACATTATTCTTAGCGCTGGTACAGGCGATAGGTATGTGTGCAGGCCTAATCAGTCAGGGGATTACCCTGAATACTGGTTTGGCTTTTTATGTTCCTGCAGTAACCTCACTGGTTGCGGGGACCATGTTCTTGATGTGGTTGGGTGAACAGATTACCGAGCGTGGGGTGGGGAATGGTATTTCCATGATCATCTTCGCGGGTATTGTTGCCGGATTGCCTAATCTGATTATGCAATCTTTCTCATCTGTAGATAATGGCCAGACCAGCCTGATTGGCTTGGTAATTTTTGGTTTGTTGTCTCTGGGTGTTTTGGCAGCGATCGTATTTATCGAGAAAGCGCAACGTCGTATTCCCGTAAACTACGCCCAAAAACAACAAGGTCGTCGTGTATTTACTGCACAGCAGACACATTTGCCATTAAAAATTAATATGGCGGGTGTGATTCCGGCAATTTTTGCCAGCTCATTGCTTTTGTTCCCTGCGAGCTTAGGTCAGTGGGTGGGTAGTGCAGATCCAAATGCTGGATTTATTAAGCGTAGCCTGCAAGATGTAGCATTGGTATTGTCGCCTGGTCAGCCGTTGTATTTGGTGCTCTTTGGTGCGTTAATTATCTTTTTCTGTTACTTCTATACAGCACTGGTATTTAGTCCTAAAGAAGTGTCAGAGAACTTGAAACGCAGCGGAGCTTACGTGCCTGGTATACGTCCAGGTGAGCAAACTGCTCGTTACTTAGATCATATTCTCAATCGTTTGACTTTTATTGGCGCGATTTACATCGCAGTCATTTGTTTGATGCCGATGGTATTGCAAAGTTCATTTGGTATTCCATTCTATTTGGGTGGTACCTCTTTGCTGATTGTTGTGGTAGTAGTGATGGACTTTATGGCTCAGCTGCAATCACACCTCACTTCGCACCAATACGATAATCAAACGTTAATGAGAAAAACGACTGCTCATCCTAAGGGATAAGCGCACTTGAGGTTTCATCATGAAAGTACAAGCTTCTGTTAAGAAAATTTGTGGTAGCTGTAAAGTTATCCGTCGTAATGGGGTTATCCGCGTAATTTGTAGCGCAGAACCTCGTCATAAGCAGCGTCAAGGTTAATCTGATTAAGACCTGTTGATTTCTGTAGGCGAATTAGGTTATTATCCGCCCCTCAAGATTTTTGTGGGGCGGTTGATTATCTACTGCCTTTTTGGAGAAAATTGAATGGCTCGTATTGCCGGTGTAAACATTCCGGATAACAAGCACGCTGTTATCTCTCTAACGTATATCTTTGGTATTGGTCGCCATACTTCAAAAGCTATCTTAGCTGCTGCTGGTATTGCTCCAACTACTAAGATCCGTGAATTAGATGACGCTCAGCTTGACGCGATTCGTGCAGAAGTTGCTAAGGTTCCGACCGAAGGTGATTTACGTCGCGAAATTTCCATGAACATTAAACGTTTAATGGATTTAGGCTGCTACCGCGGTCTTCGTCATCGTCGCAGCTTGCCTGTCCGCGGTCAACGCACCAAAACTAACGCTCGTACCCGTAAAGGTCCGCGCAAACCTATTAAGAAATAAGATTTCTGGAAGCTAAAAGATGGCTAAAGATACTCGCGCACGCAAGAAGGTCACTCGTACCGTCTCTGAAGGTGTCGCACACATTCACGCTTCTTTTAATAACACCATTGTGACTATTACCGATCGTCAAGGTAATGCACTGGCTTGGGCCACTTCAGGTGGACAAGGCTTCCGTGGATCACGTAAATCAACTCCGTTCGCTGCTCAGGTAGCTGCTGAAGTTGCTGGTAAAGCTGCTTTAGACTACGGTTTGAAAAACTTGGACGTCCTTGTAAAAGGTCCTGGTCCTGGTCGTGAATCTGCGGTTCGTGCTTTAGGTGCAGTGGGTTATAAAATTAACAGCATTACCGATGTGACGCCAATCCCGCACAACGGTTGCCGTCCACCTAAAAAACGTCGCGTGTAAGGAGAAACATTCATGGCTCGTTATATTGGTCCAAAATGCAAACTCTCTCGTCGCGAAGGGACAGACCTGCAACTTAAATCAGGCGTTAAACCGTTTGATGTTAAGACAAAAAAACATGCGAAAGTTCCTGGCCAACACGGCGGGGCTCGTGGTGGTAAACAATCTGAGTACTCACTACAATTACGTGAAAAACAAAAAGTACGTCGCATGTACGGTGTTTTAGAGCGTCAATTTAGTAACTACTATAAAGAAGCTGCTCGTGTTAAAGGCGCAACTGGTGAAAACCTGTTGAAGCTACTTGAAAGCCGTCTTGATAACGTTGTTTATCGTATGGGTTTCGGTTCTACTCGTGCAGAAGCTCGTCAGTTAGTATCTCACCGTAGCATCACTTTGAATGGCCGTCGTGTTAACATTGCGTCTATCCAAGTTAAAGCGGGTGATGTGATCGCAGTTCACGAAGGCGCTAAGCAACAATTACGTATCAAAAACGCAATTGAATTAGCTACTCAACGTGGTATGCCTTCTTGGATGGAAATTGACCATTCTAAATTAGAAGGTACGTTCAAAGCTGCACCGGATCGTTCTGATTTACCTGCTGAAATCAACGAAAGCTTGATTGTAGAATTGTATTCTAAATAATCCTTGAGGAAGCAATATGACGCGTACTGCAAATGAGTTTCTAACTCCGCAAGCGATCAAGGTCGAAGCGGCAAGCGGGACCTCGGCAAAAGTTATTCTAGAACCATTAGAGCGTGGCTTTGGTCATACTCTTGGTAATGCTTTACGTCGCATCCTTCTTTCTTCTCTACCTGGCGCAGCTGTGGTAGAAGTTGAGATTGAAGGGGTCGAGCACGAGTACAGTACTTTGGAAGGCTTGCAGCAGGACATCGTCGAGCTCTTGCTGAACCTAAAAGGATTGTCGATTAAGCTGTTCGATCAAAATGAAGCATATTTGACATTAGAGAAACAAGGTGCAGGCGACGTAACTGCGGCTGACCTTCGTTTACCTCATAATGTTGAAGTGGTTAACCCTGAACATTTGATCGGTACTTTAAGTGCCTCAGGCTCATTGAAAATGCGTCTGAAAGTGGCTCAAGGTCGTGGCTACGAGACTTCTGATTCACGCTTCCCAGAAGGCGAAACTCGCCCAGTGGGTCGCTTGCAGTTAGATGCTTCTTACAGCCCAATCAAACGTGTTTCATACACCGTGGAAAACGCGCGTGTAGAACAACGTACTGACCTTGATAAACTGATCATTGATCTTGAAACCAATGGTACTGTAGATCCTGAAGAAGCGATCCGCAAAGCTGCAACTATTTTGCAGCAACAAATTGCGATCTTCGTTGACCTTCAGAAAGATCAAGCACCTGTTGCTCAAGAGCCTCGTGAAGAAGTTGACCCAATCTTGCTTCGCCCAGTAGATGATCTAGAGCTAACTGTTCGTTCTGCTAACTGTTTGAAAGCAGAAAACATTTACTACATTGGTGATCTTGTACAGCGTACCGAAGTTGAGTTGCTTAAAACTCCTAACTTGGGTAAAAAATCGCTTACTGAGATCAAAGATGTTCTGGCTTCTAAAGGCTTACAACTCGGCATGCGTTTAGAGAACTGGCCACCGGCTAGTCTCCGTATGGACGATCGTTTCGCCTATCGTAGCCGTTAATTAAGTAGGACTATCACCATGCGTCATCGTAATAGTGGTGTGAAATTAGGCCGTACAAGCAGTCATCGTAAAGCGATGTTCCAAAACATGGCTAACTCTTTGTTCGAGCACGAGTTGATCAAAACAACTGTGCCTAAAGCAAAAGAGTTACGTCGTGTAGCTGAGCCTTTAATCACTTTAGCTAAAAACGATACAGTAGCAAACCGTCGTTTGGCGTTTGCTCGTACTCGTTCAGCAGCAACTGTTGGTAAATTATTTACCGTTCTTGGCCCTCGTTACAAAGAGCGTAACGGCGGTTATCTACGTGTTCTTAAAGCGGGCTTCCGTGCAGGTGATGCTGCACCGATGGCTTACGTTGAGCTAGTAGATCGCGAAGTTAACTAATTTCGTGAAGAATAACGCAAGTTGTTCGAAAAGGCCGGTTGAATAAACCGGCCTTTTTTATTGTCTGTGTATTTTAATTTAGAATGATTGAGTTCCAGATAACTGATCTGGCCTCAAAAGATAAAAAAATAACGCCTTTTTAATAAACTTGACATTGTGTATTGTCAGTTTTGTGATTTAATAAAAACCGATAGCAACGCTTAGGTAAAAAAACAAGATGGAAAAGCAGGTAGATATTTTAATTGTGGGTGCGGGGATCTCGGGGATTGGTCTGGCAGCGCATCTTTCTAAACATTGTCCACAACGCTCTTTTGACATCATCGAACGTCGTGAAAGTATTGGCGGCACTTGGGATCTGTTTAAATATCCGGGAATTCGTTCCGATTCGGATATGTCGACTTTTGGCTTTAATTTTAAGCCTTGGAAAAAAGAAAGCGTGCTTGCCGATGGCGCATCCATCAAAAATTATCTGACTGAAGTGGTAGAGGAATTCAAGCTTCAGCCGAAAATCCATTTTCAGCATCGTGTCTTAAGTGCTGATTATGATTCTGCGACCTGCAAATGGTCGGTAGAGATTGAGGACGCACAAGGCAAGAAGCAGATCTGGATCGCCAACTTCGTACTGGGCTGTACCGGTTATTACAACTATGACCAAGGTTTTCAGCCAGAGTTTCCAAATCAGGAGGCATTCAAAGGTGAATTTATTCATCCGCAACATTGGCCGGAAAATTTAAACTATAAAGGCAAAAAAGTGGTGATTATTGGCAGTGGTGCGACTGCGATTACTTTAGTTCCTGCGCTGGTTAAAGGTGGCGCAGGGCATGTCACCATGTTGCAGCGTTCTCCGACCTATATTGCCTCTGTGCCATCGGTTGATTTTATTTATTCAAAAATGCGTAAATATTTGCCTGAAGAGGTCGCCTATAAGCTAACGCGTGCGCGTAATATTGGCATGCAGCGTGGGATTTATGCCTTGGCACAAAAACAGCCCAAATTATTAAAAACGCTTTTGCTTAAATCGGTAAAATTTCAGCTCAAAGGTAAAGTGGACATGAAGCACTTTACCCCAAATTATGAGCCTTGGGATCAGCGTCTCTGTGTAGTCCCGGATGGTGATCTGTTTAAAATTTTACGTGAAGGACAGGCATCGGTTGCAACGGATCAGATAGATAGCTTTACAGAAACGGGAATCCAGCTGAAATCAGGTCAACATCTGGATGCTGATATTATTGTTTCTGCCACCGGTTTGAATATCCAGATTCTCGGCGGAATTCAGGCAACGGTAGATGGTCAGCCTGTCGATACCTCACAGCATATGTTGTATAGAGGAATCATGGTCAGTGACATACCAAATCAGGCGTTAATCATTGGCTATATTAATGCCTCCTGGACGCTTAAAGTCGACATCGCCGCTGAGTATATTTGCCGCCTATTGAACTATATGGATCAGCAAGGCTATACGGAAGTGATTGCTCAGGGAGATCAGAGTGAATTACTTCAGGATACCGTCATGGGAAGTCTCAGTTCCGGTTATATCGCCCGTGCTGCGGACGTAATGCCAAAGCAGGGTAAACATGCACCTTGGAAAGTTAGCAACAATTATCTGGCAGATCGCAAGGAACTCAAGCAGGCTTCGTTTGAAGATGCTGTGCTAAAATTTAAAAAAAACAGCAATGCTTTAAAGCATAAACCGCGTCTGGTTTCTTAAGCTTAGATTTTTGAATAAAGAAAAAAAGAGTCCCTAGCGACTCTTTTTTTTCTTTATTTAGTTTAAAGTGAACGGGCGATGAGTTCTTTCATGATTTCATTGGTACCCGCATAAATCCGATTGGCACGGTTGTCGATATAGGCACGGGCAATCGGATATTCCAGCATATAACCATAGCCGCCATGCAATTGCAGACATTCATCTACGACTTTGCTGTACATTTCTGAAATCTTGTATTTGGCCGCAGCAGCGGCATCTACGCCTAGTTCGTGATTGAGTTGCAGCTGCATACAGCGATCCAGATAAGTGCGGCACACATCGATCTCGGTACGTAGTTCTGCCAGTTTAAAACGGGTATTTTGAAAATGGCTGATGCTCTTGCCAAATGCCTGACGTTCCTTGGTATATTTCACTGTATGGGCAAAAGCGGCTTCAGCGCCTGCCTGACAGATAATCGCCACAATCAGGCGTTCCCAAGCCAGTTCTTTCATCAGCATCATAAAGCCCATGCCTTCCAGACCGAGCAGGTTTTCTGTGGGTACCCGAACATTGTCAAAGAATAGTTCGCAGGTATCCTGACCTTTCATGCCAATTTTATTCAGCGGCTTGCCTTTACTAAATCCGGCACGCTCTGCTTCGACCATAATCAATGAAAGATTGGCTGAACCTTTGTCATTATTGCCGGTTTTACAGACCACAATCGCCATGTCACAGAGATAGCCATTGGTAATAAAGATTTTGGAACCATTAATCACATAGTCATCGCCATCGAGTACTGCCGAGGTACGCACTGCTTGCAGGTCAGAGCCAGTTCCCGGTTCGGTCATGGCAATCGCGGTGACGACTTCTCCAGACGCCATTTTCGGAAGCCATTGCTGTTTTTGAGCTTCATTGCCAAAATTCAGCAGATAATTGGCGACGATATCTGAATGCAGCGAAAATCCAGTCGCTGAATCTCCGGCATAGGCCTGTTCCTCAATCAGAATCATGCTATACAACCGGTCTACGCCAGAGCCGCCATATTCTTCAGGCATGGTCGCGCAGAGCAATCCAAGCTCACCGGCTTTATTCCATAACTCTCGATCCACATGTTGCTGACTTTCATAACGCTCGGTATGTGGAATGACTTCTTTCTCATAAAATTTACGGACCGTCTCGCGAAAAGCTTCATGCTCGGTACTAAAAAGTTGGCGCGGCAGCATCGGGGCAAGTGGGCGAATGGCTGCAGACTGCATCTTGTTATTCCTTATTTTGATCTGTTTGGTTTAACTTAGGCCATGCCAAGATCAGCAGCAATGAGCGGAATGTTCAAATGACTTAAATCTGCTGATGCTTTTGGTCATTTCTATGAAATCCCTCGAAATTCTGCCAGCGCTTCAGGTAAACTATTCGGGTTTATAACGAGTTGGGGAAATTCGATGACTGATGACATCAGCCTAGAAGAGCGTAAAGTGATTTATCGTGCGCGTCGTGGTTTAAAAGAACTGGATGTATATTTTGATCCCTACGTAAAAAACCATTATCTGAATGCCAAGCCTTTCGAAAAACAGATGTTTGCAGAGCTGGTTGAGCAGGAAGACCCGGATTTGCTGGACTGGTTTATGGAAGTGTCCGAGCCGCCACGCCCTGAACTAAAAGATTTTATCAAGAAGCTTAAATTTTACGTTCATGGATAATCGTTGCTTCAAGCTGAAACGCAGTCTGTGTGCATTGGCGTTTCAGCTGTTTATTTTTGCACTGCTGATGTATCTGTTGTATCAGTTATTACCGATTGCAATTTGGGCAGTATGTGTTGTCATAGGCTTGGTAATTTATCAGCTGTTTTATCGTAAGACGCCACAGATAGAGCAGTTTGAATATCTCGATGGACGTGAATGGTCCTTGACTACCAAAGCACGACCGACCCGTCGGGTATTCATCAGTCATGTCATTGATCATCAGGCGTATATTGTGGTGTATTTCCAGCATGCCAAGGCGCGACCTTTACTGATCTGGTGTGATCAATTGCCGATCAAACAATGGAAGTCTTTAAAAGTACTGACTAAATTAGTTTAGTTATAAGACAAACGCATTTTAATTTTTTGATTAAAATGCTAATAAAACAGATATTTAATCTATATTTCAATTTTTATTGTCAGACAGAAAATAATAATGACTTATCAGTAAGATGAATTGTCTGACAATTTCCTTGTTATGTTTTATTTTTAGCCTGTACATTCAACGTACCAACAGTCAATCAACAGTCAATACGGGAGACCTTGATGGAATTTCCAGTGTGGATGTATTTGATCGTCGCGATTGTTTTAGCCTTGGTAGCAGGACGAATCGGGACGGTGCTGAAGGATAAGTTTTCATCTTAACCAAGCAGGGTTTTATCATTTTTCTGCTTGTACAGTTAATAAGTAGCATGTGCTGAACCGTCGCAATGCTACTTTTTTTTGCCCAAAATTTGGGATTCTCCTGAATACAGTCAATTGCAGCGCGGCTATTTAATGGCAAAGTGTCTTTGTCTAAATTAGAGTAAATACTCTTTTATTCACAAAATGCTTCTGATATCTTTAGCAGAAAGATGGACATAATCATAATTATAGAGGACAGGAAAATGTCAGGCGTCCGTAAAATATGCCAAGGTATGGCGACCATTGCAATAACAACAATAGTTTTGACAGGGTGTTCTCAGGTCATTAAAACCGGTGCCAATGTTGCACTGGGTTTCACCGAAAACTATATTGTACCGCCAATTTTAGCGATGGATGATGCTGAAATGGTGTGTAATTCAGGGAATTCTTTAACGCCGGCCATTATGGCGACCAAAGAAATGGGGGCGGATCCAACACGGGTGGCCGTGCTGATGTATTCGGCTGCCGGTATTTGTGCCGAGCAGAAAGCGCTGGAAGCCGAGTTACGCTATCTACGTGCTTCAAAAACCAATCAGGTGGCAGAAGCTCAAGATGCCCGAATTGAGCAGAAGCGCTGGGCGGCACTGGCAGCACAGCGTCAATATACCGGTTATCAACTGTTCCAGAGCCGTTATGAAAAGAAATACCAAAAAGCCCTGGGTGAAGAATGCCCGCGCATGAATAGTGACATCGAGCAAACGGTTTATCTGCTGGGTATGCTCAGTGGCTTGCAGGCCATGACCAATGATATTAACTCAGGTGGTGCAGTGCATGTACCGAAAGATATTGCTGCCGTGGTTGAACGCGGCATGGTGTGTCTGGATAACGCGAAATTCTGGGGTGCTCCGAATGCTACTCGTGCGGTGATATGGACCTTATTGCCAGGCGCAGGAGATGGTAAACCTGATCCTTACCAAACCTTAAAACAATCTACACAAATTGGTGAGCAAAAAGGTGTACGTTTATCTCATGCCTTGTACGCTGTAGCGGCTCAGGCCAGTGGTGATGATGCCAAAGTCCGGGATGCCTTAAAAACCTTTGCTCAGGCACGTACCGAGGAAAAACCGGTGAATCCGCAATTCAAGCTGATCGACAGCATGGCTGCAATTATGGTCAGTGGCATATCGGATCGTTACTGGACAGAAAATACCGGTATACGCAGTGGCGATGATGGCATGCAACGTTTCTGGGATGAATCCGACAGTTCTTCCGAGCTCGATGATCTGTTCAGTGTGGATCTGTAATGCAGATACTATGCATGAAGCTTCAGGGATGAAGTCAAATTAGATGGTCAGGGAGGACAACAGGCCGATGCTAGATCAACATTTTCGACGAAAAATTATTTTTCTAGCGGCTTTTGTCTCTCTCTCTGCATGTCTGCAAATTTTTCAGGATCATTTTATCTACTGGCAAGAGAGTCTGCTGGGTGAATTCTGGCGACTCTGGACAGCGCACTGGGTACATGTGAGCTGGATTCATTACTTTCTAAACATTCTCGCCTTTATCTGTTTACCTTTCATTTTTCCACGCGCTACCGTCTGGCATTTCTGTGCCATTTTGCTGATCTTGCCACCGTTGATCAGTTTAAGCTTTTATTTTTTCTTACCCAATATTGAAGCCTATGCTGGCCTGTCGGGCGTGCTGCATGGTGCCTATGTCGCCGTAGCCTGTGTACATTTGCTGTATAAGCGGGAACGCGGCTTTGCGGCGCTGGTATTATTTTTGATTTTTGCCAAACTGGTCTGGGAAAACACCATTGGCAATGTCGGAACGGCGCAGCTGATCGGTAGTCCGGTTTTGGTTGAGGCACATTTACTTGGGGTGATTTGGGGCGTGATTCTGGCGCTGATCTATATTGTGAGCAATTATTTTCGGGATAATTAAAGTGCAGAGATAAATAATTTACTTGGCAGAAAATACAAAAAGAAAATATAAATTGTCATTTTTATTGTGCCAATTTTCATGCAAAGTCAAAACATAGAATAAAGATCCTGACCTTTGAAAAGGAATTTTCTAGGCAGAAGGGAAGATCAGCGTCCTAGACCAAGCATCAGGCCGCTAAAATAAAAATAGGAATACACATGCAAAATAATGATCAAAACAGATCAGGATTAGGTCTGTTGCGTTATATATGGACAGAGTGGATCTCGACCTTCGTCGTGCTGGTTTTACTTTTGCTCACTTTGATTATTGGCACCGGGGAAATGATTCACGGTCAGTTGCTGCGTATGGGGGAGCGTATTTACGGCGATCCGGCAACAGGAATGCAATATTCATTTTTAAGGGCTGAGCCGACGCGTCCACAATGTGAACGCAATATTAATGTTGATCAACGCGTTCAGCAGCAGATAAAAGCCGATGCAGCCGATGAATATGCCGACTTCTTCGGGGTGCGTTCGGAAGCGGATGTCCGTGCTGCGGTGTTACAGGCACAGCAGGTCTGTGAAGAATCCTACCTGTTTTATGATAAAGCCATTCAACATGTGCAAGCTCATCCAAGTATTCGGGCTTATCGGACGTTTGAAACCTCTTTTTTTGGAATCTTCAAGTTTGGTACGGAAAACCGGGCTTTGCTTCTGGTCATCATGGTGGTCTTTGCTGCGATCAGTGCCACTCTAAAAACCCATCATATTGGCTTACGTAGCCCGAGCACGCGTATCGACTTTAAAGTTTATTCGGTCGCCATGCTGGTCGCTAATGCTTTCCTGGCATTTTCATCCTATAGCCAATATCAGTCCGTATTGAACTCGGGCGTGCCGATGGGGGAGATGAAGTACATCTACTGGTTGTGGATGATTCTGTTCAGCACACTCACCTTGATCAGCCTGTATCAGGTGATCAAACAGCCAAAACCAACGCGCGAAGGTGGCAGTTTTGGTCTGGCCTTTTTGAGTGTGCCGCTGTATGCCTATATGGCCATTACTACCGGAATAAATTTCACCTTTTTTATGGACTATCCAATGGGACAGGGGATTTACCTCGGTCAATTGGTAGAGTTTTCCAGTATTTTCCTAAATCTGGCCTTGTTTATCTGGGCCGGTATGTTGCTGAAACAGACCCGTGTCGTGGACATGTTCCTGAATATTCTGCGTCCATGGAATCTGGCCCCTGAAACCCTGACCTGGTTAATCTTGCTGGCAGCGGCATTACCGACCGCCTATACCGGAGCATCAGGGATTTTCGTAATTGCCGCAGGTGCGATTATTTACAAGGAAGTCTGGAATGCGGGCGGACGCCGTCAGTTTGCATTGGCCGCCACTGCAATGTCTGGTTCACTGGGCGTGGTTTTACGTCCTTGCTTGCTGATTGTCGTTGTGGCATCACTGAATAAAGAAGTGACCACCGACTTACTCTATCACTACGGGATTTATGTCTTCCTGCTCAGTTCGACTTTATTCCTGGTAATTTCCCTGTTCTTTGCAGAAAACAAATTCCGGATTGCTGCACCTATTGTGGCTGCTCCTCAATCCGGTCGCGCCTTCATTGCGATTATTCCATATATCGTGATTTTCATTCTGATCTGGTTATTCTATAAATATGCCTTGTCGACTGACCTGAATGAATTTACCGCACCGGTGATGATGCCAGTCATTCTGCTGATGATTGTCTTGTTCGACAAGTTGCGTCATGAACCTGCGCCGTTGCCGGCAGTGGGGCATTGGGATGAAACTTTGACCGCAACTTTAAACTCAAGATCGACACCTGAACTGGCAACAGCCGGTGCTGCGGCCAATGCAGAATATCGTGAAGCTGAACATAGCGAACAATCAGGCAAAGAACTGGTGGTTGATCATGCTGTGCAGCGCTCAAAGGCGACCGAAATTTTACGTCAAGTCGGTTTCTGGAAGTCCATGCATATTTCGACCAGTGAGACCGTGGGCCATATTGGTGCCTTGGTCATTCTGATGGCACTCTCGGTGAGTGTCGGTGGCTTGCTGGAACGTATTGAAATTATGGAAGCCTTCCCGACCGATATCAGTAGTACTATTTTGGTGATTTCACTGATTGTCGGCTTGATGATTTTTGTCGGGATGATCATGGATCCATTTGGCGCGGTGATTCTGATTTCGGCAACCGTGGCTCCAGTGGCTTACCAATATGGCATTCATCCAGTTCATTTCTGGATGATTACCCTGATTGGTTTTGAGCTGGGTTATGTGACGCCACCGGTTGCGCTGAATCATCTGCTGGCCAGACAGTCGATTGGCGATGCTGAGGTGGCTGAAGCGGATGCGGAAGTTCGCCATCTGTCTTTTTACTATCGTTATGAACGCTGGATTTTACCAGTGATAGTATTGCTGCCTGCGATGCTGATCATTGCCTATGTGCCTTATATCTTTAAACTGTTCGGCTGGTATCAATAAGAAAAAAGCAATAAAAAAGCACCTACGGGTGCTTTTTTATTGCTTTGATTTCGAATCTTGATCAAATCTTGGATGAATTCAGGCGCTTTTGTAGAATCGGGCTACACAGTAGAATCGCACAGAAAATCAGCCCCAGCCCAATCAGGCTATAAAGGTCTGGAACCTCATGCCAGAACAGAAAGCCCCACATGCCGGCAAAGAAAATCGCCACATAGTTGACCGGTCCAATTTGTCCTGCCGGAGCCAGCTTGTAGGCATTTGACATGAACAGTTGGCTGAAATTGGCCAGGATGCCAGCAGTAATCAGATAGCTGAGTTCTGTCAGAGTATAAGGTCGCCATAGCCAGAACATCGGAATTACTGAAATCAGGGTGCCAATAAAGCAGAAATAAAATACGATTTTTTCCGGAGACTCGGTTTTGGTCAGCGCTCGAACCGTGACAAACGCCATCGCCGCCAGAAAACTTGCACCCAAACCAATGACCGACATCAGGTTAATTAAACCCGAATCCGGTTTGGCAACACAGAGTACGCCGATGAAACCAATCAGAGCTGCGGCTAACATGCTTGTGGTGATTTTTTCCTTGAGAAATAGCCAGGCAATCAAAGGAATAAAAATCGGGGAAGAGTAGGTGAAGACCATGGCATTGGAGAGTTTTAAATGAGCAATGGCATAGAAAAAGCCGTACATGGCAGTCAGGCCGACCACTGCGCGCCAAGTGTGCATCCATAGTTTTTCAGTTTTGAAAAAACCAATGCCTTTATTGAAAATGAAAGGCAGGAAAATAAACAGCCCAACAAAATTGCGAAAGAAGACCACGGTAGCATTATCAATTGTTGTTGAGGCATAACGGATACAGACGCCCATGACTGAAAAGAGAAAAGCAGAGCAGGTCAGTAACAGAATGGCTTTAAGCAGATGCGGAGCGGCTGGGGCAGACATGGAAACAACTGAGCTAGAAGATCTGACGATATTCTAGCTGAAATGCTGTCGAGATTTACTGGCTTTGAGCAAGTTGTGCTTCAAGTAACTTGATCTGTTCCTCTTTCAGTTGGACCAACTGGTCGGCATCGCTATGCTGCGCATCCAGTGTGGCTTTTTGTTCATTGAGCTGAACTTGGATGTCATCTAATTTAGCCACTTCTTCTTTGACCAAACTGGCATTCTCCGGCACTGGTGCATCTAACAGCTGATTTGATACCAGTGCTTTAGCTTCGATCGTCTCAGGTGCTTTCGCTGCCGCCGTATCTTCTTCAGTTTTCGCCGCAGGTTTTGCTGCCGGAACAGCCGCGATATCTTCCTGATGTATGCGTTCCGCTTCACCGGAAGAGGCATTCAACCACTGATATAGCAATACCAATGCAACGACAGTAACTAAAGCCCCCATAATCCCCATTAAAAGTTTGGGGTTATTTCTTTGTTCTACTGACATAGCTTGAACCTTGATTTTTATTTTACTGAACGAGGTTTAAACTGAATCACGCCAACTTCATCTGGAACAGCTGGTGTTTCTGGTTGATCAACATGTGTGGGACGATTTTCTTCATAACCACATTCAATACATTCGATCCATTCATCTTCACCAGAGGTCAGCATGACGACGCGATCTAACGCCTGACATTTTGGACATTTTGCGCCTGCAATGAAACGACGTTTAATGGTCATCATACTCACCTTGTGATCAACTTAAAAAGCTAGTTTAAGCGTTTTTAGAGGGGTTCGTCCAACCTTGATGACGCAGCAACGCATCTATTTTTGGCTCGCGTCCGCGGAAATTGATAAATGCGTCAAGTGCTGTGTCTTTTCCGCCAACTGCGAGGATATTTTCCCGAAACTGCTTTCCGGTAGTGGTATTAAAAATACCTTCATCTTCAAAGCGGTCGAAGGCATCACTGGCCAAAACTTCGGCCCATTTATAGGAATAATATCCTGCTGCATAACCACCGGCAAAAATGTGACTGAAGCTGTGCTGGAAACGGTTATAGTCGGTGGTCGGTAGGACCGCATACTTTTCACGGATCTCATTCAGAGTAGCCTGAACCTGTGTTGCATTTAAAGCCGGATTGGCTCGGTGAATACTCAGGTCAAACAGGGCAAATTCAAGCTGACGCAGGGTTTGCATGCCAGACTGGAAGAAACGTGCATCGAGCAGGGCTTTCAGCAACTCTGCCGGCAAGGATTCTTGAGTTTCAATGTGCTCGCTGAGCAGATCCAGACTTTCCTGATCCCAGGCCCAGAATTCCATAAACTGGCTTGGCAGTTCGACCGCATCCCAAGCCACGCCATGGGTACCTGCTACCGCAATATTGTCCACTTCTGTCAGCATATGATGCAGGCCATGACCAAATTCATGGAACAAGGTGATGACTTCATCATGGGTCAAGAGTGCAGGGCGATTGCCGACGGGTGGAGTAAAGTTACCGACCATATAACAAATCGGTTTTTGCAAGCCATCACTGGTCTGCATACGGGAACGGAAACCGCTCATCCATGCACCGCCACGTTTGCCCTGACGTGCATATAGATCAAAATAGAAACCGCCAATCACCTGACCCTGATCTTCTAATTCAAAATAACGTGCATCCGGATGCCATACAGGCGCTTCACGTTCAATCACCTGAATGCCATACAGACGATTAACAATACTGAACAGGCCTTGCAGGATTTTCGGTGCAGGGAAGTAAGGTTTAAGCGCTTCCTGTGACAGGTTAAATTGCTGCATTTTCAGCTTTTCAGAATAATAGCCACTGTCCCACGGTTGCAGGTCACGGATGCCATCTTCAGCAGCAATCGCTTTCAGTTCTGCAATTTCTTTCTCTGCTGGCGCGCGGGCATGCTCTGCCAGATCACGCAAGAATTCGTCTACGGCCTCTACACTTGGTGCCATTTTGCTGGCTAAGGACAATTCCGCATAATTATTAAAGCCAAGCAGTTTTGCCATTTCCAGACGCAAACTGAGAATTTCTTCGATCAGTGCAGTATTGTCAAACTCGCTCTGTTCAGCCTGATCTGACGCACGCGTGGTATAAGCTTTATAGAGTTCTTCACGCAGAGGGCGATTTTCTGAATGGGTCATGATCGCCAGATAAGACGGGAAATCCAGCGTAGCCACCGGTTGATCCAGCTCACGTTGCTGACCATATTGTTTTAACAGCTCAATATTATTTGAAGATAGACCCGCTAACTCATCTTCATTCAGCGGTCTGAAATAGGCCTGAGTCGCATCTAGCACATGGTTGGAGAAGTCGGAAGATAATTGGGACAGACGTGCCGAAATTTCCGCATAACGTTTTTTCGCTTCACCCTCTAACGCCACCCCAGATAATTTAAAGTCACGTAAGGCCAGTTTAATAGCGCTTTGCTGCGCTGCCGGCAGTTCACTATAAATCGACGCATCATAAATATGCTGATAGGTCTGATACAGCGCCGTATGTTGACCCAGTTGCGTATAATATTCGCTAAGACCCGGTAAAAGTGCTTGGTAGACATCACGGGTTTCGGCATTGTTCATCACGGCATTTAAATGTGACAAGATGCCCCAAGACTCACTCATATTGTTTTCAAGCGTGTCGACATGTTCCAGAGTAGTCAGCTGCTCCTGTACTGTAGTAGGCGTTTCGGTGAGGTCATTCAGGAACTTTTGCCCTTCAGAGATACAGCTTTCAATTTTTTGTTTTAGCTCAGCCAGCGTAATCTGATCAAATTGTGGAACAGGCAAAGTTGCCTTTTCTAAAGTCATGTCGGTCTGCCGATTTATTTCCTATGTTAAATCTAGATGTAGGGGTTATGAGCTAGGAAATCAAGCTATCTACAGTTTTTTCTCGATCTTTTGATTTAAGGTTGTTAATGATTTATTGATATTTTTTAATTGTTCTAATAATCCTCCATTGGATGCTGGAAGTGATTCTAATTCATTTATATCAATTGTAGAGATGTCAGTGATTTTTGTTTTCCAAAGATTCAAAGGGTGTTTATACAAATATGTAATAGTGAATGTTATAGGGGAATTATCTAATGAATCTTTTAAGCCCCCATATTGCCCCCAATCGTATATATAGCTCTGATTGGGTGGGAATACTTTGACTCCATTTTTAAAAATACCAGTTTCAAAATCTTGTTTTTCAGAATTTAATTTTTCAATTCCAAATGCCGCGCGAGGGATCGGTCGATCACTAGATATTTTTACATTATGAGCGATGGATTTTCCAATATTTTTAACATGAAGTTGGATTACGGATTCTTTCCCATAATGAGGCGTAGCAAAAATAATAATTTGTGGTTGCTGATCGGATTTAAATACTGCGTAGGTTACGAGCAGAGCCATAAGAGAAATGATTAATGTTAGAATATTAATAACTTCCAATTTATAATTCCTTTTTATTTCTAGTTAGTATTTTGATTATGAATAAAAAAGAGCGCCATAGCGCTCTTTTTAAACCATCAAAAATTATTCAGTCTTGGCTTTTGCATTCGACTTTTTCTTTTTGACCTTGGCCTTTTTCTTTACTTTATCTTTAACCTTTGCTTCAGACTTTCCTGCAGATGGTTTAGCAGACTTTTTACTGTAAGAGCTGGGTTTTCCTTTTCCTTTTTTGCGTCGTATGGGTTGTTCTCCATCGGCGCTCAAGTTGGATTTAGATTCACGTTCATTATTGCCAAACACTTCTTCTGTCGCTGCTGGACGTGATACTGGTTTTTTCTCACTCACGCGCGGTGCACGGGCACGAACTGCACGGCCGGCATGACTGAGTTGTTGCACCAGTTCAAAATCGATCTTACGTTCTTCCAGATTGACACCGGCAACCTTGATTTTGACTTCATCACCCAGACCAAAGACCTGACCACGGTTCTGGCCGATCAGATTCTGGCTGCTTTGATCAAAGACAAAGAAGTCATCACCTAGCTGGCTGACATGCACCATACCATCGACATACAGATCTTTTAACGTGACAAACAGGCCAAATTCTGCCGTTGCACTAATAATGCCGACAAATTCTTCGCCCAGATGCTGCTGCATATAATGACATTTCAACCAGGTCGTCACCGAGCGCGACGCTTCATCTGCACGACGTTCTGTGGCAGAGAAATGGTCACCAGCTTCATCTAAAGCACCGCCTGAAAGCGGAGATGGCTTGTTATTTAAATGTGCTTTGATTGCACGATGCAATAACAAATCCGGATAACGGCGAATTGGTGAAGTGAAATGTGTATAGGCTTCATAAGCCAGACCATAATGGCCTGCATTACTCGCACCATAGTAAGCCTGCATCATGGAGCGTAATAACACGGCATGAATACTTGGTGCATCAATCCGTTCTTTGGTCGCTTCAATCACCGCCTGATAATCTTTCTGAGTCGGCTGTTCCGGGAAATTCAAACCCAGCAGCTTGACGAAGTCACGGACTTTCTGGATACGTGAGAACTCTGGTGGCTCATGCACACGGTACAACATTGGCATTTCATTTTTCAATGCATATTCTGCGGCTGCCACGTTGGCCAGCAACATACATTCTTCAATCAGCTTATGCGCATCATTACGGCTACGCGGCAAAATTTCTTTAATTCCGCCCAGTTCGTCGAAGGTCATGTAAGTTTCGACGGTTTCAAATTCCATGGCATGGCGTTCAGCACGTAAACTTTTAAGAACTTGATAAAGCTGGAACAGGGTGTTGATCGACTTGCGAACTTCACGGTCTTCGGTAATGGCTTGACTGTCACCTTCCAGATACTGTGCGACCTGATCATAGGTCAAACGTGCCTTGGAATGCATAACAGATGGATAGAACTCAAAACCGGTAACACGGCCAGCACGTGACAGTTTTAAATCACAGACCATACATAGGCGGTCAACATTCGGATTTAACGAACACAGGCCATTCGACAATGCTTCAGGCAGCATCGGTAAAACAAAGTGCGGGAAGTAGACTGACGTCCCGCGTTCCTGCGCTTCATCATCCAGCGGTTTGCCTGGACGCACATAATGGCTGACATCGGCAATGGCTACGACTACACGATAACCACCGCCGGGACGTTTTTCGGCATAAACGGCATCATCAAAGTCACGTGCATCTTCACCGTCAATAGTAACTAAGGCTAAATCACGCAGATCCACACGACCCTCATGGTCTTTGGCCGTTGGTTCTTTAAAGCTCTCGGCTTCTTTAACAACTTCTTCCGGGAATTCATAAGGCAAACCATATTCTAAAATGGTTTGTGGAATGATGATTTCAGTATCGGCCTTGTCTGCCATGGACTGCACAATATGCCCAGTCGCGAATTCTTCACGGGTCGGATAGGTATCAATCGCCACACGAATCGAGTCACCCAGATTGACTTGGGCATGTTCAATCAGTTCTTTTTCAAGGGTAATTGGCTGATGTGCATTCGGGTTGGCTGGCTGGATAAAGTATTCACCATCATACTCTGACACTTTACCAATGATCTGTTTGACACGATGCTGCACAACTTCAGTAATATAGCCCCAGGCCTTACCTTTACGGTCTACCGAAGTCTGACGCACTTTAACGCGGTCACCATTAAAGACCAGGCGCAGTTCACGCTCAGCCAGTAATAGGTCGTCCTGGCCGGAAATGTTGGCAGTTCCCATCCCCCGGGAATTGATATAAACCGTCGCTTCGGATTCAGGTTGCTCGACGGCAATCTGAAACTTGTAGCCGTCTTTCATCAGTTGCCCGTCACGCACCATCGCAATTAAACGATGGCTCAGGGCATCAATACTTTTTTGATCTGCAATTTCAAAATGTTCGACCAGGTCTGCATGGGACTGGGCATTGTTCTTTTCGATGGTTTCTAAAATGAGCGTGCGGCTAGGGATAGGGTTGTCATAACGTTCGGCTTCAGCTTTTGCTTCAGGATCGACCCAGTTTTTCATCATGTCTTTAAATTTATCTTAGGAGATAGGTTTAGCATAAAACATGTGTGCGCAGACTGCACGTAAATGATTGCAATAATCCATTTAAGTTTTCAATTTTCTGTTAATTTTCGATAACTGGAAATTTATGCAGTTTTTTTACTATCAAAATGCACGAAAAATCGAGGAATTGCTTAAAAAGTATTTAAACGAGCAAAAATATGCACTTTTTTTTGATGCTGCGCTTGCAGTGCCATGCCGAAATTTGTATTATGGCCGCACGTTACGGTGAGATGGGTGAGTGGCTGAAACCACGTCCCTGCTAAGGACGCATACGGGTAACTGTATCGAGGGTTCGAATCCCTCTCTCACCGCCACGCTTACTTACGTCGCGCGCTCATAGCTCAGCTGGATAGAGCACTTGGCTACGAACTAAGGGGTCGGGAGTTCGAATCTCTCTGAGCGCACCAAGTAAGTTAAGCAGAAAAAACGTATTGCCAACCTAGGCACACAAGTTACGCGCTCATAGCTCAGCTGGATAGAGCACTTGGCTACGAACTAAGGGGTCGGGAGTTCGAATCTCTCTGAGCGCACCAACTTGAACAATTAACCGCACATGTTGCGGTTTTTTTGTGCCTAAAATTTACAGAAACACCAGACAGCACGTGCTAAAAATAAGTCTCAGGCGAGTGAATAAAAATAAAGGCAGTCGTGATGAGAAAAATCATTGTCCAGGAATTTTTGACCCTAGATGGCGTGATGCAGGCGCCCAGCGGCCCGAAAGAAGATATATCTGGTGGTTTTCAATATGGTGGCTGGGTGGCGCCGTATTTTAACGCGGAACCTGATCCGGCATTTGATGCCATCATGCAAAAATGGATGCAGCCCTCCGATATTCTTTTGGGGAAAAACACTTTTCAGATTTTTGAACTTACTGGCCCACACATACTGAAGACTGGCCGGGAATTAATGACGTCAATAAATATGTTCTTTCTACCAGTCTGGAGGATTCCGACTGGCAAAATACCCTTTTTCTGAAAAGCATTGATGAGATAATCAAGCCTAAAGCATCAGGAGAGGGGGATATTCGAGTTTATGGCAGTGCTACAGTGGTACAGGCGCTTTTCAAATATGAACTTGTGGACGAACTTCGTCTGCTGACTTTTCCAATCATTCTGGGTGTTGGCAAACGCCTGTTTAGCCATGAGTCAATACCTGCCGCTTTTCAATTGATAGATCATTTGGCCAGCTCAAATGGTATTGTATTTACGCATTATCAAAGGGTAGGAAAAGTAAAGACTGGAACAATAGGAGAATGATAAAGTCTACCAGGGTGATGCCGTTTTATATTTGAATTCTATTCTGGCTGGATACCTGGTTGAGAATACTTAAGGTTGACCATTGCGTGATACTGGAATTTTTTGGAAAATCCGGCTTCTTGGTTAAATTGATTAAGTGCTCTTAGCTCTAAATCCGCAAAAGTTTTCAGCAAAAAACTATAAACTTTGATACATCGTTTAATTACTGTACATTCAATTGTGATTTTATTAAAAAACACTTAACAAGACTGAAAAAGCTCGTATAATGCACCCCATCAAGACGTCGCGCTCATAGCTCAGCTGGATAGAGCACTTGGCTACGAACTAAGGGGTCGGGAGTTCGAATCTCTCTGAGCGCACCAATCTTGATAAGAATTCTGAAAAAACCGCACGTTGATGCGGTTTTTTTACGTCTGTGATTTTTAACTATTTTTCATATAAAAAACCAATAACTCTCTGCTTCCTGCTCATCTTAATTTCTGCTGCACTTTCAGTGCATAAACGGTATTGCCACCTACCGCAGGTAAAACATCGTGATAGGGCATGCTGCGCATGGCTCTTAATAAGAATGGCGCCTGATCGTGAATCTTCATGCTGCTGGTAATTTGAAATAAGGTACCTTGTGACTGCGGTAATAAGCGCATGCCACCTTTCACAAACTTCAAGTCGCCACCATTGGCATTAAACTGGTTTTGCAGGGCATCAGGCTGGTAAAAACGCATCTTGAAATTAAACGGGATCTGAATCACCCCTAAACCGACCGACACCTTATAGTTGGCATCTATATTCTGGGTATTGACCGGATTAAGTTCGACCTTCTTGATCTGCCGGGGGAAAAGCTGCTGGGTTGCTTCAGCTGCTAACCACGGCCGCAATTTTTCGACCGGATGCGCAAAATATTGATAGGTGCTACTAAATCTTAAATTTTCTGAGACTTTTCCTTCTTTGACCTGATAGCTCGGCAAAATGAAACTGACCGGTTGACCAGACTTCTGGCTGATCTGGGCAATTTTTTGTAGCTGTTGAGGGTTGAATCTCAGTTGCGGAATTGGAGTTGCTAGTGCTGCTGTATGCTCGGTTTTAAAGCGTTGTTGTAGTGCTTCCAGCAGAAATGCATTAGTGCTCGGCGGAATGCCGAGTTTGGCTTCAGGCAGCGCATTCAGGATTTTACTGAATAAAAAGCCTTTGGGCTGGTTCAGGTCGCCCCATTGGGTGACAGTCACCAGCGTTTTATGCGGACGCAGTACAAACCATTCCAGTTTTCCTGCACCATAGGGAATTGGCGCATCGATAATTAAAGTAGTGATGCTGTTTTCACCCAGATGATGCTGCATCACTACAGTTTCTTTAAAGTTTAACACCGGAATCGGGGTCGGGATATGAACCTGATATTTAACCTGCTGAATCGAACCCTGCTGCTCCAGCACTTTGGCCGACTTTAAAGTTGGAAATAGACCCACATAATTCGGATAATGGCGCAGCAATTTTTCAACTTGAGCTTCAGCCACAGGCAATACCACAGCCGCACTATAAAACTGCGTCTTGCTGGCTGCATTACTGTTTAAGGTGGGAAGTTGGGTTTTGGTTGAGGGATGAGCATAAATCAGAATCCGCTCGCCGGTTAATTCTGCCAGTTGCTGGGCATTGCCTTGATAACCACTCAGACTGCTCGGCAGTTCGGCATTCCAGGCAATGATTTTGGCCAGTGCTGGGACAGAAACTGCCAAACAAACACCGATGAGCATGCATTGCTTTAATCCTTTCATTCAACATCCTGTTGCGTATTTTTTGTTTTAATTGCTGTTTATTTAAAACCAAATGCACGTATTTCCAAAGCAAAGTTATGTAATTGATGCGACAGGTCATAAGCGCTATGGATATTTTGGTATAGTATTGGGCAAGATTTTATTTTTGATGTGATGCTATGACTGAGTCAGCACCGACTTTATCGACCCGTTATTTTCTGACTTTAGAAGAATCTCAGGATGGTTTTGCCTTGGCGACGTTTGGCAAGAAGCAGATTTCACGTTTTCTGACCCCTTTGGTCAGTATCGGGATCATCATCTGGGGTTTCTCGATGGGCTTTGATGGCGTTGGACGTTATTACGTGGCTTTGGGTGCATTCTTCCTGATCCTGCAAGGCATCATGCGTTACTGGTTCCTGCCGATGATGTTTAAACGCCAGTTTGTTAAATATCAGTTTGGTAAAAGCGAACAGGGTATTGATTTGTATCAGGACTATGCGGAAATTTTTACCAATGATCGTAGCAAGCTGGTGCCATATAGCGAAGTTCAGAATTTTGCTGTCGGTAAACTGACTTATATGCTGGAATTGAAAAACCGTACCGTCGTGATCGTACCGAAGCGTGCTTTTAAGGACGGCACTGAACAGAGTATGTTCGAGCATACATTTAAAAAATAATTCAGATATCTATAAAAGGAAAAGGGAAGTTTTGATCATGAGCACACGTCCATCCAAAATCGTTTGTGTGGGTCGCAGTTATGCCGATCATGCCAAAGAACTCGGCAATGCGATCCCTGATCGTCCGGTATTGTTTATCAAGCCACCGAGTGCCTTAAGTTCGCTTGAAGCAGGCATTGAATGGAATCCGGAATGGGGCAACTGTCATTATGAATGTGAACTCAGCTTGCGTATTGACCGGACTTTAAGCAAAGAAAGCGATCCTGTGAAAGCACTTGAAGCTGTGGGTGCGGTGACTTTAGGTCTGGACTTAACTTTGCGTGATTTACAGGATGATCTCAAGAAAAAAGGCCAGCCTTGGGAACGTGCCAAAGCCTTTGATGGCTCTTGTCTGTTGTCGGATTGGGTACCTGTCGCCGATGTAGTCACTGACTGGAAAGATGTGCATTACACACTTGAAGTCAATGATGAACTACGTCAAAAAGGCGATACTGCTTTATTGATATTTGATATTGCGACCTTGCTGGCTGACATCAGTCAGGTCTTTACTTTGGAAGAAGGTGATGTGGTGATGACCGGTACACCGGCAGGCGTTGCGGCCTTACATTCAGGCGATCAACTGAAAATGATCCTCAAAGGGCAGTCTCAGGATTATGTCTGGACGACTTTTGTGAAATAACCAAGATTTTGAATCAAAGGAGCCAATGGGCTCCTTTTTCATATGCATAATTTTAATCATTAACAGTATAACGCTTGCGAAACTGATCTGGGGTGCTTCCCATCCAACGTTTAAACATGCTGATAAATGCCGAGGCATTAGCATAGCCCAGATCAAAGGCAATGCTCTCGACACTATGTGCTGCATTTAATAAAGACATGGCCTGCATCACTTTCAGGCGTTGTCGCCATTCATGCAGTGACATTCCCAGTTCTTTCTGGCTATATCGCGCTAGCGTCCGCTCGGTTAAATTAACGCGTTCTGCCAGTTGCTGCAGCGAGCTTTGATCTGCCGGATGCTGATATAAATAATCTAAAATCTGTTTCAGCAATGCATGTTCTGAATGCGGTAAATAACTGCTGACCAGTTGGGCTTGCTGGAGCTGATCGAGCAGCACCTGTAGCAGACGCTGATATTCAATTGAATTCTCGAGTGCTGGATGGTCTTGCTGATGCAGTTGTTTCAGGTGGGTAAATAAAGCAGTGACCAGAGGCGCACTGAGCAAGATACCCAGTTGAGTAGGGAGTTGGCTGCATAGTGATTCATGCACATACAGGGTGCCATGAGAAACCGCAGTACGGTTCAGACCACGATGCTCTAAATTCGGTGGAAGCCAGATGCCGTGAGGTGAAGGTGTCACATAATTTATATGATTAATATTCACTTCCATCACGCCATGAAAAGCATAGACAAATTCTCCCCAGGCATGGCCATGCAGCGGATAAACAGATTGCGCGGGATCCTCCCTGAAGCTGATCCACAAAGGTGCTTGAATCAGATCATGAGTCGGAAGTTGCTTGAGCGAAGCTGAATCTGCTTGAATTTTTTTATGCATCACCGAAATTGCCTGAATAACACCATCATTTGTCTGTTTTGAAGTATATCTTTTATTTCTGACACTTTTATAGTGTACCTTCCAAATGAGCAACAGGACCGTATGTGAGCCAGCGTCAGGCATTAGATGCCAAAGCATCTGCCATCATGTTTGTATTGTGTATGTTGTGGGGTTTACAACAGGTGGTACTGAAGTGGGCCGCGAATGATATTTCAGCCCTGATGCAAATTGCCTTGCGTTCAGCCTTGTCTGCGCTGATGGTTTATCCCCTGATTCAGCAGAGCGTGCGCCGTCAACTCTGGAATGCACGCTATTTACCTGCAGGATTACTAGTCGGTGTGTTGTTTGCAACCGAATTCTATCTGATTGGTGAGGCACTGCGTTATACCTCAGCCTCGCATACGATTGTTTTACTTTATACCGCGCCGATTTTTGTGGCTTTGGGTTTACACTGGAAATTGCCGGCAGAGCGTTTGTCTTCTGTGCAATGGGGCGGAATATTTCTTGCCTTTAGCGGAATTGTAGTCAGCTTTCTGTTACGTCCACAGACAGAATCAACTTTACAAACTGATGCCTTGTGGGGAGATTTTCTGGCTTTGCTTGGCGGCGTATTCTGGGCAGCCACCACAGTCAGTGTACGTCTGAGCCGGCTGGCTGAAGCACCTGCAACCCAGACTTTGTTCTATCAATTATTGATAGGTGGAATGCTGTTATTGCCTCTGGCTGTTCTGACTGGACAAGCAGCCATTCAATGGACGGTGTTGTCTATTTCCAGTCTGGTTTTTCATACCGTGCTGATTTCCTTTGCCAGTTATCTGATCTGGTTCTGGATGCTGAAGCATTATCTGGCATCGCGTCTGGGCGTATTTTCCTTTTTGACCCCTGTATTCGGCATGCTGTTCGGCGTACTGATTCTGGATGAACATATCGAAATCAATTTTATTATCGGCACCTGTATGGTCATGCTGGGTGTGATTCTAGTGAGTTTGCAGGGATGGCTGAAAAAACCGAATATCAATAAAAGCATTCAAGAGCAAGCATGAAAATCTGGTCTGTAAATTTAGCGACCTGGATTGGTCTGTCTTCCATTCTGATCTGGGCCAGTCTGGTCGCCGTAGTGAAACTGATTACTGAATCTACAAGTGCAGTGCAGGGGATTGCTTTAATTTATAGTTTTAGCAGTCTGGCGATTTTTGCGTTCACCGGCTTTCCAAAAATCACGCAAATGTCCAAGCGTTATCTGCTCGGTTGTGGCGCTTTATTTGTGGCTTATGAGATTCTATTTCTGGTTGCTGTGGCATGGTCGGATAATCGTGAACAGGTGATGCTGATTGCCATGATCAATTATCTGTGGCCACCCTTGATGATTGTTTTTTCGATTTTTGCCCGGCAGTTGCAGGCCCGCCTCTGGGTGATTCCCGGCTTTCTGCTCGCCGTAATGGGACTGATGCTGGTGGTCAATCCAGAAATCACTAATCTGCCGAAGTTCATGCAGGCTTTAGCTGAAAATCCTTGGGCCTATGGCTTTGCCTTTCTCGGCGCTTTGTTATGGCCTTGCTACTGTGTTCTAACTAGGACCTATGGCCGCGGACAAAATGGTGTACCGATTTTCTTTTTGGTCGCTGTAATTAGCTTATGGTTCTTACATTTAGGATTAAACGAACCTTTTATCATGCCCACATTCAAGCTATGGCTGGGAATTGCAGTGGTGGGTAGTCTGATTGGCATCGCCTATAGTAACTGGAATCAGAGTATGCAGTTCGGCAATATCAAGGTGCTGATTTTAGCCACCTATTTTATGCCGATTCTTTCTTCGGTCATGTCAATGCTGATTCTGGATGTCAGACCCGAACTCAGTTTCTGGATCGGGACGGGTTTGGTGACTGCAGGCGCTATAGTCTGCTGGAAATCTACCGCTATCAGTTAAAAAAAATCCTCTCAAGCGAGAGGATTTTTTTATTTATGTCGGAACAGTTCGGACAATGGAAAATTGAGTTTTTCTTCCAGATATTGATCGGTTTCCTGTAATCTAGGTGAGAAATTTTGCATCCAGATGTCATCAGTCTGGGCATTGGTGAGATGGTTTTTGCGTGGCAGTGGATAGGGTAATTGCAGATAAAAATTCCAGAAGCTGACCTGATCCAGATCACGAACCAGCACATATTCATTCTCATCGGTGCGTTTGATCAGATTCTGCTTTTCAAGCATGGCGACATAGCTCGGCCAGCGGCCAATTTCATCTCGGCCCAGCACTTCAAGCGCTTGAGCTTCACTGATGCTTTCACCAGTTTTCTGCTTTTTATAAAATAATTCTAACAGATCCAGCAGCATGACAATGGGGTGGCGTTTATTGTCCTGTCCAGATTCAAACGCCGTCAGGGCATAACTAATTTCAACCCCCAATAACACAATAATCCACGACAGATAAATCCAGAGCAGGAAAATCGGCACGGCGGCGAAGGCACCATAGACGATTTCGTAACTGGTGAAGTTTGACATGATATAGCCAAACAGGTTTTTCAGCAGCTCAAACACCACGGCACTAAACAGACCGGCAATAAAGGCAGATTTAAGCGGTACACTGCGATTCGGGATGGTCCAGTTCAGAATGAAAAATCCGAGTACAGTCAAAGAAAAGGAAATCGCCCAGAGGACAAAGGCGCCGTCCAGCTCATAACCGGCAAAGTTATTGCTGAGAATGCTCATGGATGCCACGGTCGAAGAAATCACAAACGCACTGCCCAGTAAAATCGGCCCTAGCGAAATGATGGTCCAGTAACGCATAAAGCCCATAATCCCGCCTCGCGTTTCAGTCACACGCCAAATGCGGTTAAACACCGTTTCGATACTGCTGAGCATCAATACTGTCGTCACAAACAAGAACAGAATACCAATGATGGTGAGATTGCTGGATTTATCGGTAAAGGCATTCAAGGCTTTATCAAAGGCAATGGTGGTTTTGGGCAAAAAATTACTATAGATGAGCTGCTGTAATTGCTGCCGCGCAGGTTCCAGCGCTTTAATGGAAGAGATAATTACCAGAAAAACCGTCAGCATCGGCACCACCGCAAACAAGGTAGTGTAGGTTAGGGAACCTGCCTGTTCGCGACAGCGGTCTGCTTCAAAGCGTCGAAGTACAAATAAAACAAATTGAAACCAGTGTTTTTCATAGAAAGGTAATTTCTTTAAATACTTAACAATCATCTGCATCCAATCTCAATTTTTTTAATCATCATGAATTTTCATCATCAGCTTAACCAAAAAACTTGCAAAGTATCGTATAGTTTTATTTTTTTAAGTAATGAATAAGAACCATGATGCAACCTTATGTCCTTGTTTTATATTACAGCAAATATGGCTCAACCAAAGAAATGGCGCATCTGATTGCCAATGGAATTGAAGCGGCAGGCGTGGCAGTAAAAATCAGGACAGTTCCAAATATTTCCAGTATGGTAAAAGTTGCTGAACCGAGTATTCCGGCAGAAGGGGATATTTACTGTACTCTGGATGATCTGGCGCAGTGTGCCGGCCTGGCGCTCGGTTCACCGACCCGTTTTGGCAATATGTCCTCTGAAATGAAATATTTTTGGGATCAGACCACGAGTCTGTGGCTGAATGGAGCGCTACACGGTAAACCGGCTTGCGTGTTTACGGCATCAGGTTCCATGCATGGCGGACAGGAAAGTACTTTACTCACCATGCTGCCGCCGTTATTTCATCATGGCATGATGATCATGGGGCTTAGTAACGCAACATCTGCACTCTCAAATACCAAAACTGGTGGTACACCTTATGGTGCTAGTCATGTTAGCGGCCCACGGCATGATCAGGGCTTGAGCCAGGATGAAAAAATTCTGTGTGAAGTACAGGGAAAGCGTTTAGGTGAAGTGGTACTGAAACTCAATCGAGTCTGAAAAACACTCACAGGAAATGAAGCATGAACTTCATTTCCTGAATTTTATTAGGCTTCTTTTTGATCTTTTTGATCTTTTTGATCTTTTTGATCTTTTTGATCTTTTTGATCTTTTTGATCTTTTTGATCTTTTTGATCTTTTTGACTAAATCTGTATTTGCATTTCAGACATTGATAATCCTGAAACAGATTGCGGTCAACAGAAACTCCGGCTTTTTTCCCTAGAAAATTACCGACCACACCGCCGGTAATTCCGACACTGATTGCACCGACAAAAGTACCTACGGTTCCACCGACAATTACACCTAAAGGTCCGGCTACCGTACCAATCGCAGCACCAATCGATGCACCTGAAGCAGCGCCACCCACAGTCCCTGCAGTTGCACCCGCTGAACTCATGAGAATGCCACCAATTTTCTTTAAATTCTGTTCATGATCGCGCTGTTCGATATCAGCTGAGCCACATTTAGGACATTGCATAGATTGTTCCATCAAGGATTGAGATGTACTTGTTTTAGGTTTATCGGAAATAGGATTTTTGCCCTGATCAGCACTTATTCATAACATACAACAACACACTAGATAAGTTTTGAATTCGCAAATCAGAAACATTGCATACTCACTTGATTCTAGTTGAGTTCACGCTAAAACATTGTATTTCAGCTGTAAATATATGCTTTCTCGGTTGATTAAAGCAATTCTCAAACAGTCTTAAGAAAATGGCAAATCTCAAGATCATCAGAAATGTTCTTTTCTTATTAGTCTAAATATTGCGATCTTAGGTAGGCCATTTCTGGATTCGAAATGAAAAAGGAAGGGAAGTCGAAAAATATGCAAACGAGTTCTTATCGGGGCTATTTAAATTTTTCAGCCAAAATACACCTGAATATTGGCGTTTCCTTATAAGTCACCTTCATTGTAATTGATTAATTATATTTTAAATAAATCTTGATATTTATCCTTATTAAATAGAAGTTCTAATAAAATAAAAATTTACGACTTTTAAAATATAAAAAATATAATAATTCTAATCTTTATTAGATAATTTTTTGATTATTACCAATATAAAAAATATATTATCTTAATCAAGTTTTTTATATGAATTTTATATTCAAAAAAATTTTATATAATGATTTCTTACAAATCACAAATAATAAACAAATGTATATTAGTTTAATAAAAACAATAATTTATATTTTTAAATAAAATAGAAAAATATGTGAATAGGGATAAGTTTTACATTTTATAATTTTATGTGATTTAATATTTTCCAGATAAATTTAATCTTACTTAAATGAAAAATTAAATAAATATCTTAAATCAGAGGATATTAAGATTATGAGAATATTAGTTATCAATCTGGGTTTATTATGTTTGTGTTTTCTGAGTAACGCTTATGCCACCTCTGATGAGTGGACTCAGCGTTGGAAATCATCCAGTGCCCGTTCCAATGAGAATTTAGTTCAAGCCAATCTGATCGAACTCAAGGAGTCAGACTATTATTCCGGATTAGGTAAAACCACCGTTCATAGTACCTCGACCACCTCCATCGGGACGGTAAATACCCCGACCAACAATATCAATGTAGAGGGCGCAGACAACAATATCGATATTACGAGTGAATTGCTGAATGAAGCACCAGTCAATTCAAATACCAACCAAAATCCTCAGCGCTGTCTTAATTTAAGTAACAGACCAGGAGAATCACAATGCTGAATTTCTCCTCGACCAGAAGACATATATCTTTCGTAAGTGTCACCGTCCTTTTCAGTTCTTTTTTAACAGGCTGCACAGGTTTAGCACCTTCAAACAAGAAGCCAGTTAGCCTGGTACAAGGCCCCCCAATTACCGATATTTTTACCCCTTTTGATATGGCTTTATCCTGCCTAAAAGGACAATTACGTAGTGATGTGAGTTTCTCCGTGGGGGCAATTCTGGATCAAACCGGTAAGGATGTAGTTACCAATGGTGGTAGCGGAAAAATGGTGACCCAAGGTGCGGGAGATATGGTGCAATCTGCCTTGTTTCAAGCGGGGGTAAGCTTAATGAACCGGCGTGATCCCCGGATTATCGAAAGCGAAGCCAAGTGGGGCATTCGTGATCCAAGACAAATCCAGGCTTCTGATTATTATGTGACAGGTAGTATTAACAGTCTGGATTTTATTCCGGGTGGTGGTTTTGACATGCAGATCGCTGGTGTCGGTCCGAATTATAGTCAAACCCGGATTATGGTCGGTCTGGATTTATCTTTGACTGATACCCGCAGCAGTAAAGTCGTGGGCAATGTTTCATTGCAGAAGCAAATTGCTGCACAGGATTATGGCTTAAGTGCAGGCAGATTCGCTGGTCGTACACTCTTAAATATTCAGATTGGAAAAGGAGAACGAGAGGCAACTAACTTTGCCTTGCGGCAAATGTTGAATCTGGCCACTTTTGAATTGCTGAGTCAGGTTGTCCCACCCGCCGTATTTGAAAGTTGCCGTGCGCAGATACCGCCAGAGTTTGGTCAATTGAACTTAACCCGAAGTTCTGTCGCTCTGCATAAATACAAGAAAAACCAGCAACAAAATAGTACAGCTTCAAGCAGTGTTGTTCAGGAGTCAGTCTCAAGCCAGGCAGACTCATCCAATGAAAAAAATAAGTTAACCAACTCCCCGAGTAAAGATACAAAACCGCCTAAACAGAAAGAGTCCGAGGTGATTCAAAACCCTGAAGCAGAGCCTGAAATGAGTAAACAGGACTTGATTAAATATATCAGCAAGAAGCAGCGTCAACCTTCTTCAAATGAAAAGAATGAAGAAAAAGATACTCAAGAAGAAGCTGCTAAAGAACAAGAAGATGAAAAAACCACAACGCTATGGGAGGTTAATCCTGATGTGGTCGAAAATTACTGGTCTAGCACCCAACGTGATTAAGAATATTTAAAAATGGGCTCGCTCCCATTATAAGAAGGAGTACTTAGCGAGAGGTACTTCAAAACAAAAGTAGGAAGAACAACGATGAAAAATACGATCAAAACAATCGCTTTATCCGTCGCCTTTCTGTCTAGCGCAGGTATGGCATACGCCCAAGATGGTGAAACACCTACTGATGTCACCGTAGATACAGGCTTACAAGCTACCCTGGATTCTATTTCTCAGCAGGTTGAAAATGGTTCTGCTTTGAATCTTGCAGTGAATACAGGTGATGTTGATGCAAGTGTCGATTTAGAAGCAATTGCAGAAGCTACAAGAGAAGCACCAGACGCCATTAGTTCAATTGAAGGTACAATTGAAACTACTGCGATTGGTGCCGCGAATACAGGTAGTATCAGTATTGAGCAGGGTAGCTACAATAAGGTGGTATCAGACATATCAGATGCAACGGATAACTACGATTACAGTGCAGTAACGAGTGCAACTAATAATTCTGAAACTCTAGAGGAGCTATCAGAGGTTGGGAATAGTTCAGATATCTCAGAGGTTGTGAGTTCAACACTGAGTACTGACTATAGTGAGGAAATCAATGAAACTTTAAGCAATTATAGTGTAGCGAACATTGCTTATAATGCGGGTACTATTGATGCCTCTGTAAGTGCTATTTCAGAAGGAACTCAAACTGCGATTAACAACAGCATCACAACTACCGCTATCGGTGCTGTGAATAGCGGTAGTATCACTGTGACTGTTAAATAAACTCTTTTTTTGAGGTAAACACAGGTCTAACTATTGGCAGATAGTTAGGCCTCTTTATTTTATAATAACCTCCACATAAATTGTTGTTTATTCATCGGATAAAAAATTACTTATTGTTTGACACTCCTTATTTCAGAAATTGAATAGCCTGGAGCTTAAGATTAAGCCATTTATCTAGGATCAAATCTGGAAGAATAAATAAGAATTTAGGCTGAGCTATAGCCGAGTTTTGGATATTTTAAATTTATATCATCAGAAAAACACAATAAAAAAAGAGCGCATCAGCGCTCTTTTAAAATTCATTGGCGAGCTTAGTCGCGAACAAATTCAACTGTGCCATTTGTCAAAGACTTTACGCGTGCCAGTGATTCCACACGGTAGCCTTTTTCAAGCAGCAGGTCACGACCTGGCTGGAATGATTTTTCAATCACAATGCCAATACCGACTACTTCTGCATTTGCCTGGTGGATCAGGTCTGCAAGACCTAAAGCCGCTTGACCATTAGCCAGAAAATCATCGATCACTAAAACCTTATCGGTTGAGCTGATGTGTTTATTTGAAATCGCGATTGTGCTTTCAGTTTGTTTAGTAAATGAAAAGACTTTAGAGCGATATAAATCATCTTTCAGGGTCAGAGACTGGTATTTACGTGCAAAGATCACAGGTACGCCAAGCTCTAGGCCGGCCATTACTGCAGGTGCGATACCTGATGCTTCAATCGTAATAATTTTGGTAATACCAGCATCCTTAAACAGACGCGCAAATTCTTGACCAATCAGTTGCATCATGACTGGATCAATCTGATGGTTTAAGAAAGAGTCTACTTTCAAAACTTCTTCAGAGAGGACGATGCCTTCAGCCAAGATTTTCTGTTCTAGTGCATGCACGGGAGAATCCTCAAGAGCAGGTGCTTTTTCAAGCAAAAGCGTATTGTAAAAAGCACCCGGAAAAAATCAAGTGAAATTCGCCAAAAACTTAGTTGCTTGCACCTTTATAGTCAGTTAACAGTAAACCATAGGAGGTTTTCTTGTCGACATGCGAAACTTTGACTGGAAGATAGTCAAGTTTTGGTGCCAGCCAGAAAATGGTTTCACGACCTGGTTTGCTGTGTTTCATCACCACTTTAATGGTATTAAAGGATCCGTATTTGGTGCTTATAGTCTCTGAACCCTGTTTGACAAACTTACGGCCTTCAACTTCTTTGGCATCAGCGATATAGTAATTTGCTTTCAGACCTGAATTTTTTAAATCTTCACGGATCTGCAATTCCGCATTCAACTCATCCAGAACATCTGCTCTCCAGGCAAAAGAACGTTTCTCATCGTCTTTCTTGGTACTGATGCTTTTGCTGGAAGGATTGAAATTAATACTCATGGTATTGTTATGCACCAGTACTTTACTGCTGCGACTGAAACTGCTTGAGCCGATCTTGCCATTATTAAAAGTAAAGCGGCTGGTTTCGGTTGCAGAAGCAATCCCCCCGGCTTTTGCAGCAAAGACATAAGTCCAGTTATTGCCAGATTTGCTTAAAGTCCGCGTTGCAGAACCCATGTTCTTGCCATTATAGCTAAATTGATAACTGGCCTGAAAAGGAGTCATGGCAAAAGCCTGGCTAGAAATACCCGTGAACAGTATCGCGCTGCTCAGACCCGCGGTCATCACTAAAGTTTTGAATACAGTCTTCGCCATCAGTTATTTTCCTATATTGGTTCAACGGGCAAAACATATCACTTATTGCATCCTTTATTATTTGGGCAAAATATGGAAATTGAAGGGATATTTCTGCCAAAAATGTATATTTCATGTAGTTTTATGGAACTTTTGTTCAAAAACTACGTTTGACATGATTTAAGAAGGATCTTTCTGTTTGATAGGGGTGACCCGGTTATCATCCATCTCATCTTCATCCCAGTTTTCCTCTCGGTCTTGCGAGAGTTTTCTAAACAAGGCGGCAAGATTCACATTGCCAATCACCACCAGTTCGGCTTCACGAAGTACTGCGTGATTGACATGTACTTTTCCAAGTGTGTCAATAATGGAACGGTTCTTACCTAACCAGCGATTTAAATCCAGATAGAGCAAGTCATCGATGACTTTAATCACGCCCAGTTTTTCCAGAATCATTCCCAAAGGATCTTTATTCAAGACACGTTGATAGAAGAACAAGCCAAAACGCACGCCAAGTTTATACAGCATATTTGGATATTTGGCTTCAATCAGCTGGGTATCACTAATTTGCTCGAACACGATCAACTGGGTGGTTTTATTCAGTTCCATCTGTACCAGTTTCAAATCAACCGATAAAGTGACAATCAGGCCTTTATAATCCAGTGTTGCATAGAGACGCAGCCAGTCTTCATGTAAATCTGCGTGTAAGTCTTTCAATGCATCGACATTGTCTGTGACAAAGCGCTGAAAGGTTGCATTCAGGAAAACTTGGGATAAGGGAAATTCACGCTCATCTTCAATAAACCCTTCCGCCCTCTGATACACTTGGCGGATTCGGTTGGAAATATTGGAAATTAGCGTTTGCATACTGAAGCGTCCTGGCAACTTTATTTTTGACTCGGGATGTATCTTGTCGAATTGTATGAAAAATACAAGCGTTCATGCTTGAAGTTTAGCAAAATAAATAGCACCATTTTTATAGTTTTAGTTATGTAACGTTGAAGATTTGATGGATTTGGCATTTTAAAAAGATAAATGACGAATCCGTTTATTTTTGGTCTTTAAAATACTTTTTTTGGGGAACTGAACTCAGCACTGAGTTTGGGTAAATGTGAAAAAACGATGATACTCATGCCTCTGGTCAGAACTTGGTGGAAAGATCGAGTGTTTAGCAGTGCGGTGCTTGCCGCAGCCATGCTGCATTTGATCGTGCTGACACTGGAATTTGGTATGCCACAAGATCTGGATACCAGCACCAAAGAAATTGCGGTCAGCTTGCGCCAGACTGATGAAAAAATTGAACATGCCGATTTTCTGGCCCAGACAGACCAGCAGGGTTCCGGTCAGTTTAGAGAGGCGCATCGCATGTCGAGTGATATGCCCTCGCCATTAATGGAACAGCAGGCAGGTGAAGAGCTGGAAAAAAGTCTGGATATGCTGCAACAGCAACAACAGCTCAGTTTTGAAGAAAAGGTCCTGATGACCACTTTGAGCTGGCAAAAGCAGGCGGAGGAAAATCAGCGTAAAAAAATGCAGGAGCAATTACAAAGCCAGTTTCAGGCCAAAGCGGCCATGGTCGCCAGTCTGGAAGCGCAATATTTACAGCGTCAACAAAATTTCAGTCGTCAGCAAAAAATTAAAACTGTAGATGGGATTCAGGCCAAGCAGGATGTTTCGGCCGCCTATCTGGAAAAGTTCCGCGAGAAAGTGGAATTCTATGGGAACCGTTATTATCCGGAAGCCGCCAAACAACAGAATCTGGCAGGGGAAGTGCGGCTGATGGTAATCCTGAACCAGAATGGCGGAATTCGTGCCATTCGGCTGATTGACAGTTCGGGACATGCCATGCTGGACGAAGCAGCCAAAGCTTCCGTGCGTAAGGCAGCCCCATTTGGTGCTTTCGACAGTAAAATGAAAGAAATTTCCGAACTGCGAGTGATTCGTACCTGGCGTTTTGACCCGGCAGAAGCGGAGTTTGAAGTGCGTTAAAGTTGATATTTACCAAGACCTCTCCCTAACCCACTCCTAATAAGGAGAGGGAACTATATCTATAATGTTTAACAATCATAGGATTCTAATGAATGTTCTCCCTCCCTCTGGGAGGGAGTTAGAGGGAGGGTAACTTTCATTAAAAAAAAGCGAGCCTTGGCCCGCTTTTTTTAATATTCAAATTTTAGTTCTGTTCCAGATAAGGATTTTCAAAACCCAGCTTGGCCAGAATCTCGATCTCAATGCCTTCCATTTCTTCTGCATCTTCATCCGAGGTTTCATGGTCATAGCCCATCAGGTGCAAAGTGCCATGTACCAGCATATGGGTAAAGTGAGTCAAAGGCGCTTTGCCCTGTTCACTCGCTTCCGCCAGTACTACAGGAATACAGATCACCAGATCGCCAATGGGAAATGCATCCAGAAACTGCGCCATTTCATCTGGAAGTTCACTCGGAAAAGACAGGACATTGGTCGGTTTGTCCTTGCCTCGATATTCCAGATTAAGCTTATGACTTTCGTCATTGTCGACACAGGCAATTCCGATTTCGCAATTACTCTGAGTGCCGATATGACGTAAAGTGGTTTCTACAACCTTTTTAATATAGGCACGTTTCAGTACCAGTTCAGGCGACTGAAAGTCCTGTTGTAAGGAAAGACTAAGTTTCAACACAAATCCTTAAGTTTAAAGCTTAATGCTGTGCATCTGCCGCAGCATCATTTTCAGCGATCAAGGCTTCCTGACGTGCTTTTCGTTCGGCACGTGCTTCAGCACTTAAACGCTGCTGTTCACTGTCCCAGCCTTCGTAGGCTTCAACAATTTTCTGTACCAGCTGATGACGTACCACATCACGCGAATGGAAACGGGTGATATGAATTTCAGGAATTTTGTCAATCACACGTAAGGCATGTGACAGACCGGATTGCTGACCACGTGGTAAATCTACCTGAGTCACGTCACCGGTAATCACCGCTCGTGAGCCAAAACCTAAACGGGTCAGGAACATCTTCATCTGTTCTGGGGTGGTGTTCTGCGCTTCATCTAGAATCACGAAAGAATGATTCAGGGTACGGCCACGCATATAGGCAAGGGGGGCCACTTCAATCACCTGACGTTCGATCAGCTTGGCGACTTTTTCAAATCCAAGCATTTCATACAGCGCATCATACAAGGGACGTAAATAAGGATCGATTTTCTGGGTTAAGTCCCCCGGCAAGAAACCAAGTTTTTCACCGGCTTCAACCGCAGGACGAACCAGCAAGATCCGCTGAATTTCATTACGCTCCAGCATATCGACCGCAGCTGCAACGGCGAGGTAGGTTTTACCTGTACCCGCAGGGCCAATACCAAAAGAAATATCACTTTGCAGAATGCGCTGTACATAACGTTTCTGGTTAGCACCACGCGGGTTGATCCGGCCTTTACGGGTTTGTAGCCAGACGTTGTCCAGCCCCGTGTGTTCCTGATCATCCAGATCTTGCTGAAGTTCACGGTCAGTCTGGCTGCCCTGAATCATCAGATGTAAAGTATCTGCACTAATCTGCTGACTATGTTCAGATTCTTCATGAAGACGTTGCAAGAGCATTTCGGCTCTCTCAACGGCATCGATTCCACCATCAATAATAAAACTTTCTCCACGATGGGAGATTTTGACGTCTAAACGTTGTTCAATTTGCTTCAAATGGCCGTTATAGGCACCTAACATGGCTTGTATACGGTCCATCGAAATTCCAGGAAAAGCTACTGTACGTCGAATCGCTGCAGTCAAGAGTGTTCCTTATGAAGTGTGCGTTATATGCTCTACATTACGCCACGTCAGGCTCAAGATTCAAGAGCTCACCGTAAACTAAATTCAAAGTTTTAATTTCGGTAATTTCAATCTCGGCAAAGCGACCTACCCAGGCAGGGTCACCAATAAAGTTGACATAACGGGTATTGTCCGCTGTACCGACCAGAATGTTCGGATCTTTATCAGAAACTTTTTCGATCAGTACACGCTGGATGGTTCCGAGCATGGCATCCGTCTTGTCAATGCTTGAACGCTTAATCCATTGCTGAACTTTGGCCAGACGTTCTTTTTTCACATCTTCAGAGATCGTATCTTCTAGTTCTGCCGCAGGCGTACCCGGGCGTTTTGAATAGATAAAACTATAAGAATGATCAAAATCCAGATCTTTGATGAATTGATAGGTCTCTTCAAAGTTCTCATCTGTTTCACCCGGGAAGCCAATGATAAAGTCTGAAGATAAATGCATGTCAGGGCGAACTGCACGTAACTTTTTAATTTTTTCGATATAGACATCGATGGTGTGGTTACGCTTCATCGCTTGTAACACATCATTGGAGCCGCTTTGTACCGGCAGATGCAGATGCGAAACCATTTGTGGCAGATCATGATAGCATTGGATCAGGTCGTCATTAAATTCCAGTGGATGCGAGGTGGTATAACGAATACGGCCAATGCCCGGAATATCTGCAACCAAACGTAACAGATCGGCAAAAGTACAGATATTGCCTTCAAAAGTTTCACCACGGTAGCCATTTACGTTCTGACCTAAAAGCGAAATTTCACGCACGCCTTTTTCTGCCAGACCCGCGATTTCAGCGAGCACATCATCCAGTGGACGAGAAACTTCTTCACCACGCGTATACGGCACCACGCAGAAAGAACAGTATTTGGAACAGCCTTCCATGATCGAGACAAAGGCTTTATAGCCTTCAACACGCGGTTCTGGCAGAAAGTCGAATTTCTCGATGTCCGGGAAGGAAATATCCACCAGTTTGATTTTTTCTTTTTTTGGCTTTTCGATCTGCTCAAAATGCTGGTCCAGCATTTGTGGTAAACGGTGCAGCGTTTGTGGACCGAAAATCATATCGACATAATTGGCACGTTTCTGGATGTTGTCGCCTTCCTGAGAAGCCACACAACCCCCAACACCAATAATCAGATCAGGATTTTTATCTTTAAGCTTGCGCCAGCGACCCAGCTCAGAGAATACTTTCTCCTGGGCTTTTTCACGGATCGAGCAGGTATTCATCAGTAGAATATCGGCATCTTTAGGATCGGTGGTCAGCACATAGCCATGAGAATCGCCTAACAGGTCTGCCATACGGTGACTGTCGTACTCATTCATCTGACACCCTTGTGTTTCGATGTACAGTTTTTTGACTGAAGCATCGCTAACTGGGGTGTGCGCTGGCTGGGTAACAGTGTTTTCTGAGGCAGCTGGGGCACCATTCGGAATGAAGGTTTGAACCGTCATGTAGGCTCCTACAAGGTAATACGTTGAAAGAGTGAACGAACAGCCTGATTGATGCATCAAACAGGTGAATAAAAATTCAATTCACGGACTGAAATCTTGGAAAGGCGCATATTTTAGCAGGAAAGTCGCTTAAACTTATAGCCCAAATTAACTGTGGAAAAATATTGATTTATGGGCAAAAATTGTCTGTAGATTAATATTGCTTAATCATAAGGTTACATAACTGAACAATAGAGTGGGTTATAATCTTCAAACTAGCTCTTATGATATGCAACATGGGCAAAGCACAAAATCGATGATAGAAGGCAAAGGGATGTTGAAACACACTAAAACTATGTATAAATACTATAAATTAATTACTTTAAGTGTGGCATGTATCTGTTCAGCGAGTACACAGGCAGCAGAAGAACAATTTAATGATGCCTTGCGTGCAGCCAATGCAGGTAATACTGAACTGTTACAGCAATATCGTCTGTCTATGCAGAATGATGCCTTGGGCTATTATCCGGAATACTGGATTTTAAACCAGAATCTTGCCATGCAGCCTGTTAGCCAGATTATCAGCTTTGCCCAGCGTTACCCTCAATCTGCGATGGCTGAAAAGCTGGCAGCGGACTATGTCGAAGAAAAAGTAAAAATGGCAGACTTTGGCACTGCCCAACCGGTATTGCCTTATGTGACCAATGCTGATCCTGCCGAAGCCTGTGCAGTGGCACAAGTCCGTGCCAAAGCTGGCGATGAACTGGTCTATGCTGAATTTAAAGAGGTCTGGCTGACGACGAATAACCAACCGGATTCTTGTACCGGTCTTGGCCGGATGATGCTTTCCAGTCCACTCATGACAGCAGAAGACCGTCAGCAGCGACTCTGGGGACAACTTCGTGCCGGACAGTCAGGTCAGGCCATTGCGACAGCGCAAGGCATTGGCCTGAATTTGTCATTGGCACAATTGAACTCGATTCAGGCCAATCCCCCCAGTTATTTGTGGTCTGCACCTAAAAGCAGTGCTGCCGAACATGCCTATCTGATCTATGCACTGGGTCGTCTGGCAGATACTGATCTGGACTCGGCCTTATCCATTGTCAAACGTACCGCAGAAGGCACACCTGCATCTGTACAACGCGCCTTATATCGTGCTGTCGGTTATATCGGTGGTACCACAGTGATGAAAAACAACTTCAATCGGGAAGTGTTGAATGCGCTAGATGCCAGCTATGGCCTGCCATTTAGCCCGGAAGAAGCCGAAATTTATGCACGTCAGGCCATCCGTTTTAGTGCTTGGGAAAGCCTGATTCGTGCCATTGATAGCATGAGTGTTAACCAAAAGCAGGAAGACCGTTGGCAATATTGGCTGGCGCGTGCCAGCGAACAACGTACTGATCGTGCTTCCAAACAGGCAGCAGAAAGTATTTATCGTAAGCTGGCGACCGGAGATGACTATCACAATCTTCTGGCACGCGACAAGCTGGGGCAGGTGACTGCGAGTACACCAAATCCAGCGCAGCCATCCAATCAGGCTATGCAGCGCTTGAATCAGGATATTCATTTCCGCCGTGCTTTCACCTTACGTAATATCAGCGCTCCGGAGAACTATATTAACCGGGAATGGAACTGGGCAGTGCGTCAGGCTTATCTAAAGAAGGATGATGACCTGTTGCTGGCCGCGGCAAAACGTGCCATGGATATGGGCTGGTATGATCGTGCCATTTATGCCGCTGATCGTACCGCGAACAAACATAATTATAACTATCGTTATCCAATGCCACATCAGAATTACGTGGTCAGCCATAGTCGCAATGCGGGGATTGATCCGGCCTGGGCCTATGGTTTGATGCGTCAAGAAAGTCGTTTCAATACCGTCGCACGTTCACATGTCGGGGCGGGTGGTCTAATGCAGATTATGCCGGATACGGCCAAGTTGGTGGCGCGTCAAATGGGTGAGGCTTATAATCCGGCAGCACTCACCGATATGAATACCAATATTCGCTATGGAACATTCTATTTATCTACGATTCAGCGTCAGCTTAGCGATAGTCCGGTTCTGGCAACGGCAGGCTATAATGCCGGTCCAAACCGTGCCCGCCGCTGGCAGCCGGAATTTCAGGGGATTGCCGCAGATCAATATACTGAAAGTATTCCTTTACTCGAAACCCGAGATTATGTGAAACATGTCATGACCAATGCCACGCATTACGGTATCTTGTTAGGACAGGGGGCACAGTCAGTAGGTAAACGCATGCAACTGATACCATTACGTAATGCACAATAAAATTAAAATTATTGGGGGATGGTGATTTATTCATGAAAATAATGAAGAATCGTCGAGTCTGGGCTGGATCGGTTGTGCTTGTATTTTTGGCCAGCAGTCCGGAAGCGTTTGCTGCGCCGACAGACTATGTCATGGATGTACAAATGGTCCCAGCCTTATGTAGTCTGTATCCGGAATATGCCAAGAAACGAAAATGTCTGGAAGGTTATTCGCTGAATATCTCCGGCTTATATCCTCAGACCACATCACAAAATTGTACGACCAATAGCTCCGCGAAACTGTCACCACTGCAGTCCAAGGTGGTGGCCAGGATCATGCCGGATGACAATACCCGGACAATTTTATGGCGTAATATCGGTGGCTGCGTGCCGATGAATGCCAGTCAGTATTTCCGGACGATTATCAATTATGCAGATCGTCTCAAAGTGCCTGCGGAACTGACGGAACAGGAAAATATCACGATTTCTGTCGATACATTGCGAGCCAAATTCCTGAAAATTAATCCGCAATTACCGGGCAATGCCTTGCGATTCAACTGCCAGCAGACTCAGTCAGCTAGCGTGCTTACCTCGATCAAGGTCTGTTATCGCCCCAATGGCAATTACAAATCCTGTCCTGCCAACATTATTAATACATGCCCAAAAACTGTCACAATAAAAGGAATATACTGAGCTTTTTTGCCGATTTAATTTATATTTCCTATCAGACTTTAGGTGAAATCCGTCCTCTTTTATATGCATCTGGCAAAGGATTGGAGTACAATCTTTCGCGTTTACGATTATTAGATTAAATACTAACTATTTAATCGCATTGAATATCCTCAATTGGAGATAATTAGATGAAGCAAGCAGTTCGTGTTGCCGTTACTGGCGCTGCAGGTCAAATTGGTTACAGCCTATTATTCCGTATCGCAAGCGGCGAAATGCTAGGTAAAGATCAACCAGTGATTTTGCAATTGCTCGAAGTTCCTTTTGAGAAAGCTCAACAAGCGCTTAAAGGCGTAATGATGGAGCTTCAAGATTGTGCATTCCCATTACTAGAAGACATGATCGGTACTGATGATCCTAAAGTTGCATTTAAAGATGCTGACTATGCGTTATTAGTTGGTTCACGTCCACGTGGTCCAGGTATGGAACGTGCTGACCTGCTTAAAGTGAACGGTGAAATCTTCATCGGTCAAGGTCAAGCATTGAACGAAGTTGCAAGCCGTGACGTTAAAGTTCTAGTTGTTGGTAACCCTGCAAACACGAATGCTTACATCGCAATGAAATCTGCTCCAGATCTTCCAGCGAAAAACTTCACTGCAATGTTACGTCTTGACCACAACCGTGCTGCATCTCAAATTGCTGCTAAAACTGGTAAAGCGGTTAAAGACATCAAAAATCTTACAGTTTGGGGTAACCACTCTCCAACCATGTATGCCGACTACCGTTTTGCAACAATTAACGGCGAAAGCGTTAAAGACATGATTAACGACCAAGAATGGAATGCAAATACATTCCTTCCGACTGTTGGTAAACGTGGTGCTGCGATTATCGAAGCACGTGGTTTGTCTTCTGCTGCTTCTGCTGCTAACGCTGCAATTGACCATATGCGCGATTGGGCTCTTGGTACAAACGGCGAATGGGTAACTATGGGTATTCCTTCTGACGGTTCTTACGGTATTCCTGAAGGCGTAATGTTCGGTTTCCCTGTAACGACTGAAAACGGTGAATACAAAATCGTTCAAGGTCTAGAAATCGACGAATTCAGTCAAGAGCGTATCAACTTCACGTTGAATGAACTTGAAGAAGAGCGCGCAGCAATTGCTGACATGCTTAAATAATTTGATCTTTTCAGATTAAGTTGAAAAAGTACTCCATTTGGGGTGCTTTTTTTATATCACTCACTTTAATCAACAAAAAATAACAAGCTGTGAAGGAGAGACAACTGAGTTTTCGCTATGAGCCATCTAAGGTAGAAACAAGATTATAGATAAAAAGATGGAGGTTCAGATGTTAGAGCAACGCGCTACCTTCGAACTTTTCTTTGAACAATTGGGTCTGGATTCGAGTCCGGAAGCCATTGATGAGTTTATTAATACGCATCAAATCGGTATGGATGTGCCCCTGCATAAAGCTCCTTTTTGGAGTAAATCACAGCATGACTTTCTGATCAGTCACTGGAAGAAAGATGATGACTGGGCCATTTTTGTCGATGTGTTAAATGAACAATTACATATTGAGGCAGAGGGTTCAGGTTCCTGTAACATACCGAGCCATAAATCAACCTAAGAATTCGAATCTCAACACGCTCATAATTTAACATTACGATGGAGTCTATTTATGCTTACGGAACAACAGTTATCTTTAGAATTATTATTTGAACAATTGGGTTTGCCTTCTGATGAAGCCTCAATTACTCAGTTTACCGATACCCATCAATTACCATCCGAAGTCGCATTACCAGATGCCGAATTCTGGAGTGAGGGACAAAGTGCCTTCCTGCGTGAACATTGGCACCAAGATGATGAATGGATTGTCATTATTGACAAGTTAAATCAGCTTTTACATGTGGAAAGTGACAAGCAGAGCACTTAAATGCATTCGTACAAAATGAAACAACAAACCTAGTCAAATGACTAGGTTTTCTTTGTCTTATCTTATAAGTTAGATCTATAAATAATTGCAATTTATCTGATATAAGGAGGGCGCGATGCTCGCAAAGAACCAACCATCCTTAGAGCTCTTGTTTTCTCAGCTCGGTCTCGCCAATAGTCCTGCGGCTATTGAATTGTATATACGTACCCATCAACTACCAGCAGGGTTGTCCTTGCACGATGCGCCGTTTTGGAATAAAGCTCAACGTTCATTGTTGATTAGCCATTTGGTACAAGATGATGATTGGGCAATTTGGATCGATGAACTGAATCAGCAATTGCACATGGACGCCTATAGACGCCAACCTGCTTAATCATTTTTCCTGTGCTTTTCTGATATTTAAAATAAGATGATATAGATTGCATTAAAAAACGCCTCATCTGAGGCGTTTTTGTTCTTTGACTTAATGCATTTTGCTTTTTAATATTTTGTTAAACCATTCGTGCTGACGATAATCATTAAATGCATGATGCTGCTGTAATAATTCCAGCTCAAATTCGGCAGTCGTAGTGTATTTACCTAACCAGTGACGGGTCAGAGCAGGCTCATTTTTACTGGCGCTGGCATAGGCCAGGAAGAAATAAATATCGCCATGTTCATAACTGGCCATTGGTTTTAGAATTTGCTGGGTAATCAGGGCGAAATGGTGCTCTTTGGTCAATTCAAAGAACATCATATAGGCCTTGGCCAGATGCAAAGATAGGTTGATATACATGCGCAGCGGCATTTCTTCAAATTCTACCCGGCCTTGTTCCAGCAACACTACGGCTTCTTGCAGGAAATGTCGCTGTTCCTGACGCAGTTCACTTAAAGTCACCAGCTGTAAACGAAGATCAGCACGTTCAAGCGTTAATTCCGGCGTATTGCCTTTTAAATACAATTGGTCAGTTTCACCCAGACGTTGAATAATCTGTTTGGTCGTTAATCGCATCAACGCAATCCTCATTTCTCAATAATGGCTATATGAGGTTAAAAATTAAAATTTAAAGCGGCAGCGTGTCTTAGAGTAGTGAGGTATCACTTCTTAGCCAGGCGGTAATGGATAGGCGTTGCTGTTTAGAGATTAAAACTTCATGTAATAAATCGCTCTGGAACAGCGCCATTCGGTTCGGTTTTGGCTGGATAATATGCCACTGGCCATGTTTGTCCTGCAGGCGTAGTTCACCGCCCCAGTCCGTCTGCCATTGTCCATGTAAATAATACACACTGGAAATCATCCGGCCATTTTTATCTTGAGGATTGTCGCGGTGCAGGGTATAGAACTCACCCGCGTGATAGCAAGCGAAATGTGCTTCGACATCTTTGATGCCTAAATAAAACGCGCGGTTTAAAATTTGGGAAAATTGTTGAAGTGTTTGGATGTGTCGGTGGGAAATTTGAAATTCAGGTTGTAACCAAAGAATATGATCACTACGGATGTTGTTAACTACACCATTTTGAATGGCTGCATTACGAAATTCGTTTAAGTGGCTTAAGCATTCTTGGCTCACTGCATGTTGATATTCGCTAGAGTAAGCATCGTCAACAATACTAAAGCCATGTTGATCTAAATCATCTAAGATTTGATCAACATTCCAATCCCCTGGGATGATAACTGCTTCCATTTTTTCAATTCTCGATAGTGTGGTAAAAAAAAGGTCCGCTATTTTAGTTCAATAATCGTTTCTGAACGAAATAGTTTTTCATGTTAAAATAGCAATTGATCTTAGGAATAATTGAAACATGAATTACCGTCACTCTTACCACGCAGGCAACTTTGCCGATGTCATGAAGCACGTTTTATTGCTTCAGTTGTTGACTCGACTGAATGCAAAAAACAAACCTTATCGCTATGTAGATACACATGGTGGTGCAGGTAAATATGATTTGTCGACTGCCGAAGCGCAAAAATCAGGTGAGTTTTTAAACGGTATTCATCGTCTTATTAAGCTGGATGATTCGATCAAGCGTAATGCACCTGAAGGCGTACAACAATATTTGAAAATTGTTGAAAATATGCGTGAAAACTTTGGTAAGGGTGCTTATCCGGGTTCACCGTGGTTTGCCCTAGAAGGCATGCGCGAGATTGATAAAGCGACCATTTTTGAAATGCAGCGTGATGTATTCCAGCAACTTCGTCATAATATTTTTGACAAGCGTGCCGGTTTGCATGAGCGTGATGCATACGAAGGTCTGTTGGCAGTCATTCCGCCAAAAGAAAAACGTGGTCTGGTGATGATCGATCCGCCATATGAACTGGAACGTAAAGATTTCCCGCAGTTGGTCGAGCTACTGGTTGCTGCGTATAAGAAATGGCCGACAGGTGTATTTGCCGTTTGGTATCCAATTAAAGACCGTGCCATGATTGAACGTTTTGAGAAGAAAATGTTTAAGACCGGTATCCGCCGTCAACTGGTGTGTGAAGTCTGTGTATGGCCGGATGATACCCCAGTAGGCCTGAACGGTTGTGGTTTGCTGGTGATTAACCCACCTTGGAAATTCTCTGAAGATGCTGATGAAGCACTACAGTGGTTATTCCCGCATCTTCGCATGAGTGAAAACGGTGGTCACGCTGCAGTTCGTTGGTTAGTGGGCGAATAATTTTTTCAAAGATCAGGTCATAGCTAGGATCGACAAGAATGACAAATATAAGCAAACCGGAACGTGACTCTTCAACTGAAGTGCCTTTCGATGGCATCACCTTTGAGGTAGAAGAAGAGGAGCATACCCAGGAAGGGCAAAAAGTTAAGCGTCGAGGCATCTATCTATGGCCGAACCTGATTACAACGGCAGCGTTGTTGTCAGGTTTCTACTCGATTATTGCCAGTATGAATGGTGATTTTCAGCAAGCTATTTATGCGATTTTTATTGCGGCATTACTGGATGGACTGGATGGACGTGTGGCACGTGCTATTGGTGCACAAAGTCCGTTCGGTGAACAATTTGACTCGCTTTCTGACATGCTGGCTTTTGGCGTAGCTCCCGCTATTTTGATGTATAGCTGGGGCTTGAGTGATTTGGGCCGTATTGGTCTGGCGGCTTGTTTTGTTTATACCGCATGTGCTGCGTTCCGTCTGGCACGCTTCAATGTACAGATTGGTGTGGTCGACAAACGTTATTTTATTGGTGTCGCAAGTCCTCTGGCTGCCATCATGATTGTGTCACTGGTCTGGGTCGGTCTGGATTTTCCAGAAATCTTTGATATTCGTGAACCTTCTCTTCAGGTCATTAATGCAGTGGTCATCATTGCGGTAGGCTTGTTGATGATTTCCAATATCAAATACTATTCATTTAAAACTGTAGAACGTAAACGGGTTCCATTTTTTGTCCTACCAATTGCCGTATTCGTCTTTGCAGCGATGACCTATAATATTCCTGTCGGCATTCTGGTCATTTCTATTCTCTATGCCTTGTCTGGTTTTGTAACCACCTTTATGGCAAAAAGATCGAGTACATTATAAAAAGATAAGGAGTCTGAGATGCGGTTTCTTCAAGATTTTTTAGATCGTTCGAAACAGCTGAATCAGACTCCTACTGTTTCGCGCCATCCCGTCTATCATGGCCCCACCTCAAAATATAAAATTATTCATCAGGGTTTGATGATCCCCGGGCTTCCGGCACCCCTCTATTATTTAAACTTTCTGAGTATTATCGGGCAACCCAATGCACCCATGCTGGCAAACCCGAGTGCAATCGAAACCACAGCCTTAGACACCGCCACCGTGATTTGCAGTTCGAGCCCACATATGGTGGGACAATTGCATCACTATTCGGTCAAGCAGGACTGTCATTTTAGATCAGGTCTGTTTCAGTTTCTGGATCGTGAGCAATTGAGCGGAAGTTTTCCAAATTTTCGTTTGCAGCGTTCTGACTCGGAACTCAGTTTTGATTTAAATATTCAAACCACTCAACTGATTTCTCATTTTACCCAAATGCGGTTTTCCTTGGCAGATCACTGGTCTTTGCTATGTCATTGTCAGGGAACGGTGAACTATAAAGCGCAGCAATATACGATCGATGGTCTTGGAAGCTTTGAATACGCGCGGAGTTTTAACTTTCCTTATCTACCTTTGGCCTTCCTGACTTATCAAATTATTAATCTCAGTGAAAACAGGCAACTGTTGTTGGCGCAGATTCGGGATGGTTTTAATCGTATTGTTCAGTCGCGGATATATCTCCGTGATTTAAAAAACATGCGGACCCAAATGTTCGATCGAAAAGTTTATTTTAAAGTTCATCGTGTTTATCCGTGTGTCACGACACCCAATCGGCAAAGTATGTATTTGCCGCGCGAATTTGAATGGTGTTATGAAAATGCAGACGGTACTTGTATCTGGGTACAAGGTCAAAGTCGTGGAGATTTTAAATTTGGCCTGGCAGCGGGCTATGTAGGAAGTTTTAGTTATCAAGTGAAAATAAATGAAGAAACTGAAAATGGGGAAGGGGGTTATTGTGAATACATAGATTGCCGGCCTTTACGCTTTCAAGAACAGAATAAAACTGAAAAAAGATTAAGTCATTTATCCAATTCAGTCCCTTTACTGCTCAAGAAATGAAGAAAAGCGCGATTTTTGTAGAATAAATAAACAATCGTGATGATTTTGCTGAATTATTTAAAAATAGGGGTTGTATTGGGTTGGGAATCCTGTAGAATGCACATCCATCGGCGGTGATGAAGATTAAAACTTCTGATAAAACAGTGACTTAGTTAAGTTTGATTGAGTTGGGTTTTATTTGATAAGTTTAAAAATAATCTGAATTACTGGTTGACTTTCTAGAGATAGAGAGTAATATAGCCGACCTAGCTTGCTGGTGACGAATTAGCAAGAAGATCATTAAGAGATTATGAAGAACAACTTGTGTGGATTTTTACTGGTTGATTGATCGAAATTATTTTCATTGATTGATGGTAGAAATTACTCGAAGTTTATTTGAGAAATATTTGTCAGAAAATTGATGAGCCAAGATTGGTACCCTTTAAAGGTACTACTGATTTTAAACTGAAGAGTTTGATCATGGCTCAGATTGAACGCTGGCGGCAGGCTTAACACATGCAAGTCGAGCGGGGAAATGTAGCTTGCTACATTACCTAGCGGCGGACGGGTGAGTAATGCTTAGGAATCTGCCTATTAGTGGGGGACAACATCTCGAAAGGGATGCTAATACCGCATACGTCCTACGGGAGAAAGCAGGGGACCTTCGGGCCTTGCGCTAATAGATGAGCCTAAGTCGGATTAGCTAGTTGGTGGGGTAAAGGCCTACCAAGGCGACGATCTGTAGCGGGTCTGAGAGGATGATCCGCCACACTGGGACTGAGACACGGCCCAGACTCCTACGGGAGGCAGCAGTGGGGAATATTGGACAATGGGGGGAACCCTGATCCAGCCATGCCGCGTGTGTGAAGAAGGCCTTTTGGTTGTAAAGCACTTTAAGCGAGGAGGAGGCTACCGAGATTAATACTCTTGGATAGTGGACGTTACTCGCAGAATAAGCACCGGCTAACTCTGTGCCAGCAGCCGCGGTAATACAGAGGGTGCAAGCGTTAATCGGATTTACTGGGCGTAAAGCGCGCGTAGGTGGCCAATTAAGTCAAATGTGAAATCCCCGAGCTTAACTTGGGAATTGCATTCGATACTGGTTGGCTAGAGTATGGGAGAGGATGGTAGAATTCCAGGTGTAGCGGTGAAATGCGTAGAGATCTGGAGGAATACCGATGGCGAAGGCAGCCATCTGGCCTAATACTGACACTGAGGTGCGAAAGCATGGGGAGCAAACAGGATTAGATACCCTGGTAGTCCATGCCGTAAACGATGTCTACTAGCCGTTGGGGCCTTTGAGGCTTTAGTGGCGCAGCTAACGCGATAAGTAGACCGCCTGGGGAGTACGGTCGCAAGACTAAAACTCAAATGAATTGACGGGGGCCCGCACAAGCGGTGGAGCATGTGGTTTAATTCGATGCAACGCGAAGAACCTTACCTGGTCTTGACATAGTAAGAACTTTCCAGAGATGGATTGGTGCCTTCGGGAACTTACATACAGGTGCTGCATGGCTGTCGTCAGCTCGTGTCGTGAGATGTTGGGTTAAGTCCCGCAACGAGCGCAACCCTTTTCCTTATTTGCCAGCGGGTTAAGCCGGGAACTTTAAGGATACTGCCAGTGACAAACTGGAGGAAGGCGGGGACGACGTCAAGTCATCATGGCCCTTACGACCAGGGCTACACACGTGCTACAATGGTCGGTACAAAGGGTTGCTACCTCGCGAGAGGATGCTAATCTCAAAAAGCCGATCGTAGTCCGGATTGGAGTCTGCAACTCGACTCCATGAAGTCGGAATCGCTAGTAATCGCGGATCAGAATGCCGCGGTGAATACGTTCCCGGGCCTTGTACACACCGCCCGTCACACCATGGGAGTTTGTTGCACCAGAAGTAGGTAGTCTAACCTTAGGGGGGACGCTTACCACGGTGTGGCAGATGACTGGGGTGAAGTCGTAACAAGGTAGCCGTAGGGGAACCTGCGGCTGGATCACCTCCTTAACGAAAGATTGACGATTGGTAAGAATCCACAACAAGTTGTTCTTCATACGATGTATCTGAGGGTCTGTAGCTCAGTTGGTTAGAGCACACGCTTGATAAGCGTGGGGTCACAAGTTCAAGTCTTGTCAGACCCACCAAATCTGACTAACGAAGCATGAAAGTGCTGAAGCAAACAGAACAGAACGATACATTGACTTATTGATAAGCTGGGGACTTAGCTTAGTTGGTAGAGCGCCTGCTTTGCACGCAGGAGGTCAGGAGTTCGACTCTCCTAGTCTCCACCATACATTGCTTTGCAATGTATCAAACATTAAGCAAACAGTCAGATAGCTTATAGAGCTTAGTGATAAAGCAGCGTATAATGCGCGGCATTGTTATTAACCTCTGTGATTTATCACAGCGTCTAGACCTGACGAAGGCTAGATTAATCATTAACAGAATATATTTGAGTTGAAATAATTTGTTCAAACTCGTTTTTAAGATCAACACTAACAGTGATTTATTACTGTGATGTGAAGATTAAGGAAATGAGTTCTAGCGAAATTAACTGAATCAAGCGTTTTGGTATATGAATCTAATTGAAGCTGTACAGTAGTTAAATCTACGAAACGCCAACTGTATGAGTAAGTCGCAAGACAAGCTCTGTTGCTTATCCTACTTGTAAGGATAAACGACTGTTTGGGGTTGTATAGTCAAGTAATTAAGTGCATGTGGTGGATGCCTTGGCAGTCAGAGGCGAAGAAAGACGTGATAGCCTGCGAAAAGCTCCGGGGAGGCGGCAAATATCCTGTGATCCGGAGATGTCTGAATGGGGAAACCCACTTACCATAAGGTAGGTATTGCAACATGAATACATAGTGTTGCAAGGCGAACGAGGGGAAGTGAAACATCTCAGTACCCTTAGGAAAAGAAATCAATTGAGATTCCCTCAGTAGCGGCGAGCGAAAGGGGAAGAGCCCATTAAGTCATATAAGTTCTAGTGGAACGCTCTGGGAAGTGCGACCGTAGACGGTGATAGTCCTGTACACGAAAGGGCTTATATGATGATGTCGAGTAGGGCGAGGCACGTGAAACCTTGTCTGAATATGGGGGGACCATCCTCCAAGGCTAAATACTCCTGACTGACCGATAGTGAACCAGTACCGTGAGGGAAAGGCGAAAAGAACCCCTGTGAGGGGAGTGAAATAGATCCTGAAACCGCATGCATACAAGCAGTGGGAGCCGACTTGTTCGGTGACTGCGTACCTTTTGTATAATGGGTCAGCGACTTATATTCAGTAGCGAGGTTAACCGAATAGGGGAGCCGTAGGGAAACCGAGTCTTAATAGGGCGTTTAGTTGCTGGGTATAGACCCGAAACCAGGTGATCTATCCATGAGCAGGTTGAAGGTTGGGTAACACTAACTGGAGGACCGAACCCACTGTCGTTGAAAAGCCAGGGGATGACTTGTGGATAGGGGTGAAAGGCTAATCAAACTTGGTGATAGCTGGTTCTCCCCGAAAGCTATTTAGGTAGCGCCTCGGACGAATACCATTGGGGGTAGAGCACTGTTTCGGCTAGGGGGTCATCCCGACTTACCAAACCGATGCAAACTCCGAATACCAATGAGTACTATCCGGGAGACAGACTGCGGGTGCTAACGTCCGTAGTCAAGAGGAAAACAATCCAGACCGCCAGCTAAGGCCCCAAAATTATAGTTAAGTGGGAAACGATGTGGGAAGGCATAGACAGCTAGGAGGTTGGCTTAGAAGCAGCCACCCTTTAAAGAAAGCGTAATAGCTCACTAGTCGAGTCGGCCTGCGCGGAAGATGTAACGGGGCTAAAACTATATGCCGAAGCTGCGGATGCATAATTTATTATGCGTGGTAGGGGAGCGTTCTGTAAGCCGATGAAGGTGGATTGAGAAGTCTGCTGGAGGTATCAGAAGTGCGAATGCTGACGTGAGTAACGACAATGCGAGTGAAAAACTCGCACGCTGAAAGACCAAGGGTTCCAGTCCAACGTTAATCGGGGCTGGGTGAGTCGACCCCTAAGGCGAGGCCGAGAGGCGTAGTCGATGGGAAATTGGTTAATATTCCAATACTTCTGTGTAATGCGATGAGAGGACGGAGAAGGTTAAGTCAGCCTGGCGTTGGTTGTCCAGGTGGAAGGTTGTAGGCATGTATCTTAGGCAAATCCGGGGTACTCTATGCTGAGAACTGATAGCAAGCTGTACTTGTACAGTGAAGTGGCTGATACCATGCTTCCAGGAAAAGTCTCTAAGCTTCAGTTACACAGGAATCGTACCCGAAACCGACACAGGTGGTCAGGTCGAGTAGACCAAAGCGCTTGAGAGAACTCTGCTGAAGGAACTAGGCAAAATGGTACCGTAACTTCGGGAGAAGGTACGCTGTTGTCTGTGATAGGACTTGCTCCTTGAGCGGCCGACAGCCTCAGAAACCAGGCCCCTGCAACTGTTTATTAAAAACATAGCACTCTGCAAACACGAAAGTGGACGTATAGGGTGTGATGCCTGCCCGGTGCTGGAAGGTTAATTGATGGGGTTAGCGTAAGCGAAGCTCTTGATCGAAGCCCCAGTAAACGGCGGCCGTAACTATAACGGTCCTAAGGTAGCGAAATTCCTTGTCGGGTAAGTTCCGACCTGCACGAATGGCATAATGATGGGGGCGCTGTCTCCAGCAGAGACTCAGTGAAATCGAATTCGCCGTGAAGATGCGGTGTACCCGCGGCTAGACGGAAAGACCCCGTGAACCTTTACTGCAGCTTGACATTGAACTTTGATCTTACTTGTGTAGGATAGGTGGGAGGCTTTGAAGTCGCGACGCTAGTTGCGATGGAGCCGTCCTTGAAATACCACCCTGGTAATATTGAGGTTCTAACTCTGTCCCGTTATCCGGGACGAGGACCATGTCTGGTGGGTAGTTTGACTGGGGCGGTCTCCTCCTAAAGAGTAACGGAGGAGTACGAAGGTGCGCTCAGCGTGGTCGGAAATCACGCGTAGAGTATAAAGGCAAAAGCGCGCTTAACTGCGAGACCCACAAGTCGAGCAGGTACGAAAGTAGGTCTTAGTGATCCGGTGGTTCTGTATGGAAGGGCCATCGCTCAACGGATAAAAGGTACTCTGGGGATAACAGGCTGATACCGCCCAAGAGTTCATATCGACGGCGGTGTTTGGCACCTCGATGTCGGCTCATCTCATCCTGGGGCTGAAGCAGGTCCCAAGGGTATGGCTGTTCGCCATTTAAAGAGGTACGCGAGCTGGGTTTAGAACGTCGTGAGACAGTTCGGTCCCTATCTACCGTGGGCGTTGGAAATTTGAGAGGATCTGCTCCTAGTACGAGAGGACCAGAGTGGACGAACCTCTGGTGTACCGGTTGTCACGCCAGTGGCATCGCCGGGTAGCTATGTTCGGAAGGGATAACCGCTGAAAGCATCTAAGCGGGAAGCCTACCTCAAGATAAGATTTCCCCGAGACTTTATGTCTCCTAAAGAGCCGTTGAAGACTACGACGTTGATAGGTTGGATGTGGAAGCATAGTGATATGTGAAGCTGACCAATACTAATTGCTCGTGAGGCTTGACTATACAACACCCAAACAGTTGTATATAAAGCATCAATTGATTTCATATTGATCTAACGATCAGACGAAGCCTTGATTTAGTTAAGCTAATCGAACAAACTACTGCAACTCAGATATACCTGTTAATGAACGATGTTCAAAGCACTGCTTTGAACAGAGTGCAAGATTTGAAGAAAGCTAAGGCAACCATAAGACCTCAGTAAGTAATCATACCAGTTGTGCTGGCGACCATAGCAAGAGTGAACCACCTGATCCCTTCCCGAACTCAGAAGTGAAACCTCTTAGCGCTGATGGTAGTGTGGGGTTACCCATGTGAGAGTAAGTCATCGCCAGCTCATTATTCCAGAAACACCCCCTGCAATGGCAGGGGGTGTTTTTTTGTGCATGGGGTAATTGTCTTGACGATTCGGTATTCATATAAAGTTAACTTTATACAGTGTCCAATATTAAGCTAGAGCGATAATTAACCTTGAGTAAGGGTTGGATTGCTTAACTTTTTTCTTGCAATGCATCAAACTGACGTCGAGCATGTTTAAAGGCAGTTCTAAGACCCTCTTCCAGCGTAGGATGATAAAAAGGTTTCTTTAGAATCTGGTGAATATCTTGATCTGCATCAATCATCCAGGCTAATAAATGGGCCAGATGTTCTGCCTGTGAACAGAAGAGTTCTGCACCAAGTAATTTACCTGAGTTTTTATCAATATAAACTTCTACTCCGCCTGTGTTTTCCGCTAGGACTAGCGCACGTCCTTGGTTTTCGTAAGAGACGAATCCCCGAATAAAGTTGACTTGTTGATCTTCTAGTTGCTTAAAGCTTTTTCCGACAATCGCCATTTCAGGATGACAAAATACAATAGCTAATGGTGTTAAAGCAGTAATAGGTTTTACATTCGGATAATTCACACAGTTATAAACTACCTGTTTGCCGGCATGCGCGGCTTCATGTTGAATGGGTGCATCAGGCGCAGCATCACCGACTATAAATATAGGTAGATTCGCAAGTTGTTTGGTTTTTTTATCGATAGGAAGGTTTTTGATGTCCTTGAATATTGAATTGAGTTGATCTAGACCTAAACGATCTATATTGCTTTGCCGACCTGTAGCACCTAAGACATATTCAACTTCAATACTCTTAGTCTGATCATTTTCTGTAAAGTTAATCTTTATTTTATCAGCTTGGATCTCAATCTCATCTGGTAAGGTTTTAAATTTGATATTGAGCTCTTTGCTGAATTGCTCTTGCGCCAGTTTTTGTAAGATTGGGCTAGTTAAAGCACCTACTTTTTGACTACGCGCAAACATTGTGGTTTGTACACCCAGGCGTTGCATGGCTTGAGCTAATTCAATTGCAATGATGCCACTCCCGATCACTGCTAAAGACTTAGGTAATTGGGAAAATTCAAATATTTCATTGGAAGTGATGAATTTGTCTTTTAATTTTTGCTTTAGAGTCTCATCAATATTGGGGCGTGAGCCTACAGCAACAATAAAGCTTTTGGCCTGATAAGATTGTCCATTGACTTCAACTGTATGCGCATCAATAAACTTTGCATGCCCAGAAACTTTATGTGAAGTTTCCCATTGATCTACGCCTTTTAAGGTTGCGCGAATGAAACGTTCTCTAAGGATATGCATACGTTGCATGACACCAGAAGTATCTACTACAGCATCATATTGTAAAGCGAGGTTGTTTGCGGATTGAATGTCATGCATACGATTAGCAGAAGAAATTAGAAGCTTGCTCGGCATACAGCCTACACGAGCACATGTAGTCTCCCATGGGCCATCATTAATAATTAAAATATTCTGGGTGTGTTTAATGGCTTTATTATAAGCACTGATTCCTGCAGTGCCTGCGCCAATGATGATGAGGTCGTGCATAAACTGCCTCCCAAGTCTCAAAAACTAAATATTTATATGTAAGATTTACAATGTTTCTGATGTAAATTATGTAACTAGATTGCTTATTTTTGCTAATTTGAGTAAATTTTGTGTAAAAGCCAGAAGATTAATTTTTATGGCAGCTTAAATATTATATCCAGTGGGAAAAATCATGAGTTTGTTTATAAATTTAAAAAAATTAGGGGTTAACACGACTGTTTTAGCAACATCGATTTCTTTAGTTGCTTGTGGGGGGGGCGGTAGTGATGGATATTATGATCAGGGAAATAATAATCAGTCAGGTTCAGGCGGATCTAGTGAAACAGGAAATGAATCCACAAATAATACAGCGCAAATTCCTGAAAGTTTAAATATTGCTTTACAAGATCAAAATGGCCAAAGTACCGTCCAAGTTGTAGATAATTCTACAATCCAAATTGCAGTTCAAGTATTAAATGCGGATAAAGGTGGAATTTCTAGCAAAAATGTACGATTAGCGATTAATGATTCAGATAAGTTAGGCGTAACAAGCAAAAGTTCCTTAGTTGCTACAGCTGAAGATGGCATCGCTATTTTTGAGCTTAAAATTCCTTCGATTAATATTGAATCAGGTAAGGTGCAATTAACTGCAACTGTAGATGGCACACAAGTTAAACAGGTATATACCCTTAATATTAAAAAATCTAGTGTAATTGTTAGTGATTATACTCTAGATGTGCCACAAGGCCTTACGATTGACTTACCAAATGGGGCAGCTGAATTTTTTGTCCAAGTGACTGATCCAAAAGGTGGTTCTAAGCCAGGACAAACCGTTGAATTGTCTTTACCTGCTGAGTTACAAGGGTTGCTTGTAATTAGCAACGGATCATCTGTACAGACAGATAGTGAAGGTAAAGCAAATTTTAAACTTGTAGCAAATAAAAATTTAACTGCGGCACAAATTCAACAGCTTGTAGATACCTCTAAAACACTAAACTTTAAACTCATTGATGAGCATCGTGCAGAAAAGCAAGCAACTACGTCTCTAACATTTAAAGATATTGCAACAATTGTCGATAAACTTGAAATTATTAAGCCTGATGCACCGATTGCTGCAAAAAATGGCGAAGCACGTATTCGTGTATATGCCAAAAATTCCAATAAACAAGATTTAGCAGGTAAAAAAGTTCGCCTGGAGACCAATCAATCAGGTCGTGGTGTGACCTTGGATAAAACTGAAGCCATTACAAATGCACAAGGTTATGCGGAATTTATCCTAAAAAGTAATTCTGATACACCACTTGCTTTGAAAGATGAAGGAATTGAACTTAAAGCAACTTTCTTAGAGAACCCTGAGAAATTCGCGACCATTACTGTTGATGTTATTACTGCAGATGATAGTGCAACCGATCAAGAAGCTATTCAACGTTTAGAAATCGCTTCATCTTATAAAATCAATGCAATGTCTGATAGTGTTGAAATTAAGGTAAAAGCGATTGCGAACAATGGTCATGCTGCGAAAAAAGGTAAAATCAAACTTACCTTGAATAGCGAAGCTGTAGCGAATGCTGTTAAGTTAGAAGGCAGTAGTGATGGTGTTAACTTTGATTTAAATGAAAGTCAGTCTGTCGGCGCAGAGGGTTATGTCACTTTCAGAATTAAAACACCAGCATCGCAAACAGCAGCAGCTGTAGAAGCATTAAAGGCTTCAGGGATCACAGCGACGTTTACAACAGATAACGGTATTAGCAATAATATTAAAATTGTTGTTGAAGATAAGGCTGTTGCAACTGAAGCAGTTAAGTATCTCTTAATTGACCCAATCAATGAAAACTTTGATCCTACTAAGAATCAAGACATTACGATTAAAGTAAAAGCAATTGGTGAAAAAGGTGGCCCTCTTAAAAATGAAAAAGTATCAATTAAATCTTTACTTTCAGATGATCAGCTGAATAAGTTGAGTCTAAGTTTAAGTACAGCTGCTGAAGTTTTAACAGATGTAGATGGTTATGCAACGTTTGTTTATAAGTATCAATATAATAAATCTGCAGAACAGCAAGCGTTGGCTAAGCAAGGGATTACTTTTACATCCACGGCATTATCTAATCAAAAGACTCAAACAATTAAAGTTAACTTCAATACAAAGAGTGTCAGTGACAAAGTCAGCCTTGATTACTTTACTTTAGATACTGATGGTTTAGCTCAAATTGCACTTAATCAACAAACTGAAATTGTAGTGCGTACGCAAGCCTTTGGTGTTGATGGTGCAGTTCTTGCAAATCAAGAATTAGCTATTGGTATTGATGAAACTGCGATTTCAAATGGTGTTTCATATGCCACAGCAACTAAGCTTGTATCAGATGCACAAGGTAAAGTTGAATTTAAATTAAAAGTTGCAGCACGTAATTTAACTGAATTAAATACCTTAATTGAAAAAGGCCTAACTGTTGCAGTAGTGTCTTATCGTAATGATGGTTCTAAGCATTCAGTTACTCGTAAAATTGATTTAGTTTCAAACTCGATTATTGACACTGGAACGAGTCAAGTGGATTACCTTATGGTAGATCCAATCTTAACCCGTTTTGACTATACGCAAAATCAAGAAATTACCGTTCGTGTAAAAGCATTAGATGTCAATGGAAGCCCATTAGCAAAAGAAAAAATTCAATTAAAATCTGCCCTAACTAATCAGCAGATGCAGCAGTTAGGCTTAAGTTTTACGACCCAAGCAGAACAAATCACTGATGCATTAGGTTATGCAACGTTTAAACTTAGTTACCAGTATAACGAAACGCCTAAACAAGAAGAGCTGGCGAAAAAAGGTCTTAATTTCAATGCTTTGGCGAATGGTAAGGTCAGCAATATTCGCCTTAACTTTAAGGCTCCGAGCGATAGTATTGACTTAAGTTTCTTTACTGTTGATACAGATGGACAAGCCTTAATTTCGACCACTACAGATACACCGATCAAGATCCGTGTCAAGGCAATGGGTACAGATGGTAAGGTTTTAGCTAACCAACGTATTAGTATTGGTATTGATAATACTGCAGTTTCAAATGGCGTAACGTATGCAACCTCTAACAACCTAGTTACAGATGCATTAGGTAATGCTGAGCTCGTTTTAAATGCGAAACCAAAAAATAAAGATGAACTGAATGCATTGCTTGCGAGTGGTGTAACAGTCGCTGTTAAAGCAACTGCAAAAGATGGTTCTGAATATACAACGCTAAGAACAATTAAGCTTATTGAGCAAGAGCAAGCTTCACAAGTCTCTTCACTATTAATTGATCCGTTGCAAGCTGCATATGACTATACGCAAGATCAAACAATTCAAGTGCGAGTCAAGGCGATTGGTCAAGCAGGTCAATCTTTGCGTAATGAAAAAGTCAGCTTAACAACGGTCTTTAGTGCGCAAGAATTAGCGGACTTAAATATAAGTCTAGTCGGTGATGCGACGAAACTGACTGATGATTATGGTTACGTGACATTCACATTTGACTATAAATACAATGCACAGTCTCCTGCACAAAAGAAACTGCTAAATGGTTTTGAAATTACAGCAACTGCCAATGGAAAGACGAATAATACGATTATTAACTTTAAAGCACCTGCAAATGAACAAGAAATCAATCTTGATTATTTAGTGGTATCTACAGGTGGGCGTGCAGTTATCTCAACCGATCAACCAACAGAAGTGATGATTACAGCAACTGCATTGGCAACAAATGGTCAGACATTAAAAGACCAGACTGTGAAAATTGAATTGAATGAAACAGAAACCAATAGTGGTATTTCATTTAATTCTGCGACAGAAGTTGTGACCAATGCACAAGGACAAGCCACATTTAAAGTCAACATTGCACCAGAAAATGCATCTGAATTAGATGCATTGCTTGCATCTGGTTTGAATGTTCGTTTATCTGCACAGCGTGTAGATGGTTCTGCATACAAAGTATCAAGAAAAGTTGAACTTTATAAGTCAGAAGCAGAAGCACCAAGTGAAGTCGATTATCTGATCATTGATCCAATTAGTGTTTATGATTACAGTAAAAATCACACCATTGCGGTACGAGTGAAGGCGATTGGTGAAGATGGTAGCGCATTACGTAATGAAAAAATTACATTGCGTCCTGAAAACATCTCAAGTACAGAATTAGCGAAACTTAATTTGAGTTTAAATGGTGCTGCTGAGCAATATACCGATGATCAAGGCTATGCTGTCTTCGAATTTAGCTATAACTACGATGCACAATCTACAGAGCAAAAAAACCTTGCATTGAAAGGTGTAGCGTTATTGGCGACTGCAAATGGTAAAGAGCAACGCACGGTTATTAACTTTGCGGAAACTCAAACTAATACGCTTGATTTTCTTGTCATTGATATGATTGGTAAAGCTGTCATTGATACGGATGTAGAAACTAAAGTTGCGTTGTCTGTGCTTGCAAAAGGTACTGATGGCGCAGTATTGGCAAATCAAAATGTTCAGATTGAATTGACCAATGAAAATGGAATTAATCTTCTTACCGCTTCATCTGTTGCAACGGATGCAGAAGGTTATGCCAAATTTGAATTCAGTGTGCATCCGAAGAACCAACAGGAATTAGAAGCATTATTGGCAAATGGCGTAACAGTGAAAGTGTTATCAGCTGTCGCCGATGGGTCTGTTCGTCAAGCTCAACGTAAAGTTGAATTGGTACAAGCTGAAGAGCAATTTGAATCTAAAGTTGAGACTTTAGTCATTGATCCAGTATTAAACTCATTTGACTATACTCAAGATCATAAGATTCAAGTACGCGTAAAAGCACTAGATGTCGATGGTGGCACGCTTAAAAATGAAAAAGTTGCGATCACCACGGATGTTCAAAATAAGTTAGCACAGTTGAACTTTAGCTTAAATGGTGCCGCTGAACAGTTTACAGGTGATGATGGTTATGCAACGTTTGTATTTGAATATCAATATGCAAATACCACAGTACAGCGTGATATCTTAAATGGTGTGACTGTAACAGCAACTGCAAACGGAAAAACGCAGACAGCAAAATTGAACTTTAGAGAGTCTTTGACTTCAGAAGCTTTAGATTATATCTCTATTGATACAGATGGTTATGCTGCGATCGAAGAAAACGTACAAACTGATATTACAGTTAAGGTACGTGCAATAAATGTGGGTGGTACAGCACTTGCTAATCAAGATGTAACGATCAGCTATAATGAACAAGCGCATAAGAATGGTATTTATTTACTTGATCCAACAGGTGCGAACATTGGTGCGCAAACCTTTGCACAAAAAACTGATGCTGATGGTTATGTGACCTTCACCTTTAAGGCATTGCCACGTAATAAGGGCGAAGTTCAAAACTTGATTAGCGACCTTGAGTCAGGTGATTTACAGGTTACATTAACAGCTAAACGTGCTGATGGTTCGAATTATGAAGCTTCTCGCCGTATTGATTTAAGAGCTCCTGATGTTGAATCTACACCTGCAGAGGTTTTAATTGATCCAATTCTGCAAGCATTTGATTATTCAAAAGATCAAAAAATTATTGTACCAGTAAAAGCGTTATCTGCTGATAAGGGTGCTTTACAGGGTGCAAAAGTTACGATTAATACACCGGATTTAACCCTAGAGCAGTTAAAAACAGCACAATTCACTTTAACAGGTGAAGCAACTAAGCTTACTGATGCCAATGGTTACGCTTATTTTGAGTTTGAATATAAAGTTGCAGGTACTCAAGAGCAGATTAAGTTGGTAAGTCCAGGTGTTCGTATCACGGCGACAACCAGCAATGGTAAAGCTGCTGTTCAAACCTTGAACTTTAAATCACCAAATGCCGGGCAGATTCTAGATTACTTTACCTTAGATGCATCTGATTATGTTGTTACATTGGGTGTGAATACACCTAAGACGATTCAGGTGACAATTAATGCGAAAGATACACAAGGTAAGGCTTTTGCAAACCAAGTCGTTTCACTTGGGTTAAATGAAGCTGCTTTAAGAAGTGGTGTAAGTTTTGCTTCACCATCTCAAGTCATGACAGACAGTAATGGTCTTGCAATATTTGAAGTAACGATTAATCCTCAAAATCAAGCTGAAATTGAGAATCTAGCTGCAAATGATTTGGAATTTACTGCGACTGCACGACGTGCTGATGGTTCTGCATACACGTTAGTTCGTAAAGTTGAATTAGAGAAAGCCACTGTGGTTTTACCAGACTTAGCAGATCTTGTCTTTACGACAGTTGATGGTGACCCATTAGATACAATTTCTGTTCTCGGTGGTGAGACTCGCGTCAAAATTACAGCAGTTGATGAAAAGGGTAATCCTATTCCAAATACACCAATTGCAATTGCTTTATCTAGTCTCACTTCTAGTCGTGTGTCATTAAGCAATATACCAACTCAAACGAATAGTGATGGTGAAGCTGAATTTACCGTGACCGTAGCCGAGGGCGTTTATGATGCTAGTTTGATCAAAAATGGTATTGTCTTTGCCGTAGTTGGTACGAACTTAAATAATGGCGATCGTTTACAGCAAACAAGTGTAATTAGTATCACCGCTCCAGCAAATGCTTTAAATCCGCGTTTAACATCAGATGTAAAAACAGTGACAGCTGGGCAAACAGTTAAAGTGTATGCAGCTGTTAAAGATGAAATGGGGATTAATACTGCAGCTGGTACACCAATGCGATTGACTCTGAATCCAGAAGCGATAGCTGCAGGTATTAAGCTGAGTGCTGACGGAGTGGTAATACAAGGAAATGGTTCAGTGCCAATTGACTTAATTATTCCACAAGGTATTACATCTGCTGCTTTAGAATCTATTGTAGTAACAGGAACTATCCGTGATCCACGCGGTAATGAAATTCAGACGAAGCTAAATTTTGCTGTTCAAGATATTAGTAATCCTTATCACTTAACTATTGATAGTAGTCGTGTGTCATTAAGTTCAGCAGGTGATAGTGCATTTGTGACGGTTAAACTTCTTGATAAGAATCAAGGCGGTGTTGCGAATGAAAAAGTTAGCTTAGCTATTGCTGATCCGCGAAATGCGACTAGTATTAAAGGGGCTTCACAGCTCATTACTAATCAATTTGGTGAAGCTGTATTTGAAGTATCGATGAAATCACTACAAGGTACATTAGTATTACCAGTTCTACCAATCGAATTAACGGCAACCCATACCACTGCAACAGGTGCTTCAGTAAGTCTACCTGGCAGTATTCAAGTGCACTCACCAACAGTTTTAGCGCCAGAATTGGACTTAAAAATTAAAGTATCTAAAGATAAGTTAAATGTCCGTGGTGATTCTTTCGAAGTATCAGTATTGGTAGTAGACTTAGATGGTTCAAGTCAAGCTGGTAAAGCAGTTACATTAACAATTCCTCAATATAATCAAAATGGTGCATATATTCATGGCGCATCTACTATTGAAAGTGATGAGAATGGTTGGGCAAAATTTTCAATTGTAATTGATGAAAGTTTACGTAATCCAACCTATGACTTCGTTGCTGCTGATTTACGTGTAGAAGCTGTAGTTAAAGATACGCAGAATACAGAGCGACGTGTACCGCATGTGATTGATGTGGTAAATTCCGAAGTGCCAGTAACGATTGGTTCTATTGCGGTTAATTTTAATCCAACAGAGCTTACATCAACAGGTAACGGTATTTATTATCAAAAAGAAGGTTCTGTTCAGCTGGTTGATGTTGATGGGAAGCCAGTGGCAAATCAGGATGTGGTTTTAGATATTCGTCCAACTTCTTATGTTTTAGGTGAATGGAAATATGAAATTCAGAAAGATGCATGGAAAATAGTTGAGCAACCTGGTGTCGATGTGGATGGCAATCCTATTACCTTAAAAGTTAAAGAACTAGATGCGGTTTATCCATTTACGAATCTAAAAGGTTGGATTAAACCAGGTGATTATTATTATCCATTAGTAGGTACAATACCTGCACAAGTTCAAGATACAAACTCAGCAACGACATGTACGGTGGATCCAACAACAACAACTTGGATGGCTAATGGTCAGGCATTACGTGTGGTTCGTTTCTTAGGTGGTACAGCAAATAATAGTACGACTCACCCATATACCACGACCTATCGTACAGATAGTACTGGTCGGTTTGACTTCATCATTGAATATCCAAAAGCAAATGCTCATTGGATCGCAGTAGAAGTAGGAGCGAAAACTACACTTGCACAAACACCAACTAGAGGCTATACAACATTAACATTGCCAAGTTTAAGTAGTGATTATGCTGCTGATGGAAGTTATGCACCTAACCGCGTAAGTCCATATACAACATGTGTCAACTAATAATCTTATCTGACGAAAAAACAGCGCTTCGGCGCTGTTTTTTATGGGGGTTGAAATTTAAAAACTTAAATCGACGTCCCTACACTCACACCCACAGTCGGCTTCAAATTCATTGAACTACAACCGAAAAAGTTCAAGCTCAGACATAACACGACCAAAATTTTATTCATGAATCAATCCTTGAGATTTCGCCTGATTGAACAAAGCGGCTGAACGAGTGCCACTACGGCAGACCATCAAAATCGGCTTTGGCAACTCATTATAATATCGAGCAAACTCTTCAATATTGGCTTGAGAAATTTGGCCACTCACTACAGGTTGATAAATCACACTCACTTGAGATTTTTCCGCAATAGAGCGTAATTGACTCACCGTGACATTATTGCCAGTTTCCTGATCCGGCCGATTGACAATCACAGATTTGAAACCTTGCTGAATCAATTGCTGAAACTTGCTTGGTGTCATTTGCCCCGTAACACTCACCGTAGAAGTCAGCGCACGGCTAAGATCATTTGCAGCAAAAACAGGTGTAATACAGCTAAAACAGATTGCTAGTACCACACCTTTCCAAAACGACTTAGTCATCCAGCAGATCCATCTGTTTTGCCAGCTGATACAAATTATTCGAGCGGTTTCCAGTACGACAGAACATCAAGATCGGTTTTGGTAACTCATTATAATGATTGGCAAAAGTACGTACGTCAAGCTCAGTAATCTGACCGGCTACTACTGGCTGGAATACATAATCCAGACCGGCATTGCGTGCAGCTTCCTCGATTTGTGCACTGGTCGGCTGCTCGGAACCCCCTTCCATGTCCGGACGGTTGTTGATAATCGATTTAAAACCTTTCTCAACCACTTGAGTTACGTGTTCCGGACCAATTTGACCAGCAAAACCTACATTTTCGCTCATGACGCCACTCCATCATTTCATTTATATCGATATGCTTTATGATAGCATTAAGCTGAAAACATGCTGAACCTGTTCTGAAATTTTTATAAATGATGATAACCATAAGATAACGCAATGGAGCGCGTATGCAGGCTTATACAGTTGAACCACTGTATGTCAAAAGCGGTCAGGAAGTGATTGCTGCAGATTTTTATCGGCCTAAAAATATAGAAAAACCGGCCGTAATCCTGATGGCTCATGGTCTGGCTGCCTTACGTCAATTTAAACTGGTGCAATATGCCCAGCGTTTTGCCAGTGCCGGCTATGCGGTGGTTTTATTTGACTATCGCTATTGGGGCGGCAGCACTGGGCGTCCACGTGAACTGGTGTCGATCAATGCCCAGCTCGATGACTGGCGAACCATGATCAGACATATTCAGGAACGCAAATCGATTGACAGTAAACGGATCGTGCTCTGGGGTACGGCCTTAAGTGGTGGGCATGTATTGACACTTGCAGCAGAGCTGAAAAATATTCAGGCGGCGATGGTACAGGTGCCTTTTGTCGATGGGGCTGAAAGTGCTAAGCTTTATCCTTTACAGCAACTCCCCAAGGCGCTTAAAGTTTCCAGTCAGGATTATATGGGGGCCAAGGTTGGTATGGCACCAAAAACCTTACCTGTAGTTGATCCGCATGAGCTATGTTTTATGCCGACACAGGACAGTTATGAAGGTTATCTGTCGATTGTCAATCCGGATTATTACTGGAGTGGTCATATTCCTGCACGGGCATTCTTTAAACTGATGCGCTATCGACCGATTCAGGAAGTCAGAAAGATTAACATTCCAGTCCTGTTTATTGCGGCAAAACTGGATAGTCTGATTCCCATTGAATCCAGTCGTGAAGCTGCGACCAATATTGCACCATTTGTGCAATATCATGAGTGGAATATCCGGCATTTTGATATTTATCATGGGGAATGGTTTGAAAAAGCAGTTTCGACCCAATTAGAATTCTTACATCAACATATTGGAGTGCGCTAGATGATTATTGTATGTCCGGAATGTCTGGCCAAAAACCGTGTCCCTGAAGATAAACTCACTGCCAACCCTGCTTGTGGTCAATGTCATCAAGCCCTGATTCCACTGGTACCAATTGAGCTGAATGAGCAGAATTTCAGCCAGTTTGTCACGCATAGTGACTTGCCAATCCTGATTGATCTCTGGGCAGAATGGTGTGGTCCCTGTAAAATGATGGCACCGCATTTTGCGACTGTCGCCCAGCAATATCCAAATGTGGTTTTTGCAAAAATTGATACAGAAGCGAATCCTCGCTTAAGTTCGGCATTTAATGTTCGCAGTATTCCGACGCTGGTGTTGATGAATAAAAGCAACGAAATTGCTAGAATAAGCGGTGCATTACGGTCAAGCGAGCTGCAAAAATGGCTTGATCAGCAGTTAAATACCCAACCCTAATTCAAATGCCTGGAGTGAAAGTGTCAGATTCTCAAGTAAGACCAGAGGGGATTCTTTCCCTACAGACGATCGCAATGCCTGCAGATACCAACTGGAGTGGTGATGTCTTTGGTGGCTGGATCGTTTCACAAATGGACTTGGCAGGCGCGATTCACGCAGAACGATTTTCAAAGGGACGTTGTGCCACGATTTCGATTAACCAGATGACTTTTCTGGTACCGGTAAAAGTCGGAGACGTGATTAGTTGTTATACCAAAATTCTCAAAGTTGGCAAGACATCTATCCAGATGGAAATCGAGGTTTGGGATAGCCATGATGATTCACGCCCCCCAATTCGGGTAACTGAAGGTGTGTTTACCTTTGTTGCTGTAGATGTCAAAGGCAACAAACGTCTGATTCCAGAAGAAGCGAAACAGAAGCTTTTAGAATCGCAAACAGCACAATGATGACTTGAAATAAAAAATCCCAGATTTAATGTCTGGGATTTTTTTGTCTAAAAGAAGAAATTATGATTTCTTGAGCTGGCTCTTGGCAATCCAAGCCCAGAGCATTTCACATTGAATGGGGGCTTCACCTGATTCATCCGTAACGGTGACCTGAACCAGGGTTTCACCTTTATCCGAGTTTTGCATCAGGGCTTGCTGCTCCGACGTGAGCGTAGCAACAGCAGTCATGGCACCGCGTGTCGGGCGCTTAAAATCAACCTTTAAGCTTTTGATCAGTACAATTGCTGTATCCGGAACATTCATTGCCGTCACAAAGCCGGTCGCTGTTTCTGCCAGCAGGGCCATTGCACATGCATGGATTTGTCCGATATGGTTCTGCATGGCTTTATGATTGGCCATACTTACTACCACTTTGGACGCACTCATTTCCTCATAACGAATCTTGGCAGAGCCGACCATCGGGACCACCCGGCCAAAAGTTTTACTTAACAAAGCAGTACGAATGCCTTGCGGTAATCGTGCAGTGGCTTTGACTAATCTGGCTAATCGGTTGTTCTTTGCCATAATTCCTTCTACAGACGTTGCTGTCTTAATCTTTAAAGTTATTGAACTGTAAAGGCAAACCAAATTGCTGTTCTTTCAAGAATGCCATTACTTGCTGCAATGTATCGCGTTTTTTATCAGTCACACGAATCTTGTCGCCCTGAATAGAAGATTGCGCCTTAATCCCACTTTCTTTAATGGCTTTATTAATTTTTTTTGCGGTATCTGAGTCAAGACCATCTTTAAGCTTGATCACCTGAATCACATTTTTGCCAGAAGCTGTCATTTTTTGTGGGTCAAGCGCCTGAATATCGACTTTGCGTTTAAAGAAATGACTTTCCAGCATGCTATAGACTTGTTCACACTGGAAATCACTTTCAGTCGAGATTTTGATTTCCTTGTTTTTTTCATTCAGTTCAATAGAAACGTCCTGACCACGGAAATCAAAGCGGGTCGCGATTTCTTTTTGGGTGTTTTGAACTGCATGATTTACTTCAAAAATTTCTAATTCAGAAACAATATCGAAAGAAGGCATAGTTTAGACCTTTACAAAGGGAAAGAATATCTGAGATGCTAGGGATGTTTTCTTCATTTGCCAAGTGTTGTTTACATCAAAGGAGTGCGCAATGATCCGTAAACAAGAAATTACAACATTTGAGTTCCCAGAAAATGCAATTATCTGGGATGTACGCGATTCAAGTGCTTTTGCTGAAGCACACGTGAAAGGGGCGGTGAATCAGCCCATTAACGATCTTTCAGCAGAAAGCCTAACTCAGGTGTCAGCGGATCAACCCATTTACATCTTGTGTGGTGGGGGCAGTAAAGCTCCACGTGCTGCGGAAAAACTAGAGGGTTTTGACAGCTCACGTGAATATGTCATTCTGATGGGTGGTACTCGTGCTGCCCGTGATGCAGGCTTACCGCTTGAACAGGGTGTATAAGCATTCTGTCAAAAAAAGCGCCGCAAGGCGCTTTTTTAATGGGTGAGATTTAATGCCTCCCAACCTCCCTTTTCTAAAGGGAGGAGCTACATCTATTCTATTTATTCATAAAAGTAGAGAAAAGTCCCCCCTTTTTTAAAGGGGGATTTAGGGGGATTCATTCAAAATAGTAATTAAATTTGTAGTTTAAAATACGGTTTCTTCATTTTCACTTTCTTTTGAAAACGAGTCACACTGAGTTTTTTTACTAAACTGGATGGCACCGGACAGGCTTCACCGAGAATCTGGGCTGCCAGAATTTCACTGCAGAGCGGCGCAAACAGAAAGCCTTTAGAACCGAGACCGGCAAAGCTGTAAATTTCCTCATCCGCTTTCATTTTACCGAGCAAAGGGAAATAATCCTGACTTTGCGCGCGTACCGATGCACGGCCTTGCCAGGTATCGGTAGAAGCTAATGACTGTGCATATTCTGGGAATACACTGTGGATCAATTCGTAGTTGTGTACATGGTCTTCTGCTAACACCTCGATATCATCTCGACCTGGATAGAAAGAAGCGCCCAAGATCAGATGTTCAGCATCCAGTTGCATACAATAACCGCCGTAACTATAGGCAATATTTTGACTTAAAGGCTGGGCTTGATTATTCATCCAGCTGACCTGTCCGCGAATCGGTTTCAGAGCTGGATAATCTGCAAAGAATTGTGCTGTTTCTCGCGCAGTACAGACAATGACATGATCAAATTCACCTAGATCCTGTTCATCTGAAAATAGCTGAGGTTTTGTAGCCGCTTCAATATGGCTAATTTTGGCCTGTTTATATCGGATATTTACATTCTGTAGAATTTCATCACGCAATTGATGAGGAGAAACCGCGCCAGCTTCTAGTAATTTTAAACTTGGAAATGCAGTTTGAAGCTCTTGCGACTCTGTATCTTGTACAGCAAGAATTTCTTCAGGATATTCATCTGCCAATCCTAAAAGCTGTTCAGGATTTTTTAAGGCAAGCTGATTGACCTGAATCGGGCGGAAAGCTTTAAATTTTTGGTAATGATTTAAGGCATGTTGCCAGGCCAATGTCATCAGATGTTCAGCACTTTGCTCAACCGGACAGAGTTTGGGATTGAGCAAAGCCAGTGGATTGCCAGAACCTCCTGAGAGTGGCGCTGACTGGTCGTAAATCGTGACTTGATGACCACGTTGAGCGAATGCCCAGGCTGTACTTAAACCGGCGATTCCAGCGCCAATCACAGCGATTTGGCTAGGTCTGATATTGGTCTCTGTATCTCGCTCAGTTTTTTTTTGAGTGATTTCTTGTATTAATGAACTTTCAGTCTCTTCAGCCGGATTCCAGATCGCTTTCAGCATTTCACGCTTATGCTTAAAACCACGTGGACGGGAAATTGAAATCCCATGATTTTTTAAGCCACGTTTTAAAACGCCAGCAACACTGAAAGAGGCGAAAGTTGTCCCAATCTCGGATAAACGTACAATATTATTTAAAACATTTTCTTCCCACATGTCCGGATTGCAGGAAGGCGCAAAACCATCCAGAAACCAAGCGTTCACCGGCGCAGTTTTTTCAATCACCGGGAAAACATCATGTGCATCACCCAGCCATAGATCCAGACTGAATCGTTCTTTAGGAAAACTGAGACGATGACAGCCGGCAATTGGCATCGGATATTGAGAGATGAGTTGATCAGCTAAAGGCTTGAGTTCTGGCCAGGCATTTAAGGCCCGAATCAGATCAACTTTGGAAAGAGGAAATTTTTCAACTGAAATCGCATGCAGATGACTGTGATTATCCGGACGCACCTGTTGCCAGAGCTGCCACAGCGCCAGAATATTTAAACCAGTACCAAAACCCGTTTCACCGACACAGAAATATTCAAAAGGTTTTAAATCTGCCAGACGCGTCGTGAGATCATTGCCATTTAAAAAGACATGCCGGGTTTCCAGCAAGCCATTGTCTTTGGAAAAATACACATCACCAAATTGCTTGGACACAGGCACATCAATGCCATCCACCAATTGCCAATCCAGATCGGCAGTTTGAATTGCGTGCGACAAAACGGGTACAACCTTAAAGATATCGGGAAGGGCTATAGCTTACCATTGACGACGACGTTTGGTATAAACATAGCTCGCAATTAGGAAGCCGAGCAATACACCGACAGCCAATGTTGCTGCACCGTAGAGGAACATCTGCGCACTGCGTTCACTTTGCAGCACCTGTACCTGAACGCCCAGGTTGTCATTCTTGAGCTGCAATTCCTGATTTTGCGATAGTGCTTCCAGATTGGCTTTTTCCAGTTGCTGCAAACGGGTAGCCTGATCTTTGACCAAGGCTTTGACCTTGGCATCTTGCTGGGCTTTCAGCTTTGCGATTTCTTCTGCAGTTAATGGCTTATTCTCGGCAGGTGGCACCGGCTGGGCAGAAGACGCTACGGCGGGAATAATGGCAGGTTTCGGCGTAGACTGGGTTTGGGCATTCGCCGCTATCCCTTGAGGTTGTGCTGTCTGATTTTCCTGAATCACAGGAGCAGGCGCAACTTCGACTGCCCATACTGGAGAAATCATAAAACATAGGCCAATGATACTGGCAGTAACAACACGCATGAACCTTATCCTTGAGGGAATGCTTTATTGAATGGTTTGACATCGATGTGTTCGTACACACCTTCTTTTAAGAAAGGTTCATCCTGTAGCCATGTATCCAGCGCTTCATGACTGTCAAAATCGACAATAATGGTACTGCCATAAAAACCGGCCTGTGGATTGGCTGGATCTTTAGGCATAGCACCTGCAACAATCAGGCGGCCTTCAGCATTTAACTGTTCCAGACGTGCAAGGTGTTGTGGACGAATCGTGAGGCGTTTTTCAACTGTACCTTCCCGATCGGTACAGCTAACGACGAATAATGGCATGATGACTCTCAATCGTTTGTAGTTGGACTTATTCAGCGGTCTTAAAGTATTTGCGCAATACAATAAACTGAATAATGATAAAGGAAAACATCACGATCATGTCACCGAATGCGGTAAATTCGCCCCAATATTTTCCATCCATCCACAAATAGGCGAAAAAGGTATGCAGAAATGACATCAGTACGAACATGGCAACCCAAGCATAGTTCAGCTTGAACCAGCCTTTTTCGCTTAGATTGAATACTGGACCAAATAACCGCTGGATTAGAGGCTTTTTATCCTTGCTAAACCAAGGGGACAGGAAGAATACACCTGCAAAGACCAGATTCAGTAACACGGCTTTTAGACGGATATAAAAATCATCGCTGAGGATCAGAGTGATGCCACCAAAAATTACCGTCATAAACAAGACAATCCATTGCTGCTTGTCCAGACGGAATTTTTGTATGACAAATAACGCACCATAGACGACCAGCATGGAAATAATCAGACCTGTGGTTGCAACAAGAATATTATTATTGTCGACACCCCCCGCAGAACCGATCAATTGCAGCAATTGATGGTCAGTGTCTTTTGGATCTACAGTTTTATATAAATAAAAGAAAATAATGAGTGGCACAAAGTCTAAAAGTGCTTTCATGTTAGAGTATCTAAATCTGATCAAATAAATGTCATAGTATAGAGATGCACGGCGTAGATTTACATACACATAGTAATATTTCTGATGGAACTTTCAGTCCTCAGCAATTGGTCGAAGCGGCTGTGGAAAAACTTGTCCATACTTTGGCCCTGACGGATCATGACACCATGGACGGTTTGGTATTGGCGGAAGAAGCTGCCAAAAATCATGAGATTAAGATCATTTCCGGGGTGGAAATATCCAGCCAATGGTCACGTCCTGCCACCAAGAAAAACTATGGCGTGCATATCGTCGCGCTAAATATGCAAAATCCTGAGCCTTTACAAAAAGCCCTCAATCAGCAAAAGAAAATCCGGGCTGAACGTTCTAAACAGATTTGTGATCTGCTGGTTCCTTTAATTGGTGAAGATATTTATGCTGATGTACTGGTCAAAGTCGACCATATCCCTGATCGGGTGACACGGACCCATATTGCCAAAACGCTGGTAGAAAAGGGGATTGTGACGCGTCCGCAACAGGCTTTTGATAAATACATCAAGGAAGGCAAGAAAGCTTATGTCAAATTTGATGGCTTGAGTCTTGAAGACACGATTCAGGTGATTCATGAAAGTGGTGGTTTTGCGATACTGGCACATCCGACCAAATATGATTTATCTGCGACCAATATTCGCTACCTGATCGAGATCTTTGCCAAGTTCGGTGGAGATGCCGTCGAGCTGCCACCGGCGATTGAACCAAGTTCCACCCGGCAGATGGTGGATCGAATGATTGCTGAACATGATCTTAAAGTTTCGATTGGCAGTGATTTTCATGGCGATCATATGCCCTGGATTAAACTCGGTAATGTCCCGAGTCTTAAACCGGGGCAGGTCGGGATTTGGGAGAGTTTTGTTTAGTCATTCCTTTACCTCGATCTTTTTCATTTGAGAGAAGATTTTCCCTTCGCTACTAATAACAAAGGGCGAGGAGAGAATTATAAATTAAAGCAAATTATGATCTTGAGCCTGAATCGGTGGTGGCGTCGGTTTACCTAAAGTCCCTAACAGTTCAATTTCAATCGTACGTACCATCGAGTCCAGCGGCAAGTCATTACTCTGAGTACCAAAAGGCTCTTCAATTTCCGAACTTAGAGCATCTAATCCTAAAAAGGTATAAGCCAAAATTCCAACCAGTAAAGGCGTAAACAGACCAAGCGTTGAACCTAAACTAAAAGGTAAAATAAAACAGAAAAAATAGACGGTACGATTGAGCAAGACCGAATAGGCAAAAGGCAAAGGCGTCGTCGCAATCCGGTCACAACCAGTCTGGACAATACTTAGTTCCGCCACATGATTATTCATCTGCATATAGATGATATCGGAGATTTCACCTTCTTTAAGCGCCTGCATTAACTCCCATTGAATCAGGCTTAAGGTATATTGCGGCGCATTGGCCTGCTGATAGAGCTGGGTCACAGCCTGCTGGCTCATGCCGCTGGTTTCCACAAGTTCCGTCGGATTGGCTGTCTGATGGCGTAGCCGGTCACGGAGGACATTGGCAAAGACAATCACATGCTGAATTACACGTTCACGGCGACCTTGAGACAGCATCCGGCAATCACGGTCAAAATGACGTGAATTGGCAATCAAAATGCCCCAAAGTTTGCGCGCTTCCCACCAGCGGTCATAACAGGCCGAGTTCTTAAATCCGAGAAAGATCGACAGTACCACTCCAATCAGGGTAAAGCCGACCAGGGGTAATTCTGGAAAATGAAAATAACCAATATGTGACAAGCCACCGATGATGGCTGACATCAGCATCACTACGCCTAAAGGTGGCAAAACTTTAGGTAAAATCGTCCCCCGCCAGGAAAACAGCAGTTTAAAAACAGTCGGCTGGTCACGTACGATCATTTATTGGAATCATCACAATTTTTTTCATGATCTTGTGGAGTTGTGCCTGCTTTGTCAAGTGCTATTCAATACTGCATTTCCGGTTTGATGAGTTGCTGCTCAGCAAAGGAAAAGCTGCCTTCCAAGGCGATGATGCAATGGTCAATCAGATGGATATCCACTAGCTGGCAGGCCTGTTGAATCTGACGGGTTAACACTAGGTCAGCCTTGGAGGGAGAGGGCCGGCCCAGCGGATGATTATGTGCAATGACAATTGAGGTTGCCTGTTGGCTAATCGCATAACGTAGCAATTGATTAATGGAAATATCACATGCATTGATGGAGCCATAAAACAGTTTTTTAAAGGCAATTTTTCTTAAACTGGCATCCAGACACAGCACGGCAAACACTTCCTGAGTTTCACCGAGCAGTTCAAAACGTAAGTAATAGATCTCTTGCGAAAGTTAATTCAAAAGCATCCAATTCACCATTCCAACAATTAAATTCATTCTTAGACCAAATCGTTTCCGTCTATTTCTATACCGTTCTGTTAATATCCGAAAATATTTAAGTTTGCCGTTGATATGTTCAATTGTGATCCTACGCCGACTGATTTCTTGGTTGATCTGTTTTGCTATTTTGGGTAATGATAAATTCTTAGGTTTCTTGATTGGAATGAGTAACTTACTCTTAATCTGATGAAATCCTTTATAGGCTAAATCTGCCATAATACAAGGATAAATGATCATCTCCTTAAAATACTTACGCGCAATCGTCAGATCATGTTTTCTGCCACTTTCGACCTGTATACTTACAATTTGCTTTAGTCTTGGGTTAAAAATGACCTGTGTTTTTAGCGTATGTTTCTTCTTTTTACCGCTATAGAATTTTCTTTGTTTTTTTGGGACGCTCAATCTGTGACTCAGTGACATCAACGATCACATAATCACCTTCACTAAACTTTTGATTCCTTTTGGGTAATGCAAAAATCCGTGATTGAATCAGAGCATTTTCAACTTTATGAATAGTACGATTCACATTACTTTCAGCGAGATTATAGTCAGCGGATAATTCAATTTGAGTCCTATAACAGCGTAAGTAGTTTAGAGTTAACAATAATTGATCCTCTAAACACAAAGAATGCGGCCTTCCAGATTTTTTCTTGGCAAGTTCAGCGTGTTGTAACACCGATACCATTTTTAAGAATAATGGACGAGGAACTCCAACGAGTCGTTTAAATTCCCCATCATTAAATCGAGTTAAATTTTCATATTTCATGGGGCTAGTATAAACAATTTTTTACTTTCGCAAGAGATCTAATCTCTCAGCCGCTTGGAATTGGTAAGTTCCAGTGCATCCTGTTTCAGGTGCTCGGCTATGTAACGCCGTCCGAGTTCCTTGACGGCCATCAGTTGAGTATATTTACTGATGCCCATGCCATGAAACTGGCTGACTTCCTGTAAAGGTGCATCGAGCAACGCAGTCAAATGACCAAAATGCTGAATCAGCAAACGCGCCAGATCAACTGCCGAATGTTGCTGGGAACCGGAGCGTAGAAAAATAGCCAGTAGCTCGGCATCGGACAGACTTTCTGCGCCATATTGAATTAAGCGTTCTCGCGGCCGTTCTTGTTCCGGCCAGTTTTTAATAGAAAATTGCATAGTTATTAGACTTATTTATTATGAATTATCAGTTTTCCCGCAAGCTGATCTCTTGGGGATGCGATTATTTAATGCTATTGTGAGCCCCACTGCAACAGCAAGGTAATCTGTTCGTGAGCTTTGATCTAAGTGTAATTCCTCATAAAAATATCATTTTGGCCGTTACTGGCGGTATTGCTGCCTATAAAAGTGCAATTCTGGTTCGTCGTCTGAAAGATGCCGGATTTGATGTGCGGGTCGTCATGACTCACGGTGCACAGGCTTTTATTACACCTTTAACCTTTCAAGCCTTATCGGGCAATCCTGTACATACCGAATTGCTGGATACTGAAGCAGAAGCCGGCATGGGCCACATCGAGCTGGCACGTTGGGCAGATCTGTTGCTGGTAGCACCGGCCAGCTGTGACACCTTGGCAAAGTTTGCCGCAGGTCTGGCTGATGATCTCTTAAGTACTTTATATCTGGCAACAAAAGCACCCGTCTGGGTAGCACCTGCCATGAACCAGCAAATGTGGGCAGCCAAAGCAACGCAGCGTAATCTTGCGACACTGATCGAAGACGGTGTGCATGTGATCATGCCGGACGCGGGTTCACAGGCTTGTGGGGATGTAGGTTTGGGCCGGATGCCTGAGCCGGAAGATTTAGCGCATCAGGTAACTGAATATTTTCATAAAGCTCAACGTGCGATTGCGGAAAAATTTGGCCTGCTTGCGGGTAAACAAGTCACGATTACCGCAGGCCCGACTCGCGAAGCGATTGATCCGGTGCGTTATATTTCCAATCACAGTACCGGGAAAATGGGCTTTGCACTGGCTGCAGCCTGTTATGCAGCAGGGGCAAATGTCACCTTGATCGCAGGGCCGGTCAGTCTGGACACCCCAAATGGCGTGAAACGTAAGAATGTTTCTTCTGCTGTGCAAATGCTGAATGAAAGTATGCAAATGCTGGAAAATGGTTGCGATATCTTTATTGCGACAGCTGCAGTAGCCGATTATCGTGTGGCAGAAGTAGCCGAGCATAAAATCAAGAAAGCCGGAGATAAGTTGAATGTCGCTTTGGTGAAAAATCCGGATATTGTCGCTACCATTGCCCAGCAGGAAAAACGTCCATTTATGGTCGGCTTTGCTGCAGAAACCCGCAATATTGAAGAATATGCTGCCGGAAAGCTGGTCGCGAAAAAGCTGGATATGATTGCCTGCAATGATGTATCACGTGCAGATATCGGATTTGCTTCGGATGAAAATGCCATGACGGTATTCTTTGCCGAGCATTATCAGCTGGATAAACGTGATCTGGAAAAAGCCTCCAAGCAGGAGATTGCCCAGCAGTTGATCGAAGCCATTCATGATGCCTTGTATCGTGATCCATCCAGTGATGATGATTTTTAAAACGATCTGTATTGAAAAAACCCTGAATCCATCAGGGTTTTTTTATGGCTGATTTTTTATCATTAATTCAAAAAAACTATAGAAACCATAAATATTTAATCTTAATCGAAGCGCTGTTTGTTTATTGTTTTTGCAAAAAAGCATAAAATGGATCACAGAATAAGCAAAGATAAAAATACTGGATATATCAGCTATAAGCAGGAAGTGGAAAGAAAAAGAGGGGGCGCTATGAAAAAAATCATGATGTTATGGATGGTTACCTGTCTGGCTGGATGCAGTTATTTTGTCTCGATGGATGAACTGGCCAGAAATATTCAAACGCAGATGCAACGTGAATTTAATTCCAATCGAGATTATCAACACTATCGTTTTACTGTGAAAAAGGTCAAAATTGTCCAGCGTCAGGGGAATGAGTTTCAGGCCATTTCTCATCTGAATTATCAGGGTGAAGAATATCCCATTCATGTAAAAGTCTTTAAGGTAGATGGCGGGTATAGTTGGTCGATTGAAGATGATGCCTTTGCTTTTATTGATGAAATTGAAATTGAAAAATATCGTCAGCAACTGGATCGAGAATTACAGCAACTGGCCTCAGCCTTGGATGATCTAGAACCTGTAGATGAACCGAACCAGAATGTCTCCGGCTCTCTGATTACACCAGTGGCTGAACCCGCATTACAAGATGTTTCTTATCAGGAAGAGCCAATTCCGGTCGGCAATATCACGGCGTATACGCAATAACTCATGCGCAATCGCTATAAAAAAGCACCGATCATTGGTGCTTTTTGTATTTAGGATTCAACTTGCTGATGTTCACGTACATAATCTTCGGTACGCTGCATCGCTTCCTGAATATTAAAAAGTGCAGTCTCTACATCTTTCAAGGTTTTGGCATTACCACCGCTTAAAGCCTGACGCCATTTACGTGCACCCGGCAAATTCTGGAACAGTCCTAAAATATGACGGGTAATAATGGATAAAGGTGCACCTTCGGCCATGCGCTGGGCAATATAAGGCAGCATCTGTTGCATAATGTCAAAACGGTCTGGTGCATCCAGATTCCATAACTGGCCCAGTTCAGCCAGTAAGTAAGGATTATGATAGGCTTCGCGGCCAATCATCACGCCATCCACATGTTTGAGATGTTCCAGCGTTTCGGCATAGGTTTTAATTCCGCCGTTGATCTCGATGAGCAGATCAGGACGATCCTGTTTTAAACGATAGACATCTTCATAACGTAGGGGTGGCACGTCGCGGTTTTCTTTAGGTGATAGACCTTTTAATAAGGCAATCCGCGCATGCACGATAAAATTATTGCAGCCGGTTTTGGCCACGGTATCGACAAAATGCAGCATCTCTTCATAAGATTGCATATCATCAATTCCGATCCGGTGTTTTACGGTCACTGGAATATCCACCGCATGACGCATTTCAGCAATACATTCTGCGACTAGATCAGGCTCCGCCATCAGACAGGCACCAATTTTATTATTTTGTACCCGGTCACTTGGGCAACCTACATTTAAATTGACTTCGTTATAGCCCCAGTCCTGCGCCATCTTGGTACAGATTGCCAGATCTTTTGGATTCGAGCCGCCGAGTTGCAAAACGATTGGCTGCTCTTCCGCATTAAAGTCCAAATGACGTTTGGCATCACCATAAATGATCGCACCTGTGGTGACCATTTCAGTGTACATAATCACATTCGGGTTAAACAGACGTGCAAAGAAACGATAATCTTTGGTGGTCCAATCCATCATTGGCGCAACACTGATTCGTGGTTGAAGTTTATTTTCAATGGTGGTCAGATCAGTCATTCAAAATCACGCCTTAACGAAATGGAAGAAAGAAGAAGCAATTCATGCGATCACTCAGCTATTGGTTTTTGGCTTAAACTGGATCGGCTGACGTCGCAAAAAGAGGGCGTAATACTAGCATAAAATCAGAAAAACCACCCGGCGAACTTGAGCTAGCCCGGTAAATCCAGGGAATGAAACAAGAAATAAAATTGGAATTCCCAGTCAGGTTGGAATGGTATATTTTGATAGGAGAAAGATGAAGATAAAAATTTTAGAAATAAGGAGAATAATCATGTTGTTATTGGAGGAAATTTATAAAAGCCATAAAGCACAAAATTCGGCACATTTTAATTTAAGAATTCATCGGGGCTTAGGCTGGTTTAAAAAATCGCTAGATCTGGATCAGGATCTGGATTTTAAGTTTATCAGCCTGTGGATCAGCTTTCAGGCGATTTATGCAGATGAGAGTGATCTAGTTCAAGATCAAAGCAAGCTGCAGCAGTTTCTGGAAACACTCTGCCAAAAGGATCTGGATCAGAAAATTAATCATATTCTTTGGGAAAAATACAGCCAGCCGATCTGCTCACTCTTGGCCAATCCCTATGTGGAACAAAGCTTTTGGGATTATCGTCATCAGAAAATTAGCCTGGAAAGCTGTCAGGTTGACTTGGAAACACAGAAACAGAATATAGAGAATGCTTTAAAAGAACGAAATTCTGTTGAAATTTTAGCTGGAATATTTCAGCGTTTATCTACCTTGCACCATCAGATAATGCAGGGTGGCGCCACGTATCACAGCTCGCTGAATTATAAATCATTAGAGGAAAGCTGCCGGATTCTGGCAGCCTTATTGCCGGTTTTTATCTGTATTTTATTGGAAAATTCACAAACTCTTGATCTGAATAAGCCTTATTATCCGGCGGCGCAAGTCAGCTAAATAGAGGTAAAATACTTATGCGGTTGTCTTAGCCTGATGCCATTGATCCAGCAGGGCGAATAGGGTGGCACACAGAGCTAGCCCGAGTCCTGCCAGACAGGTCATGCTCCAGCCACCGTGATGCCAGGCATAAACCCCTAAGGCTGAACCACATGCACCACCAATAAAATACAAGGTCATATACAGTGAATTGACCCGTGATTTGGCATCCGGGCGCAGGCGGAAAATCACGTTCTGGTTACAGCTGTGCGTAATTGCGAGCCCGAGATTTATCAGTCCATAACCGAGAATATAACTGAGCAAGGATACCGCACCAAAGTATAAAAACAGCCAGCTCCCCATCAGGATAGAACAGCCGATCCAGCTCAGTATTTTGATATGGCCACGATCGGCCCATTTACCAATGAACTGCGTAGAAAGTGCGCCAAATACACCGACCAGCGTGACCAGTCCGACCATGACATCAGAAAGCTGAAAAGGTTCCTGTGTCAACAGCAGAGCGATGGTGGAGAACAACATACTCATGGCAGCAAAAGCACACGCACCTGTAAGTGAACGCAAAACCAGTCGTGGTTCCTGCTTGAGTAATATCCCCATAGATTTAAAAATCGCTGTATAGCTGATTCTCAGACGTGGCAGGCTCGGTAGTTTTCCTCTCAAATAAAAACTTAAGGCCAGCATACTTATGCCACTGACGATATAAATCATTTTCCAGTGAAACAGGTCGGAAAATAATCCGGCAATACTGGTTGAGAGCAGAATGCCCACCAGTAATCCGCTCATCAGGAAGCCCACCACTTCTCCGGTTTTTTCCGGTTTGACCGCCATGGTGGCCAAGGGAATCAGAATCTGTGCAGCCACGGAAAACAGTCCGGCAATGATAGTGCCGACCCAGAGCATCGGCAGATTCACAGCACTAGCACAAATAAATAAACCTGCTGCGGCACCCAGCATGAGGAAAGGGATCAGTTTGGTTTTATTTAGCATGTCACCTAAAGGCACAATAAACAGCAGGCCCAGGGCATAAGAGATTTGAGCAAAAGTGACAGTAAGTGCCACTTGTGATTCAGGTACCTGATAATACTGCTGAATCGATGAAATCAACGGCTGGCAATAATAGTTCGCGCCGGCACATAAACCGCATGCAATCGCCATCAGCCATAATAAGGGCTTATTTTGACTAATATCGAGAGGCGTGTGCATAGGGCTAACCTTGTATTCAGACCGGAAGAATTGAAATGAGGAATAAGAATAATGTTCAAATTGAGGGCACTATAGGCCAGAAGTTCTCGCTTTAAAAGTAGAGAAATATTGCCAGCATTGAAAATCGTTAGAACTCAGGCAGCTTAAAGAAAGAAGTGCAATTTTAAATAGAAAATATGAGTGAATGTTTGCAGAATTTTTTATCTTTTGATAATGGGGTTGCTTCATTAAAGCGCAGCTTGATCTAGAAACAATAAAAAAGGAGCACTCAGCCAAAAAAGTGGAATATTTACTCTATTTTGTTGCGCAAATTTGGTGCAAAAATGGGATTTCCCATTTTGAATCAAGTTCAGTACATTAATATAATAAATAGTACGCAAGGTTTTTTTCTACCCTTTATCTGACTGTTTGAGACTTGGGTCTTATAAAATTTTGGCGATTATTTTTTTGTCAGATGTATCAATTATGTCTGATGAAGATCTGCTCAAAACAAATTCTATCATTTCATAAAATACGATTTTAACATCTAAAAACAGTGCTCTTGCTTGAGTACTAAATCTGTCAAAAAAGTCAAAACTAAAAAAACGACGCAGCTAAAGTGCCGCTATCTATAGGGACTAGAGAAATTGAAAGTCTGCTTCTGAATCAAGAAATACAGCAATCATTGTCAGAATCATCAATGTAACAAAATAAATCAGAAATTCGCGCTTATTTACGCCAGCAAAATCTGGATATTTCATTCAGTGGAATGAATATCGTTTATAAAATCATCGAATATGAATAGCTAGAGAATTAAATAAATGTGCTATTGCAGCATCATTTTTATGAATCATCAGTTCAAAATATAGGTATTTATTAAATAAATAGTAGGTAGTAATTTCAAACAGTTTGATTAGAATCCAAAAATTCAACAAGAACACATCCTGAGGGGAAGCATCGTTTACACGATGTTTACTTAAGAAAAATTAGCTTGAGGAACGCTCATGCAGATCGGAATTCCAGCCGAAACTGTTGTCGGTGAAAATCGCGTCGCTGCGACGCCAGAGACAGTAAAGAAATTGATCAGCGCAGGACATAGCGTGATTATCGAACGTGGTGCAGGGGTTAAAGCTGCCTATATCGATAGTGCCTATGAACAAGTTGGTGCCAAAATTACGGATGATGCCTATACCGGCAGTCAGTTGATTTTAAAAGTTCGTGCACCGAAAGGTGATGAAATTCAAAAACTCAACCCGAACACCACTATCGTGGCAATGTTTGATCCTTACCGTAATACTGAGCTTGACCAATTCGCGGCACAAAACGTGTCTGCATTTGCATTGGAACTTTTGCCACGAACCTTGTCTCGTGCGCAGAACATGGATGTCTTGTCTTCTCAAGCCAACCTTGCAGGTTACAAGTCGGTGCTTTTGGCTGCGGCTGAATACCAGCGCATGTTCCCGATGCTGATGACTGCTGCGGGTACGGTTAAACCGGCTCGTGTGGTGATCATGGGTGTCGGCGTAGCAGGTCTGCAAGCGATTGCAACAGCAAAACGTTTAGGTGCCATCGTTGAAGCCACGGACTTGCGTCCAACTGCGAAAGATCAGGTTGAATCTCTGGGCGGTAAATGGTTAGACGTACCGATGTCTGCTGAAGAGCAGCAAAAAGCTGCAGATGCTGCCAAAAATGGTTATGGCTGGATGCCGGGTGAAGAATACATCCGCGATCAGGCTGCAATTGTTGATAAAGCGGTATCAAATGCTGACATCGTGATTACCACAGCGCTTTTACCGGGCCGTGATGCACCGCGTTTAATCCGTGCTGGAACAGTTGCGAAAATGAAACCGGGTTCAGTGATTCTGGACATGGCAGTAGAATCTGGCGGCAACGTCGAAGGTTCAAAATGTGGCGAAACAGTCCATACCGACAACGGCGTCAAAATTCTCGGCATTCCAAATATTCCGTCGACTGTATCGACTGAAGCCTCTGCTTTATACGCTCGTAACGTATTTAACTTCGTTGAAACATTATTTGATGCAGATAAGAATTTTGTCCTGAATCAAGAAGAAGAAATTCAAAAAGCCCTACTTGTCACTCATGGCGGCCAAGTGCTGCTGAAACGTGGTTAAGGAGAAGACTCATGGTTGAAACAATTACGATTTTTGTCCTTGCCATTTTCGTAGGTTACTACGTGGTGTGGGGTGTAACACCAGCATTGCATACGCCGTTGATGGCGGTCACCAATGCCTTGTCATCGATCATTATTGTCGGTGCGATGATTCAGACCGTTGGCCTGCCGGTGATCGGCGTTGAAGGTAGCGTAGATTTCCAGACCATTAATGTGGTGAGCGTGCTTGGTGCAATTGCGGTGTTCCTGGCCAGTATTAATATTTTCGGTGGCTTTGCAGTGACTGCACGTATGCTGGAAATGTTTAAACCTAAGCAAAAGAAAAAAGAGGGTTAATCCATGGAAATGATTCGAGAATATGCGGATTGGTTCTACCTGATTGGTGCCGTTCTTTTTATCCTGACGCTACGTGGTTTATCAGGTCCTAAAACTGCGATTGCCGGTAACCGTTACGGAATGATCGCGATGGCCATTGCGGTCGTGACTACCTTCTTTGTGGCTGAGAATCCGGTTGTCTGGATGATTATTGGTGCAATGGTGCTGGGTGCAATTGTGGGTATCGCCCGTGCACGCACAGTTCCAATGACCCAGATGCCTGAAACTGTGGCGCTAATGCACTCATTGGTGGGTCTGGCTGCGGTCTTGATTGCTGTCGCTGCTATTATTCACAACAACAAACTGATCGAACTTGGTCCAGACTTATTGGCTGCCAATGGTGTCAATTTCCATGAAATGAGCCGTATTCATTTATTTGAACTGTTTGTGGGTTGTTTCGTAGGTGCGATTACTTTTACAGCATCAGTCTTTGCTTACGGCAAACTGGCTGCAAAGAAATGGGCGAAAACCATTTCAGGTGTGTGGGTGAAACCAGTTCAGGCAATCATCTTTATTGCAATGTTAGGTTTTGGGGTTCACTTCTTCCTGACTGGCAATATGACATCGTTCTGGGCGATGACAGGTCTTGCGCTGGCATTCGGCTGGGTATGGATTGCACCAGTCGGTGGTGGTGACATGCCAGTGGTGGTATCGCTACTCAACTCATTCTCGGGTTGGGCAGCAGCTGGTATTGGTTTTACCCTAGAAAACAACATGTTGATCGTTGCAGGCTCACTGGTGGGTTCTTCAGGTGCCATTCTGTCTTACATCATGTGTAAAGCGATGAACCGTTCAATCATCAACGTTTTGTTTGGCGGTGCGATGGGCGGTGCAGCTGCGCCGACAGCAGGAGCAGGTGAACAGGTCCAACGTAATCACCGTTCTGGCTCGGCAGATGATGCAGGCTTCCTGATGTCAAATGCAGACAGCGTGGTGATTGTACCGGGTTATGGTATGGCGCAAGGCCGTGCACAAAATGCGGTAAAAGAATTGGCTAACTTGCTAAAAGAGCAGGGCGTAACGGTTCGTTTTGCGATTCATCCTGTAGCAGGTCGTATGCCAGGTCATATGAACGTACTACTTGCTGAAGCGGACGTACCGTATGAAGACATCCTGGAAATGGATGAGATCAACTCGGACTTCCCGGCAACAGATGTGGTGCTAGTGATTGGTGCGAACGACGTTGTGAACCCTGCGGCGAAAGATGATCCAACATCGCCAATTTATGGTATGCCAATTCTGGAAGCCCATAAGGCACGTACGATTATGGTGATCAAGCGTTCTATGGCAACCGGTTATGCGGGTCTCGACAATGACTTGTTCTATAATGACAAGACCATGATGATCTTTGGTGATGCCAAGAAAGTGGTGGAAGATATGACTAAAGCCATTAATGGTACGGGTCACTAATCATCTAAATTATTAGAATCCTCCTAAGTCCCCCTTTTAATAAAGGGGGACTTTTTATTTTATATCTTGGGAAAAGGATGATTGAGTGATCATCGAACGTCTATGTTGATGATGAATTGATCCTAAAATACCAATCAAATCGGTGCATAAGACAAGATGGAAATTAAAAAATAGCGAACAGATTGAGTTGTATTAATGCTTATAAAGTTAGATGAACAGGCAATAAAAAAGCGACCTACACAGGTCGCTTTTTTGAATATTCGGTTTTTACGCTACAGAGTCAGTATCTGTAGGATTGCGCCATAAGCTTTCTAGGTCATAGAATTTACGCGCTGTTGGAAGCATACAATGAACCACCACATAACCAAGGTCGATGAGGATCCATTCAGCATCACGTTCGCCTTCAATACCAAGAGGGCGGAAGCCAGCTTTTCGTGCTTCTTCAGCAACGTTATTGGCCAATGATTTGATGTGACGTGTCGATGTACCGCTTGCAATGACCATAGCATCAGCCACATTACTGATACCGCTGACATCAAGCTCAACAATTTCTTTTGCTTTTACATCTTCAAGTGCAGCATGTACGACTTTTAAGCAGTCCTGTACAGCTTGAGAATTTGAATTCATAGTAAGATCGTGAGAATTAGAAGCGCTGGGCGATGGTTCTAAATTCATGGGGAGTGTAATTTCCTAACAATTATGCATGGTCTAATATAGCGGTTTTAGTCCTGAATTTCAAATGAAGCCGCAGTCCACTCAGTCATGCTCCGTAAAGAACTCAGCTTTCCAGTCAAAGGAATCGTTGGAATGTCCGCTAGGTTTATACTCGGCAGCGACATAACCTTGATATTGACTATGTTTTAACCACTGAAATATATCATGATATTGAATTGAACCCGTATTGGGTTGATGCCGTCCCGGACAATCCGCAAATTGGATATGACCAATCGAGGCAATATTTTCTTGCAAAGTTTCTAAGACATCTTCGCCCATCATTGCCATGTGGTAACAGTCGTACTGCATTTTTAAGGCCGGATGATGTACCGCTTCCAGCATTTCCTGGGCTTGGGCAACATTTTGAATCAAAAAACGTGGCATATCGGTGCCATTGATCATTTCGAAGACCGGTTCAATTTGATGCTCAAGCAGCATTGAACAGGCCATTTTTAGGTTACTCGCCAGCGTATTCAGGCAGGGTAGCAGATCACAATCCAGAGGCTGTTTTCCTGCTAGAATATTGACCCGCGGTACATTCAACGCCGTGGCATACTGGATGGCCTGCTCAACAGCATGACGAAACTCGATTTCCTGTCCTGGAATGCCGGCTAGACCATGACCGCCCTGCATTAAATCGCCCGCTGGCACATTAATCAGGCACAAGTTCAGCTGATGCGTGCTGAGCTGGTTTTGAATCTGGCCAATTGTGAGTTCATAAGGAAACTGGATTTCCACATGATTAAAGCCCTGTGCACGAGCCAGCGCGAAGCGTTCAATCAGCGGCACTTCGGTAAAAATCATCGACAGGTTGACGGCAAGTTTAATCATGTCTTTCTCTTCAATATTCAAGGCCGCATCAATCAAGCGTTATGAATGTTTTAGTTGCTGGATTACAGTAGCCAGATCTGCTTCGGCAAAGCCTTGGGCTTGATGAGCATGTAACTGCGTTAAAGCTTGAGTCGCCACCGGAACATCCAGGTCAAAGCTTTGTGCCAGTTGCACGGCATTATTCAGATCCTTGGATAAGGTCTGTACTTTCCATTGCACCGGTTCAAAAGTTTGCGTGGCCATACGCGGTGCCAGAATCTGAAAAGGCTTGGAGTCGGCAAAACCACCCGCTAGCGCTGGTGCCAGTAAGCGTGTATCTACCCCGGCAAGTCCAGCCAAGGCGACCGCTTCTGCGATCAAGGTGCTATTGGCAGCCACAATCAGCTGGTTACAGATTTTGGTCGCCTGACCGGTACCCGTATCACCCATACGGGTCACGCGCTGTGAAAGTACTGCATAGATCGGATTAAGATTTTCAATCGTCGCGGCATCACCACCGGCAAAAATCACCAGACTGCCTTGTTCGGCTCCAACTGTACCGCCTGAAACCGGAGAATCAATCCAGGTCACTTTCTTGGCCTGTGCTTGCGCGGCAAGTGTTTGAGTTTGTTGTACCGAAAGACTGGAAAAATCCACAATCACTTGCTCCGCAACCAAATACGGTTCGATCTGAGCAAAGATCGATTGCACTGCATGATCATCTGCCAGGCAGGTAAGAATCACCGGATAGTCGGCAATCTGGTCTAAAGATAGCGCAGTTGCCCCTAGATCCAGCAAGGGCTCACAGGCTGCTGGTGTGCGATTCCAGACCGCTACCTGAAAACCTGCCTGAAGCAGACGTGTGGCCATACGAGTGCCCATCAGCCCCATCCCTAAGAAGGCAATTTTAGTATCAAGATTCAACTGCATGCTTTGGTTTATTCCTTTCCTGGATTCAGACTTGGTTTATTTGTACTGGCGTGGCACAAACTGAATATCTGGGTTTTTGTCTTTTTTACGAGCCAGTTGACTATTTTTACCCAGTAATAATTTCAGCTGCCAGATTTTTTCCATACGCAGGGATTTATTTGGATGATGCTGCATGGCATCTAGTACAAATTTAGAGGCCATCAGCGCATCTGGAGAGCGTTGCAGCATTTCTTCAGCCAAGGCTTGTGCTCTAGCTAAAGGTTGTTGATCGACATGGGTGATCAGACCGATTTCTTTGGCATATTCACCATCAAAAATCCGGGCAGTTAAGGTCAGTTCTTTGGCCAGATCAATCCCAATCAGGCCTTTCAGTGAACGGCTGAGTCCCATGTCTGGCACCAGTCCCCAACGAGTTTCCATAATTGACATTTTGGTGTCAGGATGGGCAATGCGGATATCTGCGGCCAGAGCAAGCTGCATCCCGGCACCAAAACAGAAGCCCTCCATTGCGGCAATCACCGGAACTGGTAATTCTTGCCAGACCAGAAATGCTTTTTGAAATAAGCTTTGACCAGGACGAATCAGTTCCCATGCGGCATAAGCACGATTTTTAGGATTATTTAAATCTGCCAGATCAATACCGGCACTAAAGACCTGGGCCTCGCCAGTTAAAATCACACAACGGATGCTTTTATCTTTTTTGATTTTCTGTGCAGTCGCGACCAGTTCGCGTAGCAGGGCAAAGCTCATGGCATTGCGTTTATCCGGACGATTCAGTGTAACAGTGGCAATGCCGTTATTTTTTTCCAAGCGCACGAGTGACATGGCATTCTTCCTTATTTTTCCTGGCTTGAGCATAGCATGCAGCCTTTGGCCTTGCATGACAGCTCAGTCACACTTGAGTAAGTTAAGAACTGAGCAGCTTCAGAGGTTTAATTTAAATGTTGCTTCAAAATTTGCTGGGCAGCCTGTTCGACCTGTTCGACTACAGCTTTGAGTTCATCAAAATATTTCAACACGTCTTGAACAAAGCTTTCATCGGCCTTGCGGCGTTCTTTGCGCAGGGTTGAAACGAACTGTTCAAAGCCACCGGTGACTTTCTGCAAAGTCGGTGCACCGACATAGCGGGTCGCGCCATATAAACGATGCAGCACATGTTCCAGTTGTGGAAAATCTTCCAGTTCAATCAGTTGCTGCATTTCATCGAGTTCATCTGCAAAGCTGTCCACCAGCATGCGTAACAGGTCTACCGCCAGATCTTCTTTATTGGCTGCCAGTTGCAGGCTTTGCTGCCAGTCCAGAATATTTGGATCCAGTGCATCAATCACATTGGCGCGTTCCAGTACCGGAATCCGTTTAAAATGCTCGGTAGTCCAGTGCGTCAAAATTTGGATAATCTGCTCGATCTGGATCGGCTTGGTGACATAATCATCCATGCCGTTTTGCAGCAGTTTATGTTTTTCATCAGAAAGCGCATGTGCCGTCAGTGCAATAATCGGCAGACGGCTATGATTTTCAAAAGTTGATTCCAGCGAGCGAATAGCACGGGTGGTATCGATCCCCGACATGACTGGCATCTGAATGTCCATAAAGACCAGATCAAATGCTGGCTGTTCCTGTTCATAACGGCGCTGAATAATATCGATCGCTTCCTGCCCGCTGAGGGCTTTGGTCGTGGTGACATTGAGTTCACCCAGCAAGGCTTCCAGAACAATCAGGTTGGGTAAGTGATCATCCACGGCCAGAATATGCAGGCCTTGACCATTAAATTCTTCATGCTGTTCCTGGTCGAAGACCGGCTGATTGCCGAGTAACTGAATCAGCGCGCTGCGGCTGAGTGGCTGATGCAGGGCACGGGCACGATGGTCATTGAGCATGCTTGGATCCAGTTGCATCTGATAACCATAGACAGCCAGATGACCCTGATAACGTGAACGGATTTCGCGTAACAAGACTTCACTGTCACCACTATGATCGACGATCAGCCAGGTATTTTCGCTATTCTGTAAATGATTCAGACGGCTAAACAGATCCAGAATTGATGCACATTCAATATGTTTAACCTGATAATTTTCCAGATAATGCCGCAGCACATTCGCAGTTGCCGGATGGGCAAGATAAGACACCACAGTCAATTCGCTAAAGTCTGGATGCTCAATCACGGTATCTTCATCGACTAGGAACTGGGCAGTAAACCAGAAAGTAGAGCCTTTTTCGGTCGGAGCACGTTCCTGATTGTCTTCAAAACCAATCTGGCCATGCATCAGGCTGACCAGCTGTTTGGAAATTGCCAGACCAAGACCAGTACCGCCAAACTGACGGGTCACTGAGGTATCACCCTGCGAGAAGGATTCAAACAGCTTTTTACGGTCGGTACCACTCAGGCCAATGCCGCTGTCCTGCACACTAAAATGCAGCACACATTGATCTATGCCCTCATGTTCCATGCGTGCCCGGACAATGATTTCTCCATCCGGAGTGAACTTGATCGCATTGGAAATCAGGTTGGTCAGAATCTGCTTAAACCGCAGTGCATCACCAATAATGTGTTTTGGCACACCGTCTGCATAATAGAAGGCCATATCAATATGTTTTTGTGCTGCCAGCGGTGACAACATGTCCATCACATCAAAAATCGCTTCTTCCAGATCAAAAGGTGCCGTTTCTAATTCCAGTTTGCCGGCATCAATCTTGGAAAAATCCAGGACATCATTAATCAGTGCCAGCAAATGCGCCGAAGACTTACGAATGGTCTGCAAATACAGGCTCTGCTCGTTGCTGAGATTGCCCTGACGTAACAACAGATGAATAAAACCATCAATACTGTTCAGCGGGGTACGCAGTTCATGGGAAATATTGGCCAGAAACACCGACTTGGCCTGGTTAGCTGAAATGGCCTGGTCGCGTGCCTGACGATAGGTAATATTCTGGACTTCTAAAGTGTCGAGGGTACGGCGCAAGTCATCTTCGGTCTGTTCGGTATGTTCACGCAGTTCCAGAAAGCTGAAATGCAGACGTTTCACCACATTGGCAATATCACGTTGCAATAAACGCAGCTCGCCGGTGCTGTTAATCACCATATGCTGGCCGAGGGTATCGGCATTCAGGCGTTGCAATTGCATGCGAATCTCATACATTGGGGCGATCCAGCGCCGTGAGTAGAAATTCAAGCAAAGTAATAACAATAATAAGGTCAGTAATCCGGTCGCAATCAGTACGATCAGTACTCGGTAACGGGCAATTGCTAGCGGCTGGTTATCCAGTTCGATCGCCAGCCAGCCGGTAGAAAAAGTGTTTTCATTCACTTTAATGGCATAGATATGATTATCTTGATGCAGAATCGGGCCAATAAAATTGCCGCTTTTCTCAAATTCTGGCCAAGGTGCCTGTTCCTGAAAACCGATGCCCAAACGGTTCTTGCCATTTTCGTCCAGAACCGCTGCCCGAACCAGATGCTTTTCATTGAGCATGTTCTGCATGGCATTGTGGGCCTGGTCATATTGCCATGGATACAGGTTCAAGATATCCAGTGCATATTCTGAAGTACCTTGAAAGCGGGTCAGAATCGCAATGGCCATCTGCTTCTGCTGGGCACGTGCGGCATTTGAGGTTTCAGTCAACACCAGCATGGCACCGACGCAGGCCAAAATGGTAATCGGCACAAAAATCAGCGCAATCAGCTGTCCATAGGCATGATTTAAGTGTAGGCGTTTAAACAGCTTTTTGTTGATCGTTGACATGATTTAAGCAGTATTTTCTTTATGCCTGGCATATTAGCATGCTTTAAATCGACAGTTAAAATTTAAGCATAATTTTTATAAAGCTTCGGATTAGCAGTTAAAAATACAAGAGATTTCAGTTAATTTTGCTCAGGTACAGCAAGACTAAGACGCACGAAATTTCAATCTGTAAAAGTGCCAGACTGAAATAGTATTTTCATCTTCATTAGCGAGCTGCTTCACCTGGCTAAATTATCGGGAAATGTAGTTTATGGCTTGATAGTGTGTGAGTTTTAGTGAGTTTTCTGAAAAAGCCTTGCTAAATGGGTGCAGGGAAAAGCATTTTTTCATACAATAGCCGCACCTCGATATAGGTGCAAATAATGAGTAATACCATCCCTGATTTTCAAGCAGATGAATTTTTGTTAGACCATTATGTAGGCAAAACGCCGCTGGTGCGTTTACAGCGTCTGGCAAGTCACACTCAAGCTACAGTACTCGCGAAACTCGAAGGCAATAACCCAGCAGGTTCGGTCAAAGACCGTCCGGCCTATAATATGATCATGCAGGCCGAGAAGCGTGGGCAGATCAAACCGGGTGACACCCTGATTGAGGCAACGAGCGGAAATACGGGGATTGCATTGGCGATGGTCGCAGCAATGCGTGGCTATAAAATGAAGCTGATCATGCCGAACAATATGAGTCAGGAACGTAAGGACGCGATGCGTGCGTATGGTGCCGAGCTAATTGAAGTAACCAAAGAGCAGGGCATGGAAGGTGCACGTGATCTTGCTGCTCAAATGCAGAATGATGGTGTGGGTCTGGTGCTGAATCAGTTCGGAAATCCGGACAATGTCGAAGCGCATTACCTGACCACGGGTCCAGAAATCTGGCAGCAAACCGGTGGCAAAATTACCCATTTTGTCAGTTCTATGGGTACCACCGGCACCATCATGGGTGTGTCGAAATACCTGAAAGAAATGAATCCTGATATTCAGATCGTCGGTTTACAGCCATCTGATGGTTCAAGCATTGCCGGAATCCGTCGCTGGCCAGAAGAATATCTGCCAACCATTTTCGACCGCAGCCGAGTCGATTGCATTATTGATATTCCACAAATCGAAGCTGAAAAAACCATGCGTAAGCTGGCACAGAAAGAAGGCATTAGTGCCGGAACCTCTTCTGGTGGGGCAGTGTGGGCCTCGATTAAACTGGCGGAAGAACATCCGGATGCAGTGATTGTGTGTATTATCTGTGACCGTGGTGACCGTTACTTGTCTACAGGGTTATTCTCTGTACAAGATCCTGAATAATTATTTGAGCACTGTTTTATGCGCCTGCCTGTTTTAACTTTCGATATTGAAACCCAAACCGATCTCAAATCAGGCGCGCATCTGTTTGGTCTGGACCTGCCCGAAGCAGATCTGGATCAGGCCTTGACCAAATTACGCCGTCAGGATTCAGGCTCGGATTTTCAGCGTTTGCCGCTGCATGAAATCGTCTGTATTTCCGGTTTGTGGATGGATGAGCAGGGCATCAAGCTGTTTTCGTTTAGCCGAGAACAGCATTCTGAAGCAGAAATTTTGAAAAAATTCTTGTCGATTTTTGACAAGCGCCATCCGACTCTAGTGAGTTGGAACGGCTCACAGTTTGATTTACCAGTGATTTTATACCGCGCCATGTATCATGGGCTCTCTGCACCGAGTCTGTTCGATCAGGGCGAAATTGATACGCAAAAGCGTTATAATAACTACCAGAATCGTTACCATCATCGTCATGTTGACCTGATGGATGTGATGGCCATGTTTCATGCCCGTCATTTCCAGAAGCTGGATGATGTTGCACATTTGCTGGGCTATCCAGGCAAGCGCGGTGACGGAGCCTATCGGGTTCCGGAATATGTCCGCAATCAGCAATGGACCGAACTGACGTCTTATTGTGAAGGTGATGTCCTGAATACCTGGCTGGTGTATATCCGCTGGTTGCTGTTAAAAGGCCAGCTGTTACTGCCGGATTATCAGCATCTGCTGCAAAGCACGATTCAATATTTGCATACTCAACCGCAGCATGCGGACTTTTTATCAGTTTGGCGTGAGACTTCGCAACGAACTGAATTTACCCAATTTGATTTTCCCATCTCCACACCCTAGGTTTTCATGAAACATCGAGCACAAGCACGTCCTATCCAGCAACCCGAGTACATTTTTCAGGTTGAGTCACTATCGCATGAGGGACGTGGCATCGCTCATTATGGTTCACATCCGGATCATCCGCAGCATAAACATGGCAAGAAAGTCTTTATCCGTTATGCCTTGCCGGGTGAAACCGTGCGTGCCCGCATTACCCGCGAAGTTAAGAAGCTAGAAGAAGCCGACAGTCTTGAATTGTTGAGCGATGCTTCTGAGATTCGCGTGAAGCCGGTGTGTCCACATTTTGGGATTTGCGGTGGCTGTAATATGCAGCATATCGCTGCGGATGCGCAGATTGAACTGAAACAGAATGTGCTGAAATCGCATCTTCAGCATTTTGCTGGAATCCAGCCCGATCAATGGCTACCGCCTTTACGTTCACAACGTGAAGATTATCGCCGTAAAGCGCGAATCGGGGTGCGTTATCTGCCTTCCAAGGATCAGCTGGTGGTGGGCTTTCGTGAAAATCAGTCCAACAAACTCACGTCGATTGATCGCTGTATGATCTTGGATCGCGAGTTTGGCTCGGTTACAGGTCTTAAACAATTGCTGCAAGGTCTCAATGGTAAGGCTGACATCGGTCATATAGAATTGGCCATGGGGGATCAGGACATTGCGCTGCTAGTGCGTGAAACTGCAAAATTATCTGCCGATGATGTCAACCAATTGCGCGAATTTACGTTACAGAAAGGCTGGCAACTGTATCTGCAGCCTGCCGGCAAAGAAACGCTCTCGCGGATAGATGATCCAGAAGCATCTGCACGCTTACACTATGGTCTTGATGACTTTGATGTGAAATTCGGCTTTAATCCTCTGGACTTTACTCAGGTAAATTCAAGCATCAATCCGCAAATGGTACGATTGGCATGTGATTTGCTTCAGCTACAACAGGGTGAACGGGTTCTGGATCTGTTTTGTGGATTAGGAAACTTTTCTTTGCCGCTGGCGCGCTGTGTTGGTGCGTCGGGTCAGGTGATTGCGGTCGAGGGAAGTGATGAAATGGTTCGACGTGGTGCGGAAAATGCCAAAAACAATGGTATTGCACAAATATCGTTCTATTCACAAGATTTAACCAAAGATTTCTCGCACCACACTTGGGCAAATCAAGGTTTTGATGCATTATTAATCGACCCGCCACGTGCCGGGGCAGAAGAAGTCATGCATTATATCCCTCAGTTTGGAGCTAAAAGAATCGTTTATGTGTCATGTAATCCTGCGACACTCGCCAGAGATGCAGGACTCTTGGTACAACAGGGCTATCGTCTCACCCAAGCGGGCGTGATGGATATGTTTACACATACTGGACATGTTGAATCAATCGCATTGTTCGAAAAAGAAAATCAAATAAACGATTAAAGAAATGATGTTTTTAAAAGTAGGAGACGGGTATGGTCACAGTACGTGAGCAACTCCCTGGGCGACTCAATGAGTTGTCACAGGAGACGACTGTAGAACATGCCGAACAAGCACACCAGGATCTGACTGAATGGTTGGATCGGGTTCGTGGCATATTAGATGGCGCACCTTTAACGCAGCTCGAAGAAGTCGCCCACTTAACATTAGAAAGAGAGCTGCAAAGTACGGTTCAGCACCGCTCCAATACCTTTTATACCGGTATTGAGATGGCGGATATTCTGGCGCATCTGCACGTCGATGAAGATACTTTGTCCGCAGCCATGTTATATCGTGCTGTTCGTGAAGGCGTCATGCCACTCAGTGAAGTATTGGAACAGTTCGGCGAACAGGTGCATAGCCTGGTCAAAGGTACGCTTGCCATGGGTAAGCTGTCTGAGCTGATCGAAAAAAATAAACGCCTGGAAGATCATTTCAATAATAACCAGCGTGAACATCTGTCTGGCATTTACAAAATGCTGATCTCGGTCACCGAAGATGTACGTGTTGTTCTGGTCAAGCTGGCCGAACGTACCTATGCCTTGCGTGAACTGGCCAATTCCTCACGTGAGCGTCAGGAACGGGTGGCCCGAGAAATTCTGACCATTTACTCGCCACTGGCACACCGTTTAGGTATTGCCCAGTTAAAGTGGGAGCTGGAAGATCTGGCTTTCCGTTATCTTGCGCCGGAACGTTATAAAGAAATTGCGTCCTTACTGAATGAAAAGCGTCTCGAGCGTGAACAGTATATTCAGTTTGTGATTGATAAATTACGCAATGAATTGGCCGAGCATGGCATCGAAGCTGAAATTAATGGCCGGGTGAAACACATTTATTCGATTTATCGAAAAATGAAAAGCAAGAACCTGAGCTTTGACCAGCTCTATGATATTCGTGCTTTACGGGTACTGGTGAAAAGTGTACCGGAGTGTTATCACACTTTAGGTATTGTGCATCAGATCTGGCGCCATATTCCGCATCAGTTTGATGACTATATTACCAATCCGAAAGCCAATGGTTATCGTTCTTTACATACTGCGGTGATTGCCGAGAACAAGTCACTTGAAGTGCAAATTCGTACCCATAGCATGCATGAAGAAGCAGAGCTGGGAGTATGTTCACACTTTAATTATAAAGAAGGCGCAAAAACCACAGATCGCTCCTTTAACCATCGTCTGCATTCCCTACGTGCGGTACTTGAGCATTATCAAGAGCGCAATGAAAGCAGTGCACATAAAGAATCTGAAGATGAAATAGAGAATTTTGAGCATATTCAAGATTTTGAAGGCTTTGAAAAGATCTATGTGTTTAGCCGTGATGGCGATATCAAAGAGCTACCACGTGATTCGACCGTGCTCGACTTTGCTTATCATGTGCATACCGAAGTCGGGAACAAGTGCTATGCCGCACGGGTAAATCAGCGCTATGTGCCGCTGACCTACACCCTGAAAACCGGTGAACAGGTTGAGATTCTGACCAAAAAAGACCGGGAACCTAATCGGGACTGGTTGGTTAATTCGCTAGGTTATATCAAGACTGCCCGTGCGCGGGACAAGCTGCGTCACTGGTTCCGTCAGCAGGATCGTAGCAAGAACCTGGAAGTTGGCCGTGAAGTACTGAACAAAGAATTGTCACGTCTGGCAATTCACCCGAAATCGATTGATCTGAGTGATTATTGCAACCACTTCAATGTTAAAACCGGTGATGATATTCTGGTCAATCTGGTCAATGGTGATATCAGCCTGCATGCCCTGATTAATCAGGTGAATCGTCACATGCATCTGGATCAGGACGAACCTGAACTGGTGCTAAAACCTGCCCTGAACCCGCGTGCCAGTCATACACTGTCAGCGCACGGGATTCTGATCGATGGTTTGGATAACGTGGAACTACATGTCGCGCAATGTTGCCAACCGGTGCATGGTGAATCGATTGCTGGCTATATCACTCTGAATCGTGGTGTGAGCATTCATAAAGTCGCTTGTCCGGACTATGTGCGCATGATTACCCAAGAGCCTGAACGTGCGGTAGAAGCCGACTGGGAAATGCAGCCGACTCGTGGTCAAAGTGTGCAGATTGTGGTGGAAGCTTATGATCGACGCGGTTTGCTCAAAGATCTGACGCAAGTAATTTTCTCGGATCAGATCAATATCCGTCAGGTGAATACCATTTCGGAAGCGGATGGTATTGCCAATATGAAGCTGTTGATTGAAGTCAAAGGTCTGGCACAACTTTCCAAGCTTTTGGCTCGTCTAGAGCAGCAGCCGGGAATTATCAGCGCACGCCGTCTGGTACAGGGTACTTAATTTCCCTTATGTAAGTTTAAAAAGCCTGCAATTCAATTGCGGGCTTTTTTATTGTAAGGTATTTGAATCACATGCATAAAAAATAGACCAGCAAACCAAGATGAGCGCCACCGAAATATTTGAACGTAGACGAAATAATCTGGCCAAGGTGATTGATCTGCTGATCGAGACGCAGCAATTTAAAACCGGCAAAGAGATCTGTGAGCATTTCGGCTTGTCTGCATCGTATATCGCTCAATTGCTGAATAGCAAACGCCAGATCGGCGAGAAAGCAGCAAGGGAGCTGGAACAACAACTGGGTCTAGATGTGCTCATTCTAGATCAGTCGGCTGAGCCAAAAGTTGAATTAGCTCCAATTCCAGAGCAAGGCGTATTATTTCAGATGCAGGTGGTGCAACAGCAGGCATTTGCACTTATTCCTATAGATTCTGCATTTTCATTCAATCAGGATATTTTTCATCTGCAAGCACAGCATTATGCAATTCAGGTAGCAGGGCCGTATTATTTTCCCAGCTTAAAACCGGGCTGGTGGCTAATCTGTGACAAACAGGTCGAGTTATCCACTGCAGGCATACTCTGTGTGTATCTGGTTAATGGCCTGCAGCTCATTTTGCAGTTGGTGAGCGAAGCTCAAGATCATTATGAATTCCAAAGCCTGGATGAACATCGACAGGTGATTTTCCAAAAAACCGATATTGAGAAAATCCATCCAGTCATTGCGATTATTCCCACTGCCATATATTCAAACGGCAGAAATAATTCAGCCCATCATAAGACGGGCTGAACGATGAACATGAAACAGAACAGATTATGGAATCTGGTTCTCGTCTTCAAATTCTGGCTTCACCTGAACAATAAAGTCCTGACGGTTCAGACCACGCCACAAGGCAAAGGCTGTACCGATATAAATTGAAGAATAGGTACCAACAAAAACACCGACAAACATCGCGATCGAGAACCATTTCAGGCCATCACCGCCCATAACCATCATGGCAAGCACCACCAGTAATAAAGTCATGGAAGTATGAATGGTACGACGCAAGGTTTCAGTCAGGGCAATGTTGATAATCTCGACCGGTTCTGCACCACGAATCTTACGGAAGTTCTCACGGATACGGTCAGAGACCACGATATTATCGTTCAGTGAGAAACCGATGATTGCAAGGAGTGCCGCAAGTACAGTGAGGTCAAATGGCCACTGCATCATCGCAAAAATCCCGAGGGTGACGATAATGTCATGGAATAGTGACAACACGGCACCCATGGCCAGCTTGAACTCAAAGCGGATAGTGACATAGACCAGCATCAGCAGGAGTGCCAATGCCACAGCACCACCAGAACGGACATAGAGCTCGTTACCGACCTGTCCACCGACGACATCGACCTTGGGTACTTCTGCCGCATTATTTGGCAGTTGAACCGCTGCTGTAACAGCCTTGGTCAAGTCTTCAGCTTCGATATCTTCCTGAACCGGCATACGCACCATCAGGTCACGTTCAGAACCTAAAGTCTGAACCACAGCATCATTAAAGCCTGCCTGGTTCAATGCCTTGGAGACATCTTCAGGTTTGACCGGATTGGTATAGTTTAATTCGGCTGCCACACCACCGGTAAAGTCTAAACCGAGGTTCAGGCCTTTGGTGGCAATAAAGAAGATACTCGCAACGGTTAAGAGGATTGAAAACAATGCCGCAGGCATCGCAATCTTCATAAACGGAATAATGCGTTCGTCTTCCGGGCGACCGTACTGTTTTTGATTCAGTTGAGTATTTTCAGTCATCATTGATCTCCTTAAATGCTCAACTTTTTCAAGTTACGTTTTTTGCCATAAATGATCTGTACGATTGCACGTGTTACTGTAATGGCAGTAAACATCGAGCAGACAATACCAATCATTAAGGTCACGGCAAAGCCTTTGATCGGACCTGTACCAATCGCGAACAGAATGAATGCTACCAGGAAGGTGGTCAAGTTCGAGTCAAAAATGGTGTTATAGGCCCGGTCATAACCGGCCACAATCGCCTGTTTTGGCGAAGCTCCCCATTTCATTTCTTCCCGTATTCGCTCACAGATCAGTACGTTGGCATCGACCGCCATACCAATGGTAATCACAATACCGGCAATACCCGGCAGGGTCAGGGAAGCACCAATCCACGACATGACTGTCAGAATCATTGCCAGGTTAAATATCAGGGCAAAGTTGGCAATCAGGCCAAACACGCGGAAGAACACCACCATCCAGATGGCAACCAGGAGGAAACCGATCTGAGTTGAAAGCACCCCTTTGTCGATATTCTCTTGACCCAGACTTGGACCAATCACACGTTCTTCAACAAAGTACATTGGCGCAGCCAACGCACCTGCACGAAGCATTAATGCAAGTTCAGCCGCTTCCTGTGGCGAGTCCAGACCGGTAATACGGAACTGAGAGCCCAATACCGCCTGAATGGTCGCAGCATTAATCACGACAGCTTCAGTATATGGCGTACGGACTTCAGTTTGAGTGCCAGTTGCCGGGTCTTCCACATAGTTAATGCGCTGTTTGTTTTCGATGAACAGCACTGCCATACGTTTACCAACCGCATTACGGGTCGCATCCGACATCAGCTTGCCGCCTGCGCTGTCCAGCGTAATGTTCACTTCTGCACCGCCAGTGTCCTGGCTAAAACCACTGGATGCATTTTGAACACGTTCACCAGTTAAAATACGGTTACGGTTCAGAAGGAGCTGACGACCACTGTCCAGTGATTCATAGGCAAAGACTTCTGTGCCCGGTGGTAATGCACCTGTAGCCTGACCGGTATATGGATCGATGTATTGATCATTCAGGTCAGATACCAGACGGAACTCGAGGTTCGCGGTACGGCCAAGGACACGTTTCGCTTCAGCTGTATCCTGCACACCCGGAAGCTCAACCACAATACGGTTACTGCCTTGGGTTTGAACCAGTGCTTCAGCCACACCTAACTCGTTAATACGGTTACGTAAGGTGGTCAAGTTCTGGTTGACTGCATAAGATTCAATTTCTTGCTTACGCACATCGGTATAGTTCAGACGTAAGGTCGAACCGGTACTGGTTGCAACAGCCTGCTGGGTAAACTCATTGCCGTTACGGCGCAAGAAGTCCATCACTGCAGCACGATCATCATTGTTGGCAAACTGCATCACAATGGTGTTGTTGCTTAAAGTCAGGCTATTAAATTTCAGGTTGTTATCACGTAACTGACGACGGAGATCCGTCGCAGAGGTTTCCATACGCTGGGCAATGGCCTTGTCCATATCCACTTCAAGCAAGAAGTGAACACCACCACGTAAATCCAGACCAAGCTTCATTGGCTTGGCACCAATTTTTTGCAGCCATTCTGGGGTGGTTGGGGCGAGGTTAAGTGCAACCACGTACTCATCACCTAAACCACGACGTAAAGCTTCTTTGGCTTTAAGTTGCGCTTCACTTGAATCTACACGTAATAGGGCCGCATTGTTGCTAAAGCTATTGTCATGAGTGGCAATATTTTCAGTTTTTAAAATTTGCTCTGCTTTTTGTACGATGCTTGCATCAATTTGAGTACCGGCTTTGGCACCCGAAATCTGTACAGCAGGTTCATCTGGATACAAACTTGGCAGGGCATATAAAGTACTGATCACCAGAACAACCAGGATCAGTACATATTTCCATGCTGGGTAACGCATTCGTTTTCTTCTTAAAATGAAAAAGTCGTGCGAGGGCACGACTATTTTTGATTAAAGGTTATTTAAAGTGCCTTCAGGTAGGACTGAGATCACACTTGCACGTTGAACTTTGACTTCTACACCACGGCTCAATTCAACCACTGCGAAGTCACCTTCAATCTTGGTGATTTTGCCCATTAATCCGCCTGCAAATACCACTTCACTGCCAACGCCAAGGCTGTCGACCAAAGCACGGTGTTCTTTGGCACGTTTAGATTGAGGACGCCAGATCAAGAAATAGAAGATTGCAATAAAAACAGCAATCATCAAAAGGTTCGCCATCATGCTTGGTTGTTGTGCAGCTTCACCTGCAGCGTGAGCAGTCGAAATAAAAAGGCTCATTACATTTTCCTAAAATAAAAAACTGGTGATCAACTCGATAATAAATTGACATATTCTTGCAATTTACATTGTCTTTTTCCTCAGCGCAAATGCTGATGGATTAATCTTGCGGACAAGGTGGCACTTCCAGGCCACGGCGGGCATAAAAGTCATGAACAAATTCGTCAAATGTACCGTTGTCTAATGCATCACGCATCGCTTCAGTCAAACGCAGGTAATAGCGCAGATTATGAATCGTACCGAGCATAGAGCCGAGCATTTCCCCACATTTCTCAAGATGGAATAAATAGGCACGGGTGAAATTCTGGCAGGTATAGCAGTCGCAATGCGGATCGAGTGGGCTTTGGTCATGACGGTATTTACTGTTACGGATTCGCACCAAGCCGTCTGTCACAAAATAGTGACCGTTACGTGCATTTCGGGTTGGCATTACGCAGTCAAACATATCGACACCACGACGCACCGCTTCCACAATATCTTCAGGCTTGCCGACACCCATCAAATAACGCGGTTTGTCTGCAGGCATTTTCTCTGGAAGATAATCCAGAACCTTGATCATTTCTTCTTTTGGTTCGCCCACGGACAGGCCGCCAATCGCATAACCATCAAAGTCGATTTCAAGCAGGCCTTTTAAAGATTCATCACGTAAATCTTCATACATGCCGCCTTGAATAATGCCGAACAGCGCATTACGGTTTTTCAGCACGTCATGATGCTGGGTTTTACAGCGTTTGGCCCAGCGTAGAGAAAGTTGTAAAGATTTTTGCGCTTCTTCATGCGTCGCAGGGTACGGGGTACATTCATCAAAAATCATTACAATGTCAGAGTTCAGCGTGTGCTGAATATCCATTGAAATTTCAGGAGATAAAAATACTTTTGAACCATCAATCGGCGAGCGGAAGGTCACACCTTCTTCTTTGATTTTACGCATTGCGCCCAGACTGAAGACTTGGAAGCCGCCTGAATCGGTCAAAATGGGACTATTCCATTTCATAAATCCGTGCAGGCCGCCATGTTCACGAATTACATCCAGTCCTGGACGTAGATACAAATGGAAAGTATTGCCCAGAATGACTTGAGATTTGATCTCTTTAATGTCGCGTGGCAACAGGCCCTTGACCGTACCATACGTACCCACAGGCATGAACATCGGGGTTTCCACCACACCATGTTCAAGCGTTAAACGACCACGACGGGCACGGCCCGACTGACCTAATTTTTCAAACTTCATAGGAGTTCCACATCAAGGCGAAAAAACAGTTCGCTGATTGTTATAGCTAAAGGGCGCTATTTTCCTTGATTCTTACACTAAACGCCAGCATTGTAGAGCATTCGCTCTGTAATTTTATTTATCGCTGAAGCTAGAGAACATCCGGAGATATTGGCGGATGGGCAGAAAACTGCTGCAAGCGCTGCTGGATATCTTCCCGGCTAAGGGCGCAGCTGCCATCCGGCTCAGAGGCCATTGCAGCGATATGCTGGATCAGTTTCTGGATATAAATATTGCTATCGACAAAGTAGGATTCCAAGGTCAGCAAATAGGCATCTTGTGCCACTTGCAAATAGTCATAAGGCTCCATCACCAGCATCTGCTCTAGATCAATCAAGATATCTTTGTCGTTTTGCGAGAGTTTCAAGCGTTTCTGTATGGCAGGTAAATGAGTAGTTTGTCTGGATGCCAGAAATTCCTGTAAATGAATATGCTCAGGATTAAGTGTCTGTGCAGATTGGCATTCAAATTCGACTTGGGTGGGCAGGCTCATGAAAAAAAGGATGCCATCCAGATCCAGACCATAAGCCTCAGAAAGACGATGTTTGGTCTGTTTAAAACTCTCCAGCAATAAATCCAGATGCGTCGCGTGCAGCTGTTTTTGCTGTGCCAATACCGGATGGCCAAAGCTGTGCTGGGTTTTAAAATAATCGGCCAGCAAGGTTTTAAAGGGAATGAGTCCAGAGTGGGGCAAAGCGTGGGCCCGATAACGCCACTTCCGGACATTCCAGCGATCCTGTTCCGCCAGATATTGCTGTGGATTTTCCGGATCTTTAAAAATACTGCGTTCAGTCGAGATGGCCAGATCATCCAGCAGTAAAAATTCGTCAAAGACCAGACTACAGGCATAGATTTGATCATCCTGATAATGGTCGTATAACCGATAAAATTCCTCGACCAGCGTCTGTTGCAAGTGCTCTAAATAATCCAGCATAATTTTTATTCTTTATATTATAAGTTTTAGATAGGTACAGCCGCATCCTTGGCTATTTTTATAATAAGTTAATGCGCCAAGGATGCAAAATTTTATCAGATCTTGCTGTTCACTCAGTGAAAGTTCGGACGGTAATCAAAATTCTGTGTCACGCTTTGATCACGGAATGGACGTACCACTTTTTTTCTGAGTAACATATTATTAATGATGTTGTGCGGAAAAATCTGGATCTGGTTGTTAAACAGCTCGACATTGCGATTATAAATGGTAATCGCCGCACCGACATTTTCATTCTGTTCTTCAATTTCAGCCATCATTTTCAGATAGATGTCATTGGCTTTCAGTTCCGGGTAATTTTCAATCACCACATTCAGGCTGTGCATCAACTGTTTATTCAGGCTTTCAATGCGTTGTAACTGCCCAATATCGGCATCCTTGATATTCAGGTTCATGATGTTCTGACGCAGTTCGGTGACTTTTTCTAGCGTACCTTTTTCGAAACTCGAGTATTGTTCAACCAGTGGTTGCAGCCCATCCAGAATTTTCAGTTTTTGCCGTTCATAACTGGCGACATCCGACCAGGCGCGAATCGTGGCGTTGTGATGACGGACAATACTGTTGCGGATCATGATAATCGTGACAATCAGCGCCACAATGATCAAACATAAAATCAAAAATCCCATCCGAGATCTCCCCAAGCTATATCTATATTTTAAAAATGATGCGAAAAATTTATTTTAAAAACTGCAGCAGATCATGTTGTAAGTTTTCGAGCTGTTTTAATTTAAACGTTCTCAGGTGGCCGCGCAATGTGGAAATATCGCTAATATTCTGCTGCTTGCTCGATACCTGAAATAAATCATGGGGCCCTAGATAGCACAGCATCTTATTTTCTGGATGAAACAGTAAATCACCCTGACGCTGTTCAAAAAAATCGGCCAGTCGCAGCACAAAACCCGGACTGAGTAATTTGGCAGTTTGCAGCGGATCACTGCCATAAAAGCTTAATCTCTGGTTGGTGCGAATATCGCTGCTGTGCCAGGGATAGCTATAAGGATAATAAAATTTCTTTCTGGAAGTCGTAACGGCCAGTCCCTGAATCTGGATATCAAACACAAATACGCCCCACAGGTCTTTATGGACCTGCATCAGTTTGACTGGCTGACCTTCCTTATTTCGGGCCTGTACTTCATCAATATAGTGGTATTGGAACAGTAGCACCTGATGTTGCTGGCCATTTTCATCTTCCCAGACCGTGCTGGCATAACGCTGAATCTCATTACTCAACGAACCTTGATTGAATACTGGAAATAATTGTTTTAAATGCCGGATAAAGTACAGGGGATTGAGTGGCATGGAAATATGCTGCGGCTGTTGTTGAAAAGCAAGCTGATATTTCTTGGCCAGTGCCTGTTCTTCCAGAAAAGCAATGACTTCCTCTAAGGGTTGCTGCTGTTCATAGCAAATATAGGCCCAGAAGATACAGAGACAGCCGAGAAAAACACTGCTCTGAATCCAGATATTTCCCGGCGCAATAAAAATGCTGCCAATCAGAAAAAGCCCAATTCCGGCAAGCGCAAGCGGCAGGTTATTTTCAAACTTGAGCGTAATCGGGCCATTCCAGGGATGCAGCCCATCCAGCAATTGCTGATGCGTTTTGGCCTGTTGACCCAGATCCCAAAGCCGAGCGATATTTTGAAACACCACTGCATTTTTCTTGCGGCGAATATGAATGGACTGTTGTACAGACTCGATCGGCATAGGCAATGGTTCTCGCTTATTTCGCCTGATCAATCAGCATGGCATCGCCATAACTGAAGAAGCGATACTGGCTGTCTACTGCATGCTTATAAGCATTGAGAATATTGTCACGATTGGACAAGGCAGACACAAGCATTAACAGGGTCGATTCTGGTAAATGGAAGTTAGTGATCAAACGATCGACCACTTTAAACTGATAACCCGGATAGATGAAAATCTGGGTATCACCTGTCCAGGCTGCCAGTTCACCGTTATGTGCTTGTGCTGCACTTTCGACTGCACGGGTGGCAGTCGTGCCTACAGAAATGACTTTATTACCGCGGGCTTTAGTCTGACGAATCATCTCGACCGCAGTTTCAGGGACGTCGCACCATTCGCTGTGCATGATGTGATTTTGAATATCATCGGTACGCACTGGCAGGAAAGTACCTGCACCAACATGTAGGGTCACAAAAGTTTTTTGAATCCCTTTGGCTTCCAATTTTGCCAGCAGATCGGCATCAAAATGCAGGCTGGCAGTAGGTGCTGCAACGCTGGCCAGTTTGGTCGGGTCATTAAACACAGTTTGATAACGTTCAGTATCAATCTCTTCTGCTTCACGGTTGAAATAAGGCGGAATCGGCAAGGCGCCGTATTGATCCAGCACATCGAGAATTGGTTGTGAAAATTCTACAATAAACAGATTTTCATGACGGCCTTGTACGGTCACTTTCACTGCATCCGGGCCAATAAAAAGTTCTGCACCGGCTTTCGGAGTGTTGCTGGCCTTAATATGACAATAGGCAATAAAGCGATCTTGCATACGCTCAACCAGCACTTCTACCGCACCGCCTGAAGCACGTTTACCTTTTAAACGGGCCTTCATGACTTTGGTGTCGTTTAATACCAACAAGTCGCCGTCTTCAAGTAAATCCAGAATATCGGTAAATTGATGGTCATGATATTGACCTTGGGCATCGAGGTGCAACAGGCGAGAGGCACTGCGTGTTTCCAGTGGGTAGCGAGCAATCAGCTCATCGGGGAGATCAAAATTAAAATCAGAAAGTTGCATGATGATTTACGCTAAAAAAACTGCGGCTAGTATAAACTTTTTTCTTTTTTATGGCGGGAATTGCTCGATTTTAAAACGAAAAAATGCGATTTGTTTTAAAAATAAACAAATGAAAATATTCTGCGTTGACAGTGCTGAGAAATCGCGTATTATACCTTTCATCCACTCCCGAGGTGGTGAAATTGGTAGACGCGGCGGACTCAAAATCCGCTGTCAGAGATGACGTGTCGGTTCGAGTCCGACCCTCGGGACCAAAATTCTAAAAAACCCCAAGCACATTCAGTCTTGGGGTTTTTTATTGTCTGAAAAATAATAACCTGTTTCTTTTTATCTGCTCTTCAAAATTATCTTCTTGATTTAAAAGATAGCTTGTGAAAATAACACTGCATAGAACTGCTTAAAAAATGGATTGCTTCAGTGATTGCGCTGCATGAATTGGACATAAAAAAAACCGGCACGTCAGTGCCGGTTTTTTAATCAATTTAACCTAAGGTTAAATCGATTTTTTAACTCATTACATAGAAGCAAGAGCAGCATTCAACGTTGCACTTGGACGCATCACTGCATTTACTTTCTCTTGATCAACTGCGTAGTAACCGCCGATGTCTACTGATTTGCCTTGAACTTCTGTAAGCTCAGCAACGATTTTCTCTTCATTTTCAGCTAAAGTTTTTGCAAGTGGTGCAAATTTCGCTTTCAATTCAGCATTTTCGTCTTGAGCAGCCAAAGCTTCAGCCCAGAATTTCGCCAGGTAGAAATGGCTACCACGGTTGTCCAATTCGCCAGTACGACGAGAAGGAGACTTGTCGTTATCCAGCAATTTGCCAGTCGCTTGGTCTAAAGTTTTAGCAAGTAACTTGATGTCGTCATTGCCTTCTTTAATACCCATTTCTTCTAAAGACACCGCCAACGCCATGAATTCACCCAGTGAATCCCAACGTAAGTGGTTTTCTTCAACTAACTGCTGTACGTGCTTAGGAGCAGAACCGCCTGCGCCTGTTTCGTACATGCCGCCACCTGCCATTAATGGCACGATTGACAACATTTTCGCAGATGTACCCAATTCCATGATCGGGAACAAGTCAGTCAGGTAGTCACGCAGGATGTTACCTGTTACAGAAATAGTATCTAGACCGCGAGCAACACGTTCAAGCGTATAACGCATTGCACGTACTTGTGACATGATCTGGATGTCAAGACCAGTGGTGTCATGATCTTTCAGGTATTTTTCAACTTTCTTGATCAGTTCGTTTTCGTGTGGACGGTACGGGTCAAGCCAGAAGATTGCCGGCATGCCAGAGTTGCGTGCACGAGTAACTGCAAGTTTTACCCAGTCGCGGATCGGTGCGTCTTTCACCTGACACATACGCCAGATATCGCCTTCTTCCACGTTTTGTGACATCAACACTTCACCAGTTTCAAGATCAACGATGTTTGCAACACCGGCTTCAGAGATCTCGAAAGTCTTGTCATGTGAACCGTATTCTTCAGCTTTTTGTGCCATCAAACCAACGTTCGGTACAGTACCCATGGTTTTTGGATCAAAATTACCATTCCACTTACAGAAATTGATCATTTCCTGGTAAATACGCGCGAATGTAGATTCAGGCATAACTGCTTTACAGTCGTAAGGTTTGCCATCAGCGCCCCACATTTTACCGCCACCACGGATCATGGCAGGCATAGAAGCATCTACAATGACGTCGTTAGGAGAGTGGAAGTTAGTGATGCCTTTTGCTGAATCAACCATCGCCAGTGCTGGACGGTGTTCTTGACAAGCGTGCAGGTCACGGATGATTTCTTCACGTTGAGAAGTCGGAAGCGCCTCGATTTTCTCGTAAAGACCTGCCATACCGTTATTGACATTAATGCCAAGCTCATCAAAAAGCTTGCCATGTTTTTCGAATGCTTCTTTGTAGTAGATTCTTACACAGTGACCAAAGACGATTGGGTGAGACACCTTCATCATGGTTGCTTTAACGTGTAAAGAGAACAGAATGCCTGCTTCACGACAGTCTTCAAGTTCTTTCTCGTAGAAGTCGCAAAGTGCTTTCTTGCTCATGAACATTGAGTCGATGATTTCGCCGTCTTGAAGCGCAACTTTTGGCTTAAGAACAATGGTTTCACCAGACTTGGTGATCAATTCCATTTTCACATCACGTGCGCGGTCTAAAGTCATTGACTTTTCGCCGTGGTAGAAGTCACCTTCGTCCATGTGTGAAACGTGAGTTTGAGACCACTGTTTCCACTCGCTCATCGAGTGCGGGTGTTTTTTCACGTAGTTTTTAACGGCAGCAGGCGCACGACGGTCTGAGTTACCTTCACGTAGAACAGGATTTACTGCTGAACCAAGACATTTGCTATAACGTGCCTTGATTGCTTTTTCTTCTTCAGTGGTCGGGTTTTCAGGATAGTCAGGGATTGCATAGCCTTTAGACTGAAGTTCCTTGATACACGCTGTTAGCTGGCCAACAGAAGCACTGATATTTGGGAGTTTGATAATGTTCGTGTCTGGATCTTGTGTAAGACGACCTAGCTCAGCTAGAGTGTCAGGCACCTTTTGCTCTTCGCTTAGGTAATCTGTAAATTCGGAGAGCACGCGCACAGCTACAGAGATGTCACTTTTGACGATCTCAACGCCAGCTGGCTTAGTAAAGGTCTCAATGATCGGCAGCAGAGAATAAGTCGCCAGTAATGGCGCCTCGTCGGTCAGTGTGTAAATGATAGTTGACTTTCCACCAGCCATATATAGCCCCTTGCGTTGGATTGAGTTTCTGAGGACCGAACTTTTGGCCCAGTCTCTTTGAACCGATTTGCTTAAATAAAAACATTGAGAGTATCGTCTTTCAGCGCATTTCAGTCAACGAAATATGCCTTTAGATTGAAATTTGGGCGAAAATTTGTACAGATTTGTGCGGTTTAGCCGTGTTTGTATTTTGTACAAAAAAATAATCCTCTATCGCTGTAAATCCTGATGAAAATGATCGGAAATGCTCTGTTAGCCAATTGTATTCACTGAAAATGAGTTTTTGGTCCTGAGACAGGCTTAAGCTGATCCTCGATATGGATATTGAGAGCGAGTGATTTGATGCTGTTTTGCGCAAATTCAGTCAGGCTGACTATGCAAATTTGCCCTTGACAGATGGCTGCATCATCATGGAATGACTTTGCGCTATACTGGCAAGCATCAATTAACTGATCTTAAAGATTGACGCTAACAAGGAAATGTAATGCCCAGCTTGTTTATTGTGATGCTCGGTGGTCGTCATGCCCGTGCCAATACAGAAGTTCATGATGTAGTTTTGGCAATAGGAGAGAGTCTGGAAGACACCTATCCGCAATTAAAAAATGCCTGGTTTGCGGAACAGAAAGGTCTGCATATTGATGCCTGGGCGCAAATCAACGGGCTAGAGTTCGAGGGCAAGTCCTATACGCTGCAATTTACTGATGCACAGCCACAGCAATCCGATGAAAAACTTTGGCTGATTAATCTGGGTGGTTATGATCCACGTGAGTTTGGCGAGTTGCATCGTTATGTGCTGGTGGTTGCGCAGAATGCTATGGTGGCTAAACAGCGTGGTAAAGTTTACTTCGCCCGGCACTGGCAAAAACAGCATACCGACCGTGTGCTGGATGTAGATGACTGTATTGCCATCGATCAGGTTTATGGCCGTTATGTACAACTACTAGAAGGTAGTTTCAGCGGCAATCGTTGGGAAAATACCTATCTCACCATTTAAAGCAATTTGCGATTGAATTAAACTTGCTGCTGGCTTAATGATTCGATAAGCGGTTTAAAAAATCTCTTTATCAAAATTTAATAATTGGCATAATACTGCCAAGGAAAAACAGTTTTGACTGAGATGGAATGTCTTAAATGGATTTAATTCAGGCAAATGGACAACCGCGTTATGGACGTTTCAAGGAGCTTCCAAAAAGTATTGACTATCAGGCATATCAATACAAGAATCCTTATGGTCATGTGCTGTCAGGCTGGCGTAAGCATCTAAAATATAAAAAATTCAAATTCTGTAGTATTCAGCACGAGCATTATACGATTGGACTGGCGATTGCCGATATCGCATGGGCAGGGCATGGTTTTGTCTATGTCTATAACCATATGACCAATGAAGTGTTGGAATGGAATGCGATTAATTTCCTGTCCCGTAACACGGTGCTGGACGAGCAGCCACTGTTTAATCATAGTTATTTTCACAAGTCACCTTTTCAGATCGATATCCAGCATGCCAACGGCGTGCGTTATATCAACGTCAGCAAATATGGTGAAATTAAACTCAGTGCCCGGATTTTCTGTGCTGGCACAGACCCGCTGAGTATGTGCAGTCCGACTGGCATCAACGGCTGGACCTATACCCAGAAACTGACCACTTTGGGCTGTGAAGGTTTTTTCATTAACAAGCAGGGGCAAACCATCCAGTTTAATGAACGCAGCTTTGCCTCATTAGATGATACCTGCGGCTTTTTACGCCCGGAAACCGCCTGGTTCTGGCTGTCCTGTAATTTCTGGGATGTGAACCAGAACCGGATTGGGATTAATCTGGCCTCTGGCGTAAATGAAAGCTTTGGCAATGAAAACTGTCTGTGGATCAATGGAAAGATTTATCCATTGGCCGATGTACTGTTCCAACAGGAATCGGAAAACCAATGGACGATTCAGTCGCTGGATGAAAAACTGAATCTGATAGTGAGTACAGGCTGGCGCCGTTATGAAAATCTGAATTTACGTCTGGTGGGGAGCCAGTTTAGTCAGTGGCAGGCCAAGGTTTCCGGAACAATCCAGCAGGATGATCAGGAAATTATTTTACTGAATGAATATGCCTTGCTTGAGCAGCATTATGCCAAATGGTAAAAGTGCAGGACATAAGACCTAATTTAAAAGCCTTCAATTTTTGAAGGCTCTTTTGATTTGAGCTTAATCTTTGGCGGCCTGCCAGAAGGCTTCACCTGCTTGAATTGGATCATTGGTTTCGGCTAAGGTTTTTACCCAGACATCGTATTGCGCAATCACAGGATGTTGACTGGGATGAAAATCTTTTTTAAACCAGTCCCGATATTGTGGGCCCATACGGGTCAAGGTACCGTTACGGCCAAACAACCAGGGCAGTCCTTTCAGGTTCATTTGCAAACGCTCTAAGACACTGAACCCATCATGTTTCAGCATGACATTGGCGCGATAGGCAGTATAACTAAACATCAAAAATGTCGTGCTGAGCAGGGTCATTTTGCGCATCCATTCAGGTGTTTTTGCAATATCTTTCATCACGTCAAAAGCCACATCACGATGTTCCATTTCTTCAATCGCATGCCAGGCAAACATGGCACGTACATAAGGATGCCCGTCTTTTAAGGTGGATTTTTGACCGTAAAAAGTTTCAGCCATCAGCGCAGTCAAGTGTTCTGCCGCTGCCGTCGTGGCAATATTGAACTGTGCTGAACGATGTTTGAGGTCATGAGCGAACATATTATTCAGACGCTCAATAAAATCATCGACAGGCATGCCTTGTTCACGCATCAGCTGGTTCATTTTCTCATGGGCAATGCCGTGCTGTGCTTCCTGACGAATAAAATCTGCCACACGTTTTTGCAGCTCCGGGTCTGTGATCTGATCTCGGAACAGGCGCACACTCTGAATAAAATAACGCTCGCCATCTGGAAAGGTCAGGCTCAAGGCATCGAACATGCGGGTCAGAAAGGGGTCACCGCCAAACCAGTAGCGCGGGATTTCATCCAGTTTAAAATCAAGCTGGGTCCGGACCACGGGCTTTATTGAAGATTTTAATACTGCATTCATCTTATGAATTCTTTTTTGTGACGATGCTGACAGTATGTCGGGGAATGCCGTAATTGTTTTGACAGTGCTTGCCAATTTTTATACATTTTATGCCAAATGAAAATAAAACTGCTTAGACTAAAGCAGGCAGCGGGAAGCGCGCATGCAAGAAATTAAAATATCCAATGGTTATATTCAGCTTTGGGCGACTTATCTGCGCAGTCTGCAAATTGAGCCTTTGGAAGCTGACTTTCTGCAAGATGTACATGAAGCGCTTGTCCCCCTGATTGATCAGCCTTTTGCCACGCAAGTGCCGCTGGAATTATTAAATCAGCTTCTGTTAAGAACCCGGCAACATTTAAACTGTCCACAACTAATTTTCGAGATCGTGCAGGTTATTCGTCCAGAACATTTTGGCGTGCTCGGTTATATGGCTTCGCGAAGCAGCAGCGTTGCGGAAATGATCCGGCATATCATTCGCTTTCAACGACTGGTGATTGATGGCAGTGAGTTTGTACCTTTGCAATTGAAGCAGCGTGAACACAGTCTTGAATTATTTTGGGCCTATCTGGATGAAAAATATAATCTGTTAAATGAGCTGACCATGGCCGCGATGGTGCAGTTGGGGCATGTCATTTTGCAGGATCATCAACTGTTACTGCACTGTGTACGTTTTGCCCATGCGCCCGACAGGGGGCAAATGCATTATCAAAAGTTTTTTGCCAGTGAGGTGAGATTTTCTCAGGACTATTATGGCATAGAGCTGGATTTGCAAGGACTGGCACATGGGTCTGAGCAGGCTGATCCAATCCTGTTGCAGCTACTGGCTCATCAGGCAGAACAGGCGATTGCAGCCAAGCCGCCCCTTGAAAATCATTTGGAACAGGCGCAGCAAATGATTGCCGAACAGCTGCGGACCCAGCATCAGGCCATTAAAGTTGAACAGCTTGCCCGGCAGTTGTTGATGTCGACACGTAGTTTGCAGCGCTTATTCAGTACACAGGGCACTTCATTTAAAAAACTGCTGGAACAGCAGCGGATTAAACGTTGCGAGCTGTTGTTGCAGCAGGGATTAGGTCTGACCGAGATTGCCGAGCAGCTGGATTATTCTGATCAGTCGGCTTTGGCACGGGCCTATAAGGCAGCCACCGGACAGACCTTGTTAGAGCGAAAAAGGCAGTTACACAAAGCACGAAGCTGAAAAAAGCGACCGGTATCGGTCGCTTTTTTATTTTCGCAGGATGATGGATTAAGTGCTTGCTTTCACCTGAGGGAATCTAAACGCGATCGCAGCAATCGCAAAAATGGCCAGAATCCAGCAATAGTACACACCACCAATCAGTTCAACCGGCGAGATTTTTGCAATGGAACAGGCCAGTAGTAACTGTGCGCCATAAGGAATTAAACCCTGTACCACGCAAGAGAAAATATCCATCAGTGCCGCAGAACGCTTGGGATCCACCCCGTATTCTTTGGCGACTTCACGCGCCATATCACCAGACAGAATAATCGCCACGGTATTATTGGCCACAAAGATATTCGAAAACACCACCAGAAAACTAATCCCGATTTCGCCGGCACGTTGCTTCCCAACTTTAAATAGACGGGTCAAGCTATAAATGCGCTCGATCAGCCAGCGTAAACCGCCTTCTCGTTGCATGATCGCCGAGAGGCCACCCAGGAACATCGACAATAACGCCACTTCAAACATGCCGACAAAGCCATCATAAATTGAAGTATTCAGTTTGAGCAGATCAAATTCAGCTGTGGCAAACAGGCCAAACAAGCCGGAAAGTAACACCCCAATGGTCAGCACAGCGAGAACGTGTAAACGGCTAAAGGCTAAAATAAATACGGCGATATAAGGTAAAACCAGAAGCCAGTTAAAATCCTTGTATTCCACTGCATTGCTACTACTGGTACTCAACACGTAAATCAAAATAGTGACGATTGAGGCTGGAACCGCAATCCAGACGTTGACCCTGAACTTGTCACGCAGTTGTACGCGTTGGCTGGTGGTCGCCGCAATGGTGGTGTCTGAGATCATGGACAGGTTATCACCAAACATGGCACCACCGACCACTGCACCAATCGCATAAATCACATCAATATCGGTAACCTGGGTGAAACCAAAAGCGATTGGCGCACAAGCCGCAATGGTGCCCATGGAGGTACCCATCGCCGTGGCAATAAAGGCCGAGATCACAAATAACATCGGCAGAATAAATGTGGGTGGAATCACCGACAGGCCCATCTGCACGGTGGCGTCGACGCTGCCAATGGCGCTACTGACGCTGGCAAAGGCGCCGGCCAGCATAAACACCATAAACATCAGAATTAAGTTTGGATGACTGGCACCTCTGAGGAATTCCTCAATGCCCTGGTTGAGTTTGCCGCGATACACTAATGCAGCCAAGATAATCGCAGGCAGGGCAGCCACAGGCGCTTTCACCTGATAGAACGCGAACTCGGTTCCGATCAGGGAATGATAGATCCCGCTACCCAAAAATATGGTTAAAAATACAATAAGCGGCAGCAGTGCAATGGCGCGTGCCTGCACTGTAGCCTCAGAATCAGTCTGCATAGGAGATAAAAAAGTAAGAGAATAGGACTAGTATAAAGCAGGTTTTGCTATTTCAGAAAACTTTAAATGAATGCGCTAACATCTGCATTTTTATTAATTTTTATATGATAAAAATAAGTTTATCTAAATATTCAGGATTTTAGGTAATAGCAAAATTAGGCATCTTTGATCATTGAGAAAAAAATCAAAATAATCGTAAATAGACCCTTCCGAATTGTTTTGAAATCTTCGCACAGGAAATGAAGTACTCGAGGTCGGTATCGCAGACTGTTCATTGGACAAAAAATAGCGTTACAATGCGATGTCTTGTATTTCTACATAGTCAATGCCTCAAGTTTGAAACACGTTAAGGAAAATACCACCCTATGTCACGTTTAGCCACACGATTTGGACAACTTAAATCTCAACAGCGTAAAGCTTTAGTTTCTTATGTCATGGCGGGTGATCCGCATCCAGAAGTCACAGTGCCTTTGCTGCATGAGATGGTGGAAGCGGGTGTCGACGTGATTGAGCTGGGACTTCCTTTCTCGGACCCGATGGCAGATGGGCCGGTGATTGCACTAGCTGCTGAACGTGCTCTGGCAGGTGGAACCAATACCCTGGATGCCCTGCACATGGTGAAAGAATTTCGCTTGAAAGATCGCGAAACACCAGTGGTGCTGATGGGTTATCTGAATCCGGTTGAAGTAATTGGCTATGAAAAGTTTGTGGCTTATGCCTATGAATGTGGAGTAGACGGCGTACTGCTGGTGGACTTGCCACCAGAAGAAGCAAAAAGTCTGGGTGAAGTACTGGCAAAATATGACATGGATCAGATTTTCCTGCTGGCACCAACTTCAACCGATGCACGTATTCAACATGTAGCAAAACAGGCCAGCGGCTTTATTTACTATGTGTCACTGAAAGGCGTGACCGGTGCAGCAACTTTAGATGTCTCTGAAGCCGCTGCACGCATTCACAAGATTAAAGCTGTGACTGATGTTCCTGTAGGCGTAGGTTTCGGTATCAGTGATGCTGCATCTGCGAAAGCGATGGGTGTTGCTGCCGATGCAGTTATTGTGGGTAGTGCGTTTGTAAAGCAGTTTGCAACGCTCGCACCAGAACAAGCCGTTATTGCGACGGTGAATAAAGTCAAGGAGCTTCGAGCAGCGCTCGATGAGTTAGTATGAGTCAACAAGTGAAATCAGGCAAAATTCTGAGCCCATCGACCCCATGGACGGAGCGTACTGTTCCGGGCATTCAGGTACCCGATGAGCAAACGGCATATAAAGCGACATTTACCGAGCCTACGATTGAGTGCCCTGAATGTCATGCATTGGTGACCCGTACTGCCATGTCATTTAATGCTTATGTCTGTCCGCAATGTGATGAACATTTGCGTATGAAAGCCCGTGAACGTCTGAACTGGTTCTTTGACCAGGTGCAAACAGAATTGGGTCAGGAATTTATAGCCAAAGATCCGCTGAAATTTGTCGATAGCAAAGCCTATCCAGACCGTATGGCGGAAGCACAAAAGAAAACTGGTGAAACCGAAGCATTGGTGGTAATTCAAGGTTTGCTGAAAGGCGTACCGATGATTGCCTGTGCGTTTGAATTCGACTTCATGGGCGGTTCTATGGGTACAGTGGTCGGTGACCGCTTTGTTCAGGCGGCAGAACGTGCGATTGAAACCCGGCAGCCCCTGATCTGTTTTGCTGCTTCGGGTGGTGCACGTATGCAGGAAGGCATGTTGTCCCTGATGCAAATGGCGCGCACTTCGGCTGCGATCCAGCGTTTAAAAGAAGCAGGTCTGCCTTATGTCGTGGTACTGACTCATCCAGTGTACGGCGGTGTGACCGCATCATTGGCAATGCTGGGTGATGTACATATTGCTGAACCGAAAGCGATGATTGGCTTTGCCGGTAAACGTGTGATCGAACAGACTGTACGTGAAAAACTGGAAGAACCGTTCCAGCGCGCGGAATATTTGCTTGATCATGGGGTAATCGATCAGATTGTTCACCGTCATGCATTACGTGATACAGTTTATCGTATCGTTACGAAGTTGATGAATTTGCATTGAACACAGCACCCTTAGCAACAGATTCTTTAAATACATGGCTCGATTATTGGAGCCATGTTCACGTTACGGGTATTGATTTAGGTCTGGAACGGGTTATTCCTGTGGCTGAAAAGCTGGGCGTGACATCTCCAGAGGCCAAAGTGCTGACGGTGGCAGGAACCAATGGTAAGGGTTCGACCACCACCACGCTGGCCGCGATCCTGAATGCGCAAGGCTTCAAGGTCGGGCTATATCAATCCCCCCACGTGTACCGTTTCAATGAGCGTGTTAAATTGCGCGGCATTGAAGTAGAAGATCAGTTGCTGATTGATGCTTTTGTTCAGGTCGATCAGGCTCGTCGCGAATGCGGTTTGAGCCTGTCTTTCTTTGAAGCCACCACACTGGCTGCTTTTGTGATTTTTAAAGATCAAGGCTGTGATGTCTGGGTACTGGAAGTGGGTTTAGGCGGCCGTCTGGATGTGGTCAATGTGGTCAATCCAGATGTGGCGGTAATTACCAATATTGGTCTGGATCATACCGACTGGCTTGGTGACACCATTGAGAAAATTGCTTTTGAAAAGGCCGGAATTATTCGCCCGGATATTCCCGTGGTATTTGGTGGACAGCAACAGATCCCGCAAGCCATTCTAAATAAAGCCCAAGAATGTAAAGCACCCTTGTATGCAATCAACCGGGATTATTTTTATGAAGCCTTTGAAGATGGCCAAAGCTGGGCTTTTGCTTCATCAGGTACGACCTTAAAACTCCCTACAGGTTCACTGGCATTAGATAATATTTCTACCGCCGTGGCTGCCATTCTGCTGAGCGAATTAAACGTCAGCCAGCAGGCAATTGCACAAGGCATTCAAACGGCAAAATTGCCGGGACGGTTTGAAATCCGTCAAATCCAGAATAAAACCGTGATTTTTGATGCAGGACATAACCCGCATGGGGTGGAATTTCTGCTGAAACAATTACGAGATTATTTAAATTACAATCAAAAATATAATGAAGTCATTTGTGTATTTTCAATGCTGGCAGATAAAGATATAAATTCTGTCGTCAAGTTATTGAAAGACACGGTTCAATTGTGGAAAATTGCACCATTATTCGTCCCACGTGCGGCAGAGGTCACAGTTTTGGCTGATGCTTTAAGCGGTGAGGCGGTAGAACAATTTGACAATGTAAAATTAGCTTTTAAATCAGCACTGGATCAAACAGATAATAATCAGCTGATTTTGGTATGTGGATCATTTCATACCTTAGAAGCGGTATGGGAGTATTTGGAAGAATGTCAATGAATAACAAACAGCGCTGGATGGGCGGTGTTGTTTTACTCGGTGGTGGTGTTTTATTGGCAGCATTACTCCTGAAAGGCCAAGATGAAATCAATCAGGACCGTCAGCAAAATCCGGCACAGGCTGCGGAAGTTGAAAATAAAGAGGCAGGCAATCATTCGCTCGGTTCTTTGACGGTCGATGTAGAAACAGAAAAGCGTTTACTTGAACAGCAACGTCGTGACCGGGAAAAAGCGGTTGCAGAACAGGAGGCGCGTGCAGCTGAATTTTTAGCGATGCAACAGCAGGCTGAAGCAGATGCTGCCCGTAAAGCGGCTGAAGAATATGCTGCCCTGAATGCACACCGCCTGGGACAGCAAAGTTCGGATAATATTCCGCCAGAACTGGTTGAAGACGAACAAGCCAAGCAGAAACGTTTGGCTGAAGAAAAAGCGGTACAAGAAAAAAAGTTAGCCCAGCAGCAGCTGGACCAACAAAAAGCTAATAGTTCTACTGATGCAGCCAAGAAAGAAGCAGAGCGTAAAGCTGCTGAAAGCAAAGCCGCTGAAGAAAAACGCAAGTTAGAGCAACAGCAAAAAGCCGAAGCAGAACGTAAGGCGACTGAAGCAAAACGTAAAACCGAGGAAGAGCGTAAGGCTGCTGAAAAGAAAGAAGCTGAACGTAAAGCTGACGAAAAGCGTAAAGCTGAAGAAGCCAAGAAAAAGGCTGCAGCCGAAGAAGCCAAGAAGAAAGCAGAAGCTGAACAGGCGCGTAAGTTACTGGAAGGTGAAGAGGACAAGCAATGGATGGTGCAGGTGGCACTGGCAGCGAATGAAGCCAATGCAGATGCTGTAGCAGCCAAACTGCGTGCTAAAGGTTATAAAGTGACCAAAAGCTCAACTTCTAAAGGTGTACGCATCATGGTGGGGCCGTCCAAAGACCGTGAGACTGCAGATGCACTCCGTAAGAAAATTGCGTCTGATGCCAGCCTGAATATGAAATCAGCTTGGGTGAATGATTGGGTGCCGCTAGATAAGCGTTAATTCTTTGTATTAACCAAAGTTTCTGTAGATGGATTCGTGAGTTGCTCGCGAATCCATTTTACAATTTCAGGGGTAAATAGATTGTCAATATTGCGCCAAATGGCATGAAAGCCATAACCGCCATGTTTCATTTCCTGTAACGCCTGCTCAATCGGCCAATGTTCAAAAATAATCCGGTACATGGCGACACTGGCACCGGTTCGGTCTGAGCCGTGATAACAATGCAGGAGCACCTTTTGATGATTTTGTTGTGCTTGCTGAATCAGTAGCATAATTTTCAATAAATCTTCCCGATCAATTGCCCAGGTATGGATGGGTACATGATGCAACTGAAGTTTTTCATTGCTCAAAAGAAAGCTGTCTTTATCCCGTGAACGTAAATTAATAACCACATCGATTTGATGCTGTTTTAATAAAGGAATGAGTTCAGTTGAAGGCTGTTCACTACGATAGACAAAATCGCTGATTTGATGAAAATTATGATTCTGATGAATGGGCTGTCCCCAATGCTGAGGACGTTTATGTTCAGGCAGGGCAGGCGTAGTCATACAACCTGTCAGGAGGCAGCTCATCAGGATTGGAAATATGCAGATTTTCATACAGAGCATAGAGGTTGTTTTTGTTATTTCAAGTTTAAAGTGAATACGGGATTTTGAATATAAAAAAGCCTATGCGAAGACAGGCTGTATCAACAAATCGAATCCGTGGCACGTCAATGTCGTATTCGATAAAACATAAAATCTGGAAAATAGAGTTTCTCTTATTCTTTACTACGCGCTTCACTTGTCTTGCGCAAAATTAAAAAGGAGTCCTTTTAATTTGTTGCTCGAAGCATAGCTTCTCACCTTCTTGCGGAATATATTCCTCAGGGCAGAGCAGTGCTCTGCTTATCCTTGCTCAGGATGGGGCGTTAAGCGCAGGTAAGGTTTAACCGCGGTATAACCTTTTGGAAAACGTTGCTTGATTTCTTCCTCGTCTTTCAGTGAAGGAACAATCACCACATCATCGCCATGTTGCCAGTTTGCAGGCGTTGCCACTTTATGGCTATCGGTGAGTTGCAGTGAATCCACCACACGCAAGATTTCATGGAAATTACGACCCGTCGATGCAGGATAAGTAATAATCAAACGGACTTTTTTGTTGGGATCAATGATCACTAAAGAACGAACTGTTAGCGTTTCGCTGGCATTCGGATGAATAAAGTCATACAGCTCAGAAACTTTGCGATCCTGATCGGCAATGATCGGGAAATTCACCGTAGTGTTCTGAGTTTCATTGATGTCTTTAATCCAGCCATGATGCGACTCCACATCATCAACTGACAAGGCAATCGCTTTAACACCACGTTTTGCAAACTCATCTTTCAGTTTTGCGGTATAGCCAAGTTCAGTCGTACATACCGGTGTATAGTCGGCAGGGTGTGAAAATAAAATGCCCCAGCTATCACCCAGAAAGTCATAAAAATTAATCAGGCCTTCGCTAGATTGCTGTTCAAAATTCGGTGCTGTATCGCCTAAACGTAAACTCATCTTTTTAGCCTCAATCGGTCTTTTAATGTCGAGATACGATTTAATATGAACCAAATTTTTTATGATTAAAAATAGTGTTTTTTGCTTTCTTTATGAGTAAATTGGATAAGTGGGATATCCATCTATCCAGAAGCGCAAAAATCAGTCACTTAATTGACTATGTTGCACAGGGAAAATTTGCTACATTACTTTGCCTTAGATCTTAGGGCTAGAACTAAGGATCAGATTTTTTTAGCGGTTTTACAGCAAAACCCTTGTAGTTCAAATTTCTAGCACCATAATAACGACTAAGAACATATTCATTTGACAAGCAAGATTTAGAGAGTCTATTCATGTTGGCAAGTCTGATCGGAGGAATCTTCGGTACCAAAAATGAGCGCGAACTCAAACGCATGCGTAAAATCGTAGACAAGATTAATGTGCTCGAGCCGACGATATCTACCCTTAGCGATGCAGACTTATCTGCAAAAACTGAAGAATTCAAACAACGATATAATAAGGGTGAAACCCTCAATAAATTACTGCCTGAAGCATTTGCAGTCTGTCGTGAAGCCGCCAAGCGGGTGATGGGCATGCGTCATTATGACGTGCAGCTGATCGGTGGTATTACCTTGCACGAAGGTAAAATCGCAGAAATGCGTACCGGTGAAGGTAAAACCCTGATGGGTACTTTGGCCTGTTATCTGAATGCCATCAGTGGTCAGGGCGTGCATGTCATTACCGTGAACGATTACCTGGCGCAACGTGATGCCGAGTTAAACCGTCCATTATTCGAATTTTTGGGTCTAAGCATCGGCATTATTTATTCCATGCAAAATCCGATGGAAAAAGCGGAAGCTTATCGTGCCGACATTACGTATGGTACCAATAACGAATTTGGCTTTGATTACCTACGTGACAATATGGTGTTCTCGCTGGCTGAGAAAAAGCAGCGTGGTTTGACCTATGCCATTATCGATGAGGTCGATTCGATCCTGATTGATGAAGCACGTACCCCGTTGATTATTTCTGGTCAAAGTGAAGATTCTTCACAGCTTTATGCAGCCATCAATAATATTCCACCAAAATTACAGGCACAGAAAGAAGAGAAAGTGCCGGATGGCGGTCACTTCTGGATTGATGAGAAACAGCGTTCGGTTGAAATTACGGAAGTGGGTTTTGAAACCATTGAAAGTGAACTGATTGAAATGGGCTTGCTGGCAGAAGGCGAGAGTTTGTATTCAGCATCGAACCTGAACCTGTTGCATCATGTCACTGCAGCGATCCGTGCGCATTATCTCTATCAGCGTAATGTCCAATACATCATCAACGATGGTGAAGTGATTATTGTCGATGAAAATACCGGTCGTACCATGCCGGGACGTCGCTGGTCTGAAGGTTTGCATCAAGCCGTAGAAGCCAAAGAGGGTCTGGAAATCCAGCCAGAAAACCAGACTCTGGCAACCACAACCTTCCAAAACTATTTCCGTCTGTATAAAAAATTATCCGGTATGACCGGTACTGCTGATACCGAAGCAGCGGAAATGAAAGAAATTTATGGTCTGGATGTGGTACTGATTCCGACTCACCGTCCAATGATTCGTCAAGACCATAACGATTTAATTTACTTAAATCGTGAAGGAAAATATAACGCGATTATTCAAGAAATTCAGCGTGTGCATGAAGCTGGTGTTGCACCAATTCTGATTGGTACAGCCACCATTGAAGCTTCTGAGATCCTGTCGGATAAGCTAAAAGCCGCAGGTATCCAGCATGAAGTACTGAATGCCAAACAGCACGAGCGTGAAGCCGATATTATTGCGCAGGCCGGTGCGCCGCGTGCAGTGACGATTGCCACTAACATGGCCGGTCGTGGTACCGACATTTTGCTCGGTGGTAACTGGAAAGCATTACTGGCTAAAATTGAAAACCCGACTCCTGAAGATGAAACCCGTCTGAAAGCAGAATGGGATATCAATCATCAGGCCGTGCTGGATTCAGGCGGTTTGCATATTATCGGTTCCGAGCGTCATGAATCACGCCGTATCGATAACCAGCTGCGTGGCCGTGCCGGTCGTCAGGGTGACCCGGGTGTATCACGTTTCTACCTGTCACTTGAAGATGACTTGATGCGTATTTTCGCCGGTGATCGCGTGGTTGGCATGATGCGTGCCATGGGCTTGCAGGAAGATGAAGCGATTGAGCACAAAATGGTGTCTCGCTCGATTGAAAATGCGCAGCGTAAAGTGGAAGCACGTAACTTCGATATTCGTAAGAATTTGCTGAAATACGATGACGTCAATAACGAACAGCGTAAGATCATTTATAGTCAGCGTGACGACATTCTGGCAGAAAATTCACTGCAGGATTATATTGAAGAAATGATCCGTGAAGTGATGCAGGGTGTAATCGCCAACTATATTCCGCCTGAATCGATTCATGACCAGTGGGATATTGAAGGTCTGGAACTGGCGCTGCGTGAAGATCTTTCGATGGATCTTCCTATCGGACAATGGCTGGAACAGGACCGTCGTCTGGATGAAGAGGCTTTGGTGGTGCGCATTACCGATGAAGTGCTGAACCGCTACCGTTCACGTCGTGAACAAATGGGTGAAGAATCAGCAGCATCACTTGAACGCCACTTTATGCTGAATTCTCTGGACCGTCATTGGAAAGAGCATCTGGCTGCTATGGACTATTTGCGTCAAGGTATTCATTTACGTGGTTATGCGCAGAAGAATCCGGAGCAGGAATACAAAAAAGAAGCTTATAACCTGTTTGTGAACATGCTTGGTACGATCAAGTCCGATGTCGTGACAGATCTGTCGCGCATCCACGTACCGACACCTGAAGAGCTGGCGGAAATGGAAGCACAGCAGCAGGCACAGGCTGAGGCAATGCGTTTGCAGTTATCTCATGAAGAGTTTGACGGCTTGCTGGCAGGCGAACATGAGGTGACTACCGAGCAAAATGCTCAGGCCAATCCGGTAGCACCAGTCTTTGAAGCACCGGCAAGTCGTAATGCGCCTTGTCCATGTGGTTCAGGCCTGAAATACAAACAGTGTCATGGCAAGATCTAAACGCTATTAAAAATCAGAGCCACATGGCTCTGATTTTTTTATGTATGAAGATTTTTCAGAAATTGAATACTGTTTGCAGTCTTAGGAATTAAATGCTATTTAATGGCTCATTCAACACCTCAAAGTGGAATAACCTGAATGAAAAAAGTATTAAAAACGCTCATGATTGCCGCTTTGGCAATGCCTGCCTTAAGTTTTGCCCAAACTGCAGCGACCACAACAATTGATAAAGTTCAGCAAGCGGTGGGTACGACTACTGCTCAAGTACAACGTACCGATGCACAAGTGACTGTGGCAAGCCCACGTACCGGCATCCGTTATACCTTTGCCAACCAGAATCGTCCGATTGTGTTGCAGACGGCTGCGATTGCAGCTGCTAATGCGGCAAATGCAGACCGTATTGTTGCTACAAATCCGGCACTTTCTACTGCGAGTCAACAACAGGCGAAACAGGCTTTGTTAAGCGAATCTGGACAACTTGCACAAAATTAAAAATATCTTATTTTAAAAATGTAGAAACCAGTCTTGATGACTGGTTTTTTATTGTGAAAATCCATAACAAATCTCAGGCTGGCTCAGGCTTTGGCTCGATTTTTTGTTGCAGATCAACTAAGCTGTATTTTTCTAAAACTTCAATATTGGATTTTAAAATGGCAGTTGGTGACGTATCTATGCCACAGATGCATGTGGTGAAAGGGGTTAAAATTGGTTCGGCTGAAGCCTATGTGCGCTATCAGAACCGACGTGACCTGGTGATATTTGAACTGGCTGCAGGCTCCAATGTTGCAGGGGTGTTTACTCAGAATGCCTTTTGTGCAGCTCCAGTGCATGTATCTAAAGCCCATTTGCAAGCGGGCAATCCACGTTACTTGGTAATCAATACCGGAAATGCCAATGCAGGAACAGGTCCTACAGGCATGGCAAATGCAGAAGCGACCTGTGCCAAGCTGGCTGAACTTGCAGGCGTGCAGGCTGCTGAAGTGTTGCCATTCTCGACTGGTGTGATTGGTGAGCAGCTTCCGATGGAACGTTTACTTACAGGTTTACAGCCTGCGCTGGATTCATTGCGTGATGATGCCTGGGTCGATGCAGCGACTGGAATCATGACCACAGATACCACTCCGAAAGGTGCGTCAGAACAGTTCGAGCTGGATGGTGTGACTTATACCATGACCGGTATTTCCAAAGGTGCAGGCATGATTCGCCCGAATATGGCGACCATGCTGGGCTATGTTGCGACGGATACACCGATCAGCCGTGAACTGGTTCAACAGTTATTAACTGAAACAGTCAATGTATCGTTTAACCGTATTACAATTGATGGCGATACCTCAACTAATGACTCGTGTATTTTTATTGCCACAGGTCAGGCCGGTGGTGTTGAAATCACTTCGACTGAAGATCCACGTTATGCAGTGGTGCTAGACGTATTGACACGTACCATGAAACGCCTTGCGCAACTGATTGTACGTGATGGTGAAGGTGCGACTAAATTCATTACCGTGACTGTAGAAGGTGGTGGCAATACTCAAGAGTGCTGCGATATTGCCTATAGCATTGCGCATTCACCGCTGGTCAAAACCGCAATCTTTGCTTCTGACCCAAACTGGGGCCGTATTCTGGCAGCGATTGGTTATGCCGGTGTGCCAAATTTAGACGTTGCAAAAATTCAGGTTTGGTTAGATGATGTACAAATCTGCAAAGATGGTGGTGCGGCAGCAGACTATACTGAAGCAGCCGGTGCACGTGTGATGGCCCAGGCTGAAATGACGATTCGTGTTGATCTTGGACGAGGTCAGGCAAAAGATACGGTTTATACCTGTGACCTGTCGTATGACTACGTAAAAATCAATGCAGATTATCGCTCATAATTCAGATTGTTTATAAAGCCTCCGTTGTGGGGCTTTTTTTATACTTAATGATTTTTAATGACTGGTCAAAAATAGCATTTCGCCAGAGATGACCGGGATGTAGGGTGAAAGGTTCATTGAATAGTGAACCATGAGGGTAGAGTAAGAGTTGTTATGAATGATGCGACCAAATTAATAGCCAATGAAGCTAAATCGATTGTGCAGGCGCATTTAGATCGTTTAGGTGTTCCACAAGAACATCAAATGAGCCAGCAGGAAAAATTGGACAAATTTGCACAGATCAAGGCAGAGCTGGAAAAACAGGATGCTGTTTTGGTGGCGCATTATTATTGTGATCCTGAAGTGCAAGAACTGGCTGAACTGACGGGGGGCTGTGTTTCCGATTCACTGGAAATGGCGCGTTTTGGTCGCGATCATCCAGCTTCAACGCTTGTGGTAGCTGGTGTGAAATTTATGGGCGAAACCTCTAAAATTCTTTCACCCAATAAAACCGTGCTGATGCCAACTTTGGAAGCGACCTGTTCACTGGACTTAGGTTGTCCTGTCGATGAGTTTACCGCTTTTTGCGATGCGCATCCGGATCATACCGTGGTGGTTTATGCTAACACGTCAGCGGCTGTGAAAGCCCGAGCCGATTGGGTCGTCACTTCAAGTTGTGCAGTGGAAATTATCGAACATCTGGACGGTCTGGGCGAAAAAATCATCTGGGCACCCGATCAGCATTTGGGTCGTTATATCCAGAAAAAAACCGGTGCAGAGATGTTGCTCTGGGATGGTGCTTGTATCGTACATGAAGAATTCCGTTCACGCGGTATTGCCAATATGAAAGCACTCTATCCAGATGCTGCGGTTCTGGTACATCCTGAATCACCGATGTCTGTAGTCGAGATTGCCGATGCCGTGGGTAGTACCTCACAATTAATTAAAGCAGCACAGACTTTGCCGAATCAACGTTTAATCGTTGCTACTGATCGCGGTATTTTTTATAAAATGCAGCAGGCAGTGCCGGATAAAATTCTGATTGAAGCACCAACCGCAGGAGAGGGGGCAACTTGTCGTTCTTGTGCGCATTGTCCTTGGATGGCCATGAACGAGCTGAATGGTATCTTGCATGTGTTACAGCATAAAGATCAGGAAGTGCATGTCGATCCGGTACTTGCTGAACGAGCTAAACTGCCTCTAGATCGCATGCTGAACTTTAGTGCCGGACTAAAACGTTAAAATTTGTATAAAAAATGTCTGAAGCGATTGATAAATAAACGCTTGAAGCGTTTTTTCGGTTTTTTTTAAATATAGGTGTTGACGTCTCCGGGCGTCGCGCCTAGAATGCACACCGTACCGAACGATGTTCGATACGAAAGCTGAGATGAATCGGAGCATAGCACAGCCTGGTAGTGCACCTGGTTTGGGACCAGGGGGTCGTAGGTTCGAATCCTACTGCTCCGACCAATTCTTCAAGGCAAATGATGTTTGCATCAGTAACGCGCTTGTAGCTCAGTTGGATAGAGCATCCGCCTTCTAAGCGGATGGTCACAGGTTCGAATCCTGTCAGGCGCGCCATTTGGTCGCTTGATGTTAAGAATCAAAATGATGGTGGATGTAGCTCAGTTGGTAGAGCCCTGGATTGTGATTCCAGTTGTCGCGGGTTCGAATCCCGTCATTCACCCCAACTTTTAAAGTTGAAATCGGAGCATAGCACAGCCTGGTAGTGCACCTGGTTTGGGACCAGGGGGTCGTAGGTTCGAATCCTACTGCTCCGACCATCTCCTTCAAGATGGTCGAGATAAAAGATACCGCGTTAAGCGGTTTTTTTATGCCTGAAATTCAATGTGAATAAAAAATATACAATTGTTATCGGTGGCTATCATGATGAATGCTCGAATTCCTATTAAATTATTTTTCATCTAATAAAACTGTGCATTGAAGATTGCTTTCTTCTCGCATTGCTTCACTCTTAATTTTAATCATTCAACAATTTAACCAGAGTTCATCTATAGAGTGATTATCTTGTTGAATGGAATTTTAATGGATGGATGAGGATTATATTTTTAAAATGGGTAAGGGATTCCATAGTAAATCTATTTTATTAACTCATCTGTTGTGTTTGATCTGAAATAAAGACAATAAAAAATTTTTAGATAGATATAGCAATTAAATTAACTAGAAATACCCATTGATAAGTAAATAAACTACTTTAAAACATCAATAATTGAATAAATTTTGAGTGAAAAATAGAAAAACCTGTATTTTTTGTAGAATAAATAAACAGTCGTGATATTTTTGCTGAATTATTTAAGAATAGGGGTTGTATTGGGTTGGGAATACTGTAGAATGCACATCCATCGGCGGTGATGAAGATTAAAACTTCTGATAAAACAGTGACTTAGTTAAGTTTGATTGAGTTGGGTTTTATTTGATAAGTTTAAAAATAATCTGAATTACTGGTTGACTTTCTAGAGATAGAGAGTAATATAGCCGACCTAGCTTGCTGGTGACGAATTAGCAAGAAGATCATTAAGAGATTATGAAGAACAACTTGTGTGGATTTTTACTGGTTGATTGATCGAAATTATTTTCATTGATTGATGGTAGAAATTACTCGAAGTTTATTTGAGAAATATTTGTCAGAAAATTGATGAGCCAAGATTGGTACCCTTTAAAGGTACTACTGATTTTAAACTGAAGAGTTTGATCATGGCTCAGATTGAACGCTGGCGGCAGGCTTAACACATGCAAGTCGAGCGGGGAAATGTAGCTTGCTACATTACCTAGCGGCGGACGGGTGAGTAATGCTTAGGAATCTGCCTATTAGTGGGGGACAACATCTCGAAAGGGATGCTAATACCGCATACGTCCTACGGGAGAAAGCAGGGGACCTTCGGGCCTTGCGCTAATAGATGAGCCTAAGTCGGATTAGCTAGTTGGTGGGGTAAAGGCCTACCAAGGCGACGATCTGTAGCGGGTCTGAGAGGATGATCCGCCACACTGGGACTGAGACACGGCCCAGACTCCTACGGGAGGCAGCAGTGGGGAATATTGGACAATGGGGGGAACCCTGATCCAGCCATGCCGCGTGTGTGAAGAAGGCCTTTTGGTTGTAAAGCACTTTAAGCGAGGAGGAGGCTACCGAGATTAATACTCTTGGATAGTGGACGTTACTCGCAGAATAAGCACCGGCTAACTCTGTGCCAGCAGCCGCGGTAATACAGAGGGTGCAAGCGTTAATCGGATTTACTGGGCGTAAAGCGCGCGTAGGTGGCCAATTAAGTCAAATGTGAAATCCCCGAGCTTAACTTGGGAATTGCATTCGATACTGGTTGGCTAGAGTATGGGAGAGGATGGTAGAATTCCAGGTGTAGCGGTGAAATGCGTAGAGATCTGGAGGAATACCGATGGCGAAGGCAGCCATCTGGCCTAATACTGACACTGAGGTGCGAAAGCATGGGGAGCAAACAGGATTAGATACCCTGGTAGTCCATGCCGTAAACGATGTCTACTAGCCGTTGGGGCCTTTGAGGCTTTAGTGGCGCAGCTAACGCGATAAGTAGACCGCCTGGGGAGTACGGTCGCAAGACTAAAACTCAAATGAATTGACGGGGGCCCGCACAAGCGGTGGAGCATGTGGTTTAATTCGATGCAACGCGAAGAACCTTACCTGGTCTTGACATAGTAAGAACTTTCCAGAGATGGATTGGTGCCTTCGGGAACTTACATACAGGTGCTGCATGGCTGTCGTCAGCTCGTGTCGTGAGATGTTGGGTTAAGTCCCGCAACGAGCGCAACCCTTTTCCTTATTTGCCAGCGGGTTAAGCCGGGAACTTTAAGGATACTGCCAGTGACAAACTGGAGGAAGGCGGGGACGACGTCAAGTCATCATGGCCCTTACGACCAGGGCTACACACGTGCTACAATGGTCGGTACAAAGGGTTGCTACCTCGCGAGAGGATGCTAATCTCAAAAAGCCGATCGTAGTCCGGATTGGAGTCTGCAACTCGACTCCATGAAGTCGGAATCGCTAGTAATCGCGGATCAGAATGCCGCGGTGAATACGTTCCCGGGCCTTGTACACACCGCCCGTCACACCATGGGAGTTTGTTGCACCAGAAGTAGGTAGTCTAACCTTAGGGGGGACGCTTACCACGGTGTGGCAGATGACTGGGGTGAAGTCGTAACAAGGTAGCCGTAGGGGAACCTGCGGCTGGATCACCTCCTTAACGAAAGATTGACGATTGGTAAGAATCCACAACAAGTTGTTCTTCATACGATGTATCTGAGGGTCTGTAGCTCAGTTGGTTAGAGCACACGCTTGATAAGCGTGGGGTCACAAGTTCAAGTCTTGTCAGACCCACCAAATCTGACTAACGAAGCATGAAAGTGCTGAAGCAAACAGAACAGAACGATACATTGACTTATTGATAAGCTGGGGACTTAGCTTAGTTGGTAGAGCGCCTGCTTTGCACGCAGGAGGTCAGGAGTTCGACTCTCCTAGTCTCCACCATACATTCCTTCGGAATGTATAAAGACAAAAGCTAATAAATAGACAATCAGTTGATTGTTAGTTTAGTCCTTAAGCGATCAAGTGTTTAGATCCTAGAGATTAACAAGTACAAGCGTTATGATACGCGCACTTGATAATCTCTGTGATTTATCACAGTTTCCTGACCTGACGAAGGCTGGAAAAATCATTAACAGAATATATTTGAGTTGAAATAATTTGTTCAAACTCGTTTCAAGTAGGCAACTACAAGAAATGAGTTCTAGCGAAATTAACTGAATCAAGCGTTTTGGTATATGAATCTAATTGAAGCTGTACAGTAGTTAAATCTACGAAACGCCAACTGTATGAGTAAGTCGCAAGACAAGCTCTGTTGCTTATCCTACTTGTAAGGATAAACGACTGTTTGGGGTTGTATAGTCAAGTAATTAAGTGCATGTGGTGGATGCCTTGGCAGTCAGAGGCGAAGAAAGACGTGATAGCCTGCGAAAAGCTCCGGGGAGGCGGCAAATATCCTGTGATCCGGAGATGTCTGAATGGGGAAACCCACTTACCATAAGGTAGGTATTGCAACATGAATACATAGTGTTGCAAGGCGAACGAGGGGAAGTGAAACATCTCAGTACCCTTAGGAAAAGAAATCAATTGAGATTCCCTCAGTAGCGGCGAGCGAAAGGGGAAGAGCCCATTAAGTCATATAAGTTCTAGTGGAACGCTCTGGGAAGTGCGACCGTAGACGGTGATAGTCCTGTACACGAAAGGGCTTATATGATGATGTCGAGTAGGGCGAGGCACGTGAAACCTTGTCTGAATATGGGGGGACCATCCTCCAAGGCTAAATACTCCTGACTGACCGATAGTGAACCAGTACCGTGAGGGAAAGGCGAAAAGAACCCCTGTGAGGGGAGTGAAATAGATCCTGAAACCGCATGCATACAAGCAGTGGGAGCCGGCTTAGTCCGGTGACTGCGTACCTTTTGTATAATGGGTCAGCGACTTATATTCAGTAGCAAGGTTAACCGCATAGGGGAGCCGTAGGGAAACCGAGTCTTAATAGGGCGTTTAGTTGCTGGGTATAGACCCGAAACCAGGTGATCTATCCATGAGCAGGTTGAAGGTTGGGTAACACTAACTGGAGGACCGAACCCACTGTCGTTGAAAAGCCAGGGGATGACTTGTGGATAGGGGTGAAAGGCTAATCAAACTTGGTGATAGCTGGTTCTCCCCGAAAGCTATTTAGGTAGCGCCTCGGACGAATACCATTGGGGGTAGAGCACTGTTTCGGCTAGGGGGTCATCCCGACTTACCAAACCGATGCAAACTCCGAATACCAATGAGTACTATCCGGGAGACAGACTGCGGGTGCTAACGTCCGTAGTCAAGAGGAAAACAATCCAGACCGCCAGCTAAGGCCCCAAAATTATAGTTAAGTGGGAAACGATGTGGGAAGGCATAGACAGCTAGGAGGTTGGCTTAGAAGCAGCCACCCTTTAAAGAAAGCGTAATAGCTCACTAGTCGAGTCGGCCTGCGCGGAAGATGTAACGGGGCTAAAACTATATGCCGAAGCTGCGGATTTGCAATTTATTGCAAGTGGTAGGGGAGCGTTCTGTAAGCCGATGAAGGTGGATTGAGAAGTCTGCTGGAGGTATCAGAAGTGCGAATGCTGACGTGAGTAACGACAATGCGAGTGAAAAACTCGCACGCTGAAAGACCAAGGGTTCCAGTCCAACGTTAATCGGGGCTGGGTGAGTCGACCCCTAAGGCGAGGCCGAGAGGCGTAGTCGATGGGAAATTGGTTAATATTCCAATACTTCTGTGTAATGCGATGAGAGGACGGAGAAGGTTAAGTCAGCCTGGCGTTGGTTGTCCAGGTGGAAGGTTGTAGGCATGTATCTTAGGCAAATCCGGGGTACTCTATGCTGAGAACTGATAGCAAGCTGTACTTGTACAGTGAAGTGGCTGATACCATGCTTCCAGGAAAAGTCTCTAAGCTTCAGTTACACAGGAATCGTACCCGAAACCGACACAGGTGGTCAGGTCGAGTAGACCAAAGCGCTTGAGAGAACTCTGCTGAAGGAACTAGGCAAAATGGTACCGTAACTTCGGGAGAAGGTACGCTGTTGTCTGTGATAGGACTTGCTCCTTGAGCGGCCGACAGCCTCAGAAACCAGGCCCCTGCAACTGTTTATTAAAAACATAGCACTCTGCAAACACGAAAGTGGACGTATAGGGTGTGATGCCTGCCCGGTGCTGGAAGGTTAATTGATGGGGTTAGCGTAAGCGAAGCTCTTGATCGAAGCCCCAGTAAACGGCGGCCGTAACTATAACGGTCCTAAGGTAGCGAAATTCCTTGTCGGGTAAGTTCCGACCTGCACGAATGGCATAATGATGGGGGCGCTGTCTCCAGCAGAGACTCAGTGAAATCGAATTCGCCGTGAAGATGCGGTGTACCCGCGGCTAGACGGAAAGACCCCGTGAACCTTTACTGCAGCTTGACATTGAACTTTGATCTTACTTGTGTAGGATAGGTGGGAGGCTTTGAAGTCGCGACGCTAGTTGCGATGGAGCCGTCCTTGAAATACCACCCTGGTAATATTGAGGTTCTAACTCTGTCCCGTTATCCGGGACGAGGACCATGTCTGGTGGGTAGTTTGACTGGGGCGGTCTCCTCCTAAAGAGTAACGGAGGAGTACGAAGGTGCGCTCAGCGTGGTCGGAAATCACGCGTAGAGTATAAAGGCAAAAGCGCGCTTAACTGCGAGACCCACAAGTCGAGCAGGTACGAAAGTAGGTCTTAGTGATCCGGTGGTTCTGTATGGAAGGGCCATCGCTCAACGGATAAAAGGTACTCTGGGGATAACAGGCTGATACCGCCCAAGAGTTCATATCGACGGCGGTGTTTGGCACCTCGATGTCGGCTCATCTCATCCTGGGGCTGAAGCAGGTCCCAAGGGTATGGCTGTTCGCCATTTAAAGAGGTACGCGAGCTGGGTTTAGAACGTCGTGAGACAGTTCGGTCCCTATCTACCGTGGGCGTTGGAAATTTGAGAGGATCTGCTCCTAGTACGAGAGGACCAGAGTGGACGAACCTCTGGTGTACCGGTTGTCACGCCAGTGGCATCGCCGGGTAGCTATGTTCGGAAGGGATAACCGCTGAAAGCATCTAAGCGGGAAGCCTACCTCAAGATAAGATTTCCCCGAGACTTTATGTCTCCTAAAGAGCCGTTGAAGACTACGACGTTGATAGGTTGGATGTGGAAGCATAGTGATATGTGAAGCTGACCAATACTAATTGCTCGTGAGGCTTGACTATACAACACCCAAACAGTTGTTGTACGAACTTCGAAAGAAGTGAGGATCGATTGATTCGATATTAAACAAAGTGACTTGATTTAGTTACGCTAAACGAACAAACTACTGCAACTCAGATATACCTGTTAATAACTCATTTGATGAAAGCTAGGCTAGCGAAGTGAAAACAACGCCAATAAGACCCAAGCAAATAGTCATAAACAGTTGTGCTGGCGACAATAGCAAGAGTGAACCACCTGATCCCTTCCCGAACTCAGAAGTGAAACCTCTTAGCGCTGATGGTAGTGTGGGGTTACCCATGTGAGAGTAAGTCATCGCCAGCTCATTATTCAAAATCCCCCTCCGCCAAGGCAGAGGGGGATTTTTTTATGCGTGGAATTTTAGATAAGATATTTAACATATCTATATCTCAAAGTTGATCAGATTCTTCTGAGACAGAGAATTCCTGTTAATTTGTTTGACCTATTGGGATCTCTGTAAAACTAGCGCTATAAGAGTTTACAAGCTGATCTTATAAACCTTACAAAATAAAAAACCAGCGAATCGCTGGTTTTTTATTGCAGACTATTTTAGCCAAACACGCGCATTACGGCTGCGATTAATACCCAAAGAATGACAATCGCCACGATGGGTTCAACAATTTTTGCCCATGTTGGGGTATTGATAACAATGACTTCTTCGACATCTTGATGCTGCTGATTCTGGCTTACCATTTGATTAAACTCCTTCATTGATGCTTCCAATGATAGCTCTTCTTGCACAATTGGTTTAGAGCCTTTGAGTTCTGTTAGCTTGTTTGTTGTCCAAACCCAATCATCTGCTTGACCAGATAAATGTTCAATTTGCCCGGTCAGTAATTCCTGAATGCTATGGATATTATGGTTGCCGGTATCATGCAGTTGTTTTACTTCAATAAGCTGTAAATGAAAAATTTCTGAAGTACTGTGCTCAAGCTGAGCTCGATCCAAAGTGGATTGATTTTCCGGACTGGTAGCGAGGTGACGCACGATTTCCAGGATATATAATTCATCAGGATGATTGATTTCATTATAAATTTTTTGTGGATTATGACGCCATTCAGTAATAAGTTTACCTAAAGTTAAGGCATTGATTTCTGATATATATTTTCGTCTTTCTTCTTTTGTATACTCTTTTAGAAGCTCAGGCTTTTGAGTTTCTATCTGTTCAACAAAATATTGTACTAAATCAAAAGCCATTCACTTACTCCATTATTTTTAATCTAATAGTCTTAAAGTTGTTTTTTTCTTTGGTGGTTCAGCTGGTTCTTCAGTGCTTGATTTTAAAGCATCTTCATCATTTTGTGTATGCTCATATTCACTTGGATCAAAGAATAAACCTTGTCCATTTTCACGTGCATAAATACCCAGTACTGCTTCTATAGGTACATAGATATCCCGAGATACACCGCCAAATCGGGCCGAGAAGCTAATCGCATCATTGCTTATATGCAGCGCATGGACGGCATGGGGTACGATATTCAGAACAATTTGTCCATCTTTAACAAACTGCTCCGGAACCATTGTATTTGGACGTGTAGCATCCACCAATAGATAAGGCGTCATATTGTTGTCGCAAACCCACTCATAGATTGCACGTGCCATATAGGGACGGGTAGGGCTAAGGTTGAATTCTTGTTCGGACATGAGGTTTCTCTACAGATGCTTGAGTTGCGCTGAATAACGGTTCTTTTCCTGCAATGTCATGGATTTTACAAAAGCAGGACGACTGAATATTCGCTGGCAATACAGGTGAAATGGACGGCATTGCTGCTGTGGTAATTCGATACCCATGTGTTTCAGACGGATAAAAATTGGTGCCAGCATGCAATCTAGGATACTAAATTGTTCAGACATAAAATAGGGAAAATGCTGGAATAAGGGCATTAGTGAAATCAGAATGTCCTGTAACTGTTTCTGTGCCTTAACTTTGGCTTTCTTATCCAGGGTATCAGGATGACATAGCATGATATCAGCCAGTTTCAACCAGTCATTTTCAAAGCGCCAGATATATTGGCGTTGTTCTGCACGTGGCATTGGAGCATCGGCATAGAGTTTATTCTGGCGATAACGATCATCTATATATTCAGAAATAATCGGCGTATTGAATAATTTGAGCTCATTTTCAATCAGCATCGGCAATTGATTATAAGGATTGAGACTGGCCAAATCCTCATCATCAGTATCTACCAAAATCAGGTTATATTTAATCTGTTTTTCGGCAAGTACGTAGCGAATCCAATGGGAACGAAAGTCATCGGCATGACTATAGAGAGTAATTCCTTGAAGAGGCGCGCTTTCGACTGACATAAATCCTGATAAGCTTCTAATGAATAGACTAGGATACTAAAATTCAACCCAAAAAGCACTAATCATCAAAAGTCACTCCCTTTGAGTCGGGGTAGATTATAAGAAAAACAACAGGAGGAAAATAAAATGCTGATCAAGCTTCCTATCATTTTGCTGTTTATCTGTATTGGGATTGCAAATTATTATTTGATGAAGTCATTCTGGTGCCATGAAGGGGTATGGGGTAAAGATGTGCATGAACAATAAAGAGAAAATCTTTCCATCTACTCGACTAATATACCCATAAAAAAACCCTAGAAAATCCAGGGTTTTTTTGTCCGATTCGGTAAACGAATTAACGTTTAGAGAATTGAGGACGTTTACGAGCTTTACGTAAACCAAGTTTCTTACGTTCAACTTCACGAGCATCACGAGTAACGAAACCAGCTTGACGAAGAGCAGGTTTTAAAGTTTCGTCAGAAGCGATCAGTGCACGAGTAATACCGTGACGGATAGCGCCTGCTTGACCACCGATACCACCACCAGCAACAGTGATGTAAAGGTCATATTTGTTAGTCGCTTCAAGAAGCTCAAGTGGTTGGTTAACAACCATACGAGCAGTTTCACGACCGAAATACTGTTCAAGAGTGCGGTTGTTAATTACGAGTTTACCAGTACCAGCTGATAGGAAAACACGTGCAGTTGCGGTCTTACGGCGACCTGTACCATAATTAGTAGCCATGTGCTGTTATCCCTTAGATGTCCAAAACTTGTGGCTGTTGAGCAGCGTGTGGATGCTCAGTACCTGCATACACTTTCATTTTCTTGATCATTGCATAACCAAGAGGACCTTTAGGTAACATACCTTTTACAGCTTTTTCTAGAACTGCTTCTGGTTTGTGAGCGATTAACTTTTCAAAGTTAGTCTCACGGATACCACCAGGGAAACCAGTGTGGCGATAGTATTTCTTATCTTGTGACTTTTTACCAGTCACAGTGATTTCTTCAGCATTGATAACAACGATGTAGTCGCCAGTGTCAACGTGAGGAGTATAAGAAGTTTTATGCTTACCGCGTAAACGACGAGCGATTTCAGTCGCAAGGCGACCTAAAGTTTTGCCAGAAGCATCAACAACGTACCAGTCGTGTTGAACTTCAGCTGGCTTAGCGCTGAGAGTTTTCATTAAACCACTACCTATTATAGTTGGTTTGGACTATGGAATCTGTCCAAACTAAAGGAGACGCGATTCTAAACGAATACGTGAAGAATCACAAATGAAAATTAAAATTTCAAGCGCTGTATTTTATCTAATCTCCCTGGTGAAAGAAAGACCTAAGCCTTTATATGCTACAAAAACTGCAACTATATTTGTAACCATAGTTTCAATGGTATCAAAATATTGATTTATAAGTACTCTTTGCAATGATTACTACAGCGTAGGCGTGATCGGGTTATAATATTTCTCAGCTTTGCCAAATTGAGAAGATGATGCTGCCTTTATATGTCACCAGTGGGGAACCTGCCGGAATTGGTCCTGATATTTGCTTGAGTCTTGCAGATCGTGTTGATGAGCGCCCAATTGTGGTATTGGCGGATATTCATATGCTCGAGCAACGTGCTCAGATACTCAAATTATCGGTTGAGCTGATTGAATATCAAGGACAGGAGTCATCTTCAGGCATCGGTCAGCTATTTGTAGAGCATGTTCCCGTGCAGCAAGACGTCGTATTGGGTGAGCTGAATCCGAACAATGCGGCTTATGTACTGGAGCAACTGCGTCGATCTGCAGACTATGCCATGTCTGGAAAAAGTGTCGGCGTCGCCACTGCACCTGTACAAAAATCTGTAATTAATGAAGCAGGCATTTTTTTTAGTGGACATACCGAGTATTACCAGGAATTTGCTGGTGTCCCGCGTGTGGTCATGATGCTGGCCACCAAAACTTTACGCGTAGCCTTGGCCACCACACATCTTCCGCTTCGTGCCGTGGCAGATGCGATTACGCCTGAACGCTTACATCAGGTGATTGATATTCTGATTCACGACCTGAAGTCCAAATTCAAGATTGAACAGCCAAAAATACTGGTTTGCGGTTTAAATCCGCATGCCGGTGAGGGTGGTTATTTGGGGATGGAAGAAATTGAAGTGATTAATCCGGTACTCGAAAGCTATCGTGCCCAAGGTATCAACATGAGTTTAAGCCTACCTGCTGATACTTTATTTACCCCAGAAAACCTAAAAGATGCTGATGCTGTTCTGGCGATGTATCACGATCAGGGTTTACCTGTGTTAAAATCACAGGGTTTTGGTGAAGCCATTAATATTACCCTCGGCTTACCGTTTATTCGAACTTCTGTTGATCATGGCACAGCACTCTCCCTTGCGGGAACGGGACTTGCGAAAAGTTCCAGCCTGCACGTTGCTGTCGATTTAGCCCTCGATCTGGCGCGCCACTGATTATTGTTCATCACTCACGTTGGAAATGTTTTTATGTATCAAATTAATGCCTTAAACCCAAAAGATGAAGGGCATCAGGCTCGAAAAAGATTTGGTCAAAACTTTTTACATGACCAGCGTGTCATTGCCAAAATTGTACGCTCAGTCAATCCGCGTCCAGGTCAGAACATTCTGGAAATTGGCCCGGGTCTGGCCGCTTTGACTTCACCTTTAATTGGTGAATGTGATGCCTTAACCGTACTTGAGCTGGATCGTGATCTGGCTGCTGGCCTGCCGGGTCGTGTGCCGCATCCGGAACGTTTAACCATTATTGAAGCCGATGCCTTGAGGTATGATTATTCTCAATTGTTTCAGGAAGATCGTCCATTACGTGTCGTCGGTAACTTGCCCTATAATATTTCAACGCCACTATTATTCCATCTCTTGGAATTTGGTGACAAAGTGCAAGACATGCATTTCATGCTGCAAAAAGAAGTAGTGGATCGCATTACTGCATCACCCAATACCAAAGAATATGGCCGTCTGTCGGTGATGATTCAATATTTCTGTAAACCGACTTTCCTGTTCGAAGTGCCACCTGGATCTTTTAATCCGCCACCAAAAGTAACTTCTGCGGTATTCCGTTTAGAGCCTTATAAAGTTAAACCGATTGTGGCGAAGAATGAAAAAGCGCTGACACGACTGGTATCGCATGTATTTACCCAGCGTCGTAAAACTCTGCGTAACAGCTTGAAGGGTATGCTGGTTGAAGAGGGTTTTGAAAAAGCGGGTGTTGACCCGATGGCACGTCCAGAAACCCTGACCCTTGAACAGTTTGTTGCACTTTCAGATCAAATGGTGGCATAAATTACGATGAACCGTACTGCTCGATATAATTATGTGATTGGTGATGTTCAAGGCTGTTTTGAGGCCTTGAAAGCTTTGCTTAAAGAAATCCAGTTTGATGCAGAACAAGATTTTATCTGGTTTGCTGGAGATTTGGTTGCACGTGGTGAAAACTCAATTGCAGCATTGCGGTTTATCAAAAAGCTGGCTGAGCAAGGTGCGGCTGCGACGGTCTTGGGAAATCATGATTTGACTTTGCTGGCTTATGCCCGCGGCATCAAACCGGTGAAAGAAAAAGACAATGTTCGTGATGTGATTGATGCGATCGACAGTGATGACTTGATTGACTGGCTGCGCAAACAGCCAATGTGTCTATTTCCAAATGAGCAGACTATCCTGACGCATGCTGGGATTCCGAATATCTGGAGTGCAGAAAAAACTGCTCAATTGGCACAAGAAGTCGAAGCGATCATTGCTCATGATGACTTCGAGGTGCTGGATGATTTTCTGAAAGAAATGTTCGGGAAAGAACCCGCACTTTGGTCGGATCAGCTACAAGGCCATGAACGTATTCGCTGTATCGTGAACTACCTCACCCGAATGCGTTTAACTGACGCTGAGGGACGTCTGGAATACAGCTTTAAAGATGCGCTGGATGATCCGATGCCGGAAGGTTTTAAACCTTGGTTTGAGTTTGAATCACAGGCCGCACAAACTCATCAGATCCTGTTTGGTCACTGGGCCGCCTTGAACGGTAAAACCATTTCGAACAAGATTCAGAATGTAGATGGCGGTTGTGTCTGGGGTAATCAACTCATGGCATTCCGCCTAGAAGATCAGCAGATGTTTGCAGTGGATAATCCTGTGATGTAAGAACATTCCATAAAAAAGCCACGTGATTACGTGGCTTTTTTAGTTTTAAAATTTAGTCTGCTCGAATCCAGGTCTGGTTACGGCCTAGAACTGAAACGCCAATGCTGGCACGTAAGGTTAAACGTTTACCGGTATTGTTTAAACGCATTTTTGCATCATAAATTTTACCTGCCAATGGATCGATAATACGACCTTTATCATAATTTTTGGTGCCTTCAACCAGTTTTAGGCCTTTTAAAATGGTCATGCCTAAAATAGGCTGATTGGTATAAGGTGCAGGGCAGTTATTGCATTTTTCACGTGGATTATAGTCTGGGCGAGGCGTGATTTTTACAATTTTGCCTGAATAGGTATTATTTGCTTCTTTGCTAATGACGATAATCGCTTTAGCCGCCCCCGTTTTATCATCAATTTGTTGCCAGGTCCCGGTAATATCGTCTGCCCACAAATTCGTCATACATCCTGCTGTAAGCGCGGCAAGTAATATTTTTTTAAACATAGAGAGTCATTCCAAAGAATTTTTATCATCGCCCGCTCATGTTAGAAATCTTACTAAAATAGTCAACACTTATCTGAATACTATAGAGTTGATACACTAAAAAAAGCTGCCAATTTGGCAGCTTTTTTGAATAATGAGAATTAGGTATTAATCTTGGCGAATCCAGGTCTGGCTACGGCCTAAAGCGGACACACCCACATAACCACGCAAGGTTAAACGTTTACCATTGGCATTTAGACGCACTCGAGCGTCATAAACTTTACCTGCCAATGGATCAATCACTTTACCTTTTTCATAATTGTTGGTGCCTTCCACATGTTTTAAACCAGTCAATACATCCATGCCCATGATCGGCTGATTGGTATAAGGCGCGGGACATTTATTGCAGGTCTTTTGTGGAGTATAGCCTGGACGTGGAGTCACTTTGATAATTTTTCCGGCAAAAGTCCCATTATCATTTTGACGAATTTCAATAATCGCTTTTGGTGAGCCGGTTTTATCATCAATTTGCTGCCAGATGCCAGTCAGATCCTGTGCATAAGCAGTCCCAGTCATCAGTGCAGCGATGAACATTAATCCTAATTTAGTTTGTTTCATTATATTTATCCCTTTTTTATAGATGAATAAAATATCCCCAACACAAAAGTGCTGTTTTTATTAATCCTGGCGAATCCAGGTTTGTGTGCGACCAATCGCAGAGATCCCGATATATCCACGTAAAGTCAGTCGTTTCCCATTGGCAGAAATCCGCCCTTTTAAATCATAAATTTTGCCAGTGAGTGGATCGAGTACCCGGCCATGTGCATAGTTATTTTTGTTGGTGGGTTTCAGTCCTTTAATGACGTCTAACCCCAAAATCGGTTTATCGGTATAAGGTGGTGGACATTTGACACATTTTTCCCGTGGTGTATAACCTGGGCGAGGTGTGACTTTAGTAATCGTTCCGGTATACGAGCCATCAGCCTGCGTTTTCATTTCAATCAATGCTTTAGGTGAGCCGGTTTTATCATCAATCTGTTGCCAGAGACCAGATAACTCCTGAGCAAAGGCCAGAGAGCTAGTGAATAAAGAAGCTGAAAAAACAGTTAAAAGTGTGATTTTATACATGCGATATCCTTATCCTTATTTTTTTATGAACATTCACCTAATTCCATGTGGTGAATGCTGATGCAAACTACGTTAATACACTTTCATAATCTATATTGCATGAAAAAAGCATATGTTTAATATTCATACAACCTAATGCATTAAAATGCAAGTTTCTATCTACTAAAGCATAACTCCATCACATTTTTTTAATTAAGCAGGAATTAATCCTGCTTAATCCAGGTTTGACTACGGCCAAGCGCTGAAACGCCGATATAGCCACGTAGGATCAGACGTTTCCCATTGGCACTTAATTTTGCCTTGGTGTTATAAAGATTCCCTGATAATGGATCAAGCAGCTTGCCTTGAGCAAAACTGTTATTGCCGACGTGCTTTAAGCCAGTGAGTACATCCAGACCAAGAATAGGTTTATTGGTATAAGGTGCGGGACAGGACACACAATTTTCTTTCGGAGTATATCCAGGACGCGGGGTGATTTTTGTGATCTTGGCAGCATAGACGCCGGAAGCCGTCTCACGAATTTCCAGGAATGCTTTAGGCGAACCGGTTTTGTCGTCAATACTTCGCCATGTTCCTGAAATATCGGAAGCCAAGGCCAGATGGCTGAAAGAGGCTAAAAGTAAAGTTGAAAAAAATTGAACTTTATTCATATATCTGTTCCTAGGTTGGATTAGAGTTCTTACTCTATAGTAAGAACGATTACCACATAAAACAAATGATTAATTTGATTCACTAGTCACATTTTTTGCAAATAAAGTATAAACGTAGGCAACCAGACCGCGGTAAAGACTGCATTGACGGCCATACCAAATGCGGCATAACGTCCTGCAATACTGCCACGCTGCCAGGCCTGAGCTGTACCAATGGCATGTGCGGCTAGTCCTAAAGCCAGTCCAGAAGCGCGCTCATCATTAATATGTTTGAGAATAAATGGCGAAAAGGCTGCACCAATCACGCCAGAAAGAATCACAATCAGAATCACCATGCTGATGGGTGCATCCAGCAGGGTGGCAATATTAATCGCAATTGGAGTAGTCACGGCACGGGTAGCAAACGCCATAATGTCTGCAGAGGACATATGCAGCAGATAAGCCAGTCCCATCGGTAAGGCGACAGCACTGATACTGGCAAAAACCAAAATGCCGATAATGGCTTTGAGCGGCAAGTCATCGTAGCGCATTGCGGCCAACGGAATGGCCAAGGCAACAGTCACATAGCCAAGTAAATGGTTGAAGAGTGGATTAACTTCATCCATATAATTTTCATAGGGAATGCCGAGCACAAATAGAATTGCCAGTATAAAGAACATGCTGAACACGATGACGGGAATTTGCGGAATGAATCGGTTACAGGGTTTGGCAATCAGATAGGCGATAAGGGTAACCGTAAAGCCATACAGAATAGATAACATGCGGAACTCCTATAACCAGCGCTTGGCCATTTTGGCGTAAATCCATAAAGGAATCAGGGTGCTGAAAAACATGATGAACAAGAAGGCGGGGATTTTCTGTCCCATATGAGCCAGCATCATCAGTGCACCTGCACTGACAGGCAGGAAGGCAAAGGCGCTTTCCTTCATGAGCTTGTTATTGGTATCGACCAGGCGAGCAGGAAGCTTGCCAAAATAGCGCCAGGTAAACAGCGCAATTAAAAGGCTCAATAACCCGACCAGATTACCTAATTCAGGATGATTCAGTTGGGTCATTAACCAGACTGAAGCTTCCCGAAAGACAATAATTAGTAACAGGGTGCCGATCCATGCTGGCCAATCTATTCGTTTTATCCAGTTCATTGCTATGATCATTAATATTAATAAGTTTACTTATCAAGTTTTACTCGATCTTTGACTGGATTTCAAACGCTTCCAGTGGACGCTGAAATTGCTGCGCCTGTTTGCCCAGAATTTCCTCTAAAGGTAAATGCGCCTGTTTAATCAACTGTTCCAGTTTTTGTGGGGCAATTCGAATATGCAGATGCAGCTGGCCTTCATCATCATAATGTTCTGACTGGATCACATTCAGACCATAGAGCTGGTTACGCAGCTTGCCATAAGCGGGTTTCAGGATTAAATCGAAGGATTGCAGTTTCCCCATCAAGGATTCATGTACCGCTTTACGCAGCAGATCGATACCTTCGCCACTATGTGCCGAAACATAAACCCGTTCCGGTTCGCCCGGACGTCGATAAATAATTTTGGCTTCTTCACCGCTACAGTCAATTTTGTTATAAACCTGCAGGATCGGAACATCGGCCCCAATTTCTTTCAGCACTTTTTCTACAGCTTCAATCTGCTCCAGCATTTCTGGGCTGCTTGAATCAATGACATGCAGTAACAGCGTGGCTTCTACGGTTTCCTCCAAAGTTGCTTTAAAGGATTCAACCAGCGAATGGGAAAGGTTACGGACAAAACCTACCGTATCGGCCAGTACCAGATTGCCAATCCCATCCCATTCCAGACGCCGTAAAGTAGGGTCCAAAGTGGCAAACAGCTGATCGGCTGCATAGACATCGCTGTTGGCGAGTAAGTTAAACAGGGTCGACTTGCCTGCATTGGTATAGCCGACTAAAGATACTGTTGGAACAGCCGCTTTTTGACGGGCTACACGACCTTGCATCCGGGTTTGGCGGACTTTATCAATGCGTGCCTTGAGCTGTCCCATACGGATACGCAGCAAGCGGCGGTCCGTTTCCAGCAGGGTTTCACCGGGACCACGTAAACCGATCCCGCCTTTCTGGCTGTCGAGATTGCCACGACTACGAATTAAACGTGAAGATAAATGTTGTAACTGTGCCAGTTCGACTTGCAGCTTACCTTCATAGGTACGGGCACGCTGGGCAAAAATATCCAGAATCAGTTCAGTACGATCGACCACGCGGCATTTGATCACCTGTTCCAGATTTCGGGCTTGGGCCGGGGTCAGGGCATGGTCAAAAATGACCAGATTGGCCTCCAGTTCTTCAACACGTTCAGCAATTTCTTCTGCCTTGCCGGAGCCGATAAAAAATTTGGCGTCAGGTTTGACCCGCTGAGCATGAATATGTTCCAGAATTTCAGCATCTGCAGACTGTGCCAGCAAACGAAACTCTTCAGCATCAAGGTCATCCAGCATCTGTACGCTGACACTCACCAGAATGACGCGCTCTTTCCCTCGATGTTGTTGTAAATATTCCACTCAGGCCAATCTCCACTTGAAAACTTTAGTGTAGTTGAAAAAGGGCTGTGCAGATACTGAATTAGCGCGGCTTTGGTTTAGAGTACGCTGATAAACAGTTGTGCAAGTGTTACCAGTACCACGGCATAGATGAAAGTGCCGCCCAAAATATATTTGAGCACTTGTAAAGGTTGAGGTGTGTCGTTCGCGGGCTGGGTTTGATCTGGCATGGCTACGATCCTTTTCAATCTAATATTTCGATAGTTTTATTTTGAATGATTTTTTAATCCAATTAAAATTGAAGATATAGATGCTATTGGTCGATTTTTATTATCAATGCAAGTTGCGAATGAACAGTATAGAATGAGTTTAATTCGTGGATATTCCCTGTATCTCGCTTAGGATTTAATGACGTTTTTATGAACTCAACTATACAAAACCAGACTCCAGATATCGAAGGCTTGGCCAAGTTTTTCCTGTATAGCCGGAAAATCACAGCTTCATTGGCTACCATTAGTGAAGGGTTTTACTTGGTTTTTCGTCATGGCTTATATAAAAATCCGAACAACCCGACCAATACCCGCTATGTGCAACATTTTTGCCGTCAGTTATGCAAAGTATTCAATATCGAAGTGCAGGTGCATGGCGAGATTCCGCGTGAACCCGCCTTATGGGTCAGTAATCACGTGTCATGGCTGGATATTGCAGTTCTGGGTTCAGGGGCACGCGTATTTTTTCTGGCGAAAGCAGAAATTGAGAACTGGCCGATTCTAGGCAAATTGGCCAAGGGTGGGGGTACCTTATTTATTAAACGTGGTTCAGGAGATTCCGTCAGGATCCGTGAACAAATTACCGGTTTCCTGAAACAGAATATTCCGGTGCTGTTCTTTCCTGAAGCGACGACTTCTGATGGGCGAGCCATCAAAAAAGTGCACGGCCGGATTTTAGGCGCCGCAATTGAAGCGCAGCGTCCTGTACAAATCTGTCTGATTTGTTATGTGAATCAGCAGGGCGAACTGGATATGGTTGCGCCGTTTGTCAATGACATCAGTTTTGCTGCCCATGTCAAAAAAGTACTGGAAATGCCGCAAGTCATTGCACACTTAGTAGCTTTACCTGCAATTGCCACGGAAGGGCATACGGTTGAAAGCCTCACCCGTGTGGTCCAGGAAAAAATGCAGACTGGCCTAGTTGAACTTCAGTCACGGGTATTAAAAAAGCCTCAATAAGAGGCTTTTTTATGGTTTCTGTTCAAAGAATCAAACTTACATAAAGCCTTCAATAGGCAGCCACGACACCAGTTTAAGTCCAGCTTTCTGATACCATTTCATTTTTGGTTCTTTGGTAAACGTTTGAACGTCACCATTGGCTTTCTTGATTTTCCAGTTAATGTTCTGATTCGCATCCAGCACCAGTTTATACGCATATTTGCTTAAATTTTTGTCCATGGTGTCGTGTACTGCACGTGCCAAAGACGGACTGTTCAGCAACACGCCAATTTCAGTATTCAAATAGGCTGAACGCGGATCAAAGTTAAAAGAACCAATAAACACCTGTTTTTGATCCAGTGCCATCAGTTTGGCATGCAGGCTGGAACGGCTCAGTCCTTTCAGGCTGACTTTAGCTTTTTTCGAAATTTCCTCAGTATTGGCATTTAGGTGATTAGCTTCTGGCGCTGCCAAGAACTCATACAGCTGCACGCCATTTTCCAATAGATCCTGACGATATTTGGCATAAAAGGCATGCACCACGGCAACGTCGTTGGCCTTAAAAGAGTTGGTCAGGACGCGAACCTTGATATTTTCATTCGCCAGTTTCTTTAAACGGTCTGCACCAATTTTTTCCGGGACAAAATAGGCAGAGACAATATCGACACTTTGTTCAGGTTTTTCCAGATGCTGTAATAACTGGAAATTCAGGTGTTCTTCGGTTTTTGCCTTGGCCTTGATTTTGCTCGGTGGATCTTTGACGACTTCGGCCTCAACCCAATCTAGCTGAATATTTTGTTCCAGCCATTGGTCAAAGGCTCTGGAACGATTGGCCAGATCCAGATAATTTTGAGTCGCTGGATTCTGACTATGGGTTTCTAGCTGTTGTTTTAAGCTTGGAAAACGTAAACCATGATGGCGCGGATTGACAACCTCTTGCACCGGATAGGCATAATCATCATTCCAGTATTCATCGAAGGAATGAATGATTTCATCCGATGCCGCACCGACCAGCATCACATCGACATCAGAGAACTGATAGCTTTCACTGACATTATAATACTGGTTGCTCATATTGCGGCCGCCAATCAAGGCAATCTGGTTATCGGCAATAAAGCTTTTATTATGCATACGGCGGTTAATGCGTTTTAAATCCAGCACCATGTCCATAGCGCGGTATTTACGGAAGCGATAGGGGTTATACAGTTTGACATCGATATTTTGATGCTGGTTTAAGGCCAGATAAATCCCTTCCATTTTCTTGGCATTATTGTCATCCATCAACAGGCGCACTTTTACACCACGATCTGCTGCCTGAATAATCGCATGTAGGGCGAGGGCACCGATCCGGTCGTTATCCCAGATGTAATATTGCAGATCCAGACTACGTTCCGCTTTATTAATCAGCTGAATCCGTGCAGCCAGTGCTTCAAGTGGATCATACAGCACGCGATAACCGGTCAGACCGATGTTCTGGTCACGTAAAGGTTCAACAATTTGTGCCAGGCTGGTTTGCGATGTATCCGTTTCAAATGCCATCTGGCTTGGCTGTTCGGTTTGCTTGGGTAAGGTGCTACATGCAGGCAGACCCAGTACCAGGCTACAGCTCAGTAAAATGCCGGCTTTATAGCGATGAGTGCGTATAAAACCTGAGGATTGAAGGTGAACTTGATCGCGGGGAGCAGTGGCCATATAAGTCGAAGAATGAAAAATTAGAATTGAGTATAATTGCCAGCTATGAAAAGATAAATATAAAGCCAGTAATCTGCTGCTCGACTGAATAAGGCCAATTTATGTGGGATTCGAATTCCGTACTGTTTTATTTTTATCTGGGAATGGCGATTTTAGCCATCTGGGCTGTGGCTCAGGCATGGTCGAGCCAATCACGTACCGAAACCATTCATCCCTTTAAAGCTTTTGGTCATTTGCTGGCGTTTTATCTTGCCTATTTATTGATCCCTTTGGTTTTCTTCAGTATTTATGCTGGATGGACTGGGTATTATTCACTGCATGAAGCTATTTTTGTATTTTTGCTTAGTGGGGTTTTGACTTATGCACGCTTTATCGAGCCGCATTTAATTCAAGTGAAAACGACACAATATCAGATCAATGCAGATAAACGCTTAAAGCAGCCAGTAAGAATCGCCCTGATTGCAGACTTACATATCGGTCTGTTTTCGGGTCATGAGCGGCAGTTGCGACAAATTGTACACAAATTAAATCATATTCAACCTGATCTGGTGGTGGTCGCCGGCGACTGGACTTATGAGCCAGAAAATAAACTGGCACAGGAACTGGCGGTTTTAAAAGAGATTCACGCTCCGGTCTATTCGGTCAATGGTAATCATGACGAACAATATCCCGGACCGCCAATTCGGGAATTGTTGCACTATGCACTGCAAGTCAATCAGGTCATGGATATTGAAGGTCAAATTGTCGAATTTGATGAATTTCGACTTTTGGGCGTGGGTGATCTCTGGGCTGGAAAAGCCGATATGCGCAGTTTGCCCGACTTGCCTCAGGACAAGCCTTGGGTCATTCTTTCGCATAACCCTGATACGGTCGATATGATCCCGAAACTGCCGACACGTCCTTTAATGCTGTCCGGGCATACCCATGGCGGACAGGTGGAGCTGCCTTGGCTGACCGATTACGTCATGAAAAAGGTTTCAATTTTGGGACATAAAAAGGGCATGTACCGTCATGAACATGCAGATGTGTTCGTGACTGTCGGTACCGGTTTGGTCGGTGTACCTTTCCGTTTCCGGGTGCCGCCTACCATTGATATTATTGAACTGATTTAAATTCAGCCGGCATTCTGTACCGCGTTAACTGATGATCCAGACCAGAATCAGCAACACCACCGCGATAGCCGCCATCATCCAGATTTTCTTTTCAATTTTGCGAGTCGGCACATTTTCACGTAATTGTTGCGCAGTGATTTCAGCTTCTGTCGGTGTACTCAAGCTAGGATGGGTGGGGATTTCCAGTGGCGGTGTCACCAGGTCGATATCACCGGCATCATCACTAAAGCGTGGACCGGTACTTTCATGCTTCATGACCACGTCATGTTCCCGCACAATTTCATCAATCACTTGCAGTGCCTGAGCTTCATTCAAGGGCGTATTCTCGATGATATAGCGAACAGCTTCTAATTTTTTATCATCTTCCAGCAAAATAATGATATTGACCAACTCCTCCTGCGATAGGTATTCAATAAGATCCTGCATGGCCTTGCCTCATTTTTTGAATTGAGTTCATTTGATTGTTGAGCAAATTTAACGAGATAAGTAGCCGAGTTTTGTTGTGAAATCATAAAAAAGCCAGCATCAAGTGCTGGCTTTTAAATCAATCTAAAATCTTAGATCTGATTATTTACATCATCATTCTTGGTTTCACGAATCAGCAAAAATGCGACAAGCGACAGGATAGATGCTGCGGTCAGGTAATAACCGACTGCAGACAAACCATAGGCCGTTGCTAATTTGGTTGCGATTAGCGGTGCAAATGATGCGCCGAAGATACCAGCCAAGTTAAAGGTTAATGCAGAACCTGTGTAACGTACTGAAGTCGGGAAGATTTCAGACAATACAGTACCGATTGGCCCATAAGTTAAGCCCATGATCGCCAGACCAATACACAAGAACAGGAACACCACCAAGGTGCTGCCAGATTCAAGCATATCTGCAAAGAAAATACCGAAGATCGCAGAAATGACACATACCGCAATGGAAGTAGTCTTACGGCCAAATTTCTCTGCCAATACTGCTGAAAGCGGGATGAATGCAGCAAAACATAGGGTTGCAACTAACTGCAATTGCAGGAATTCTTCACGAGAATAACCAAGTTGTTTGGTTCCCCATTGGAGCGCAAATACCGTAGTAAGATAGAACACAACGAAAGTACAGATTGCAGCAATCGTACCCAGAACCAGCATACGAGAATGCTTTTTGAATACCTGAACAAAAGGAACATTCACTTCTTTTTGTTTATCTAGTACTTTCTGGAAAGCAGGGGTTTCATGCAGTTTTAAACGAATCCATAAACCCACAATTACCAACAAGGCACTTGAGATAAACGGAATACGCCAGCCCCAAGCCATAAAGTCAGCTTCAGACATGAAAGCGCCAAGGGTCAGGAAAGAACCTGTTGCCAGAATAAAGCCGATTGGAGCACCCAGTTGCGGGAACATGCCATACCAGGCACGTTTGCCTTCCGGGGCATTTTCAGTTGCAAGAAGTACCGCACCTGACCATTCACCACCCAGACCCAAGCCCTGACCTAAACGGCACAGTGCAAGTAACAGTGGCGCAGCAATTCCGATTTGCGCATAAGTTGGCAATAGACCAATCGCAACGGTTGAAATCCCCATAGTTAGCAAAGCTGCAACCAAGGTGGCTTTTCGTCCGATCCGGTCACCTAAATGACCAAATAATGCTGCACCAATAGGACGGGCAATAAAGGCAATAGCAAAAGTCGCAAGAGACTGAATGGTTGCGGTCATTGGATCTGTACTGGTAGGGAAGAACAGATACGGAAAAATAATGACAGCAGCGGTGGCATAAATATAAAAATCGAAGAATTCGATTGTGGTGCCTACCAAGCTTGCTGTTAAAACGCGAAATTTTGAATTTTGTGCTGGCTGAGCAGCAGAATTAGACGACGCCATGGAAAACCTTACACTTACTAAAAATAAAAAAACTTAGTTTTAAAAGCGTAATCTTTTTAAAAAAGGCGTAATTTTTTAAAAAAACAACTGCAATCTTCTCGCTTCAACTCGCTCAGGGTCACTGAAATGAAAAAGGAGATGATTAAATCACGTAAAGATAGATAGACAGAAAATGTGATCCTGCGCCTATCAATACAAATATGTGCCAGATAGCGTGGGTATATCTTACTCTTTTTAAAGCGTAAAACAATGCACCCACGGTATAAGCGAGTCCACCAATGATGAGAAAGGTTAAAGATTGAGCACTTAAATATTGCTGCATATCATCAATCACCAACAGCGCCAGCCAGCCCATGGCCAGATAAGCCGCCAAAGAAAGTTTCTGGAAACGATGAATGAAAACGAACTTGAAAAGTGTACCAAGAAGAGCAATCACCCACAGTGCAATCAATAAATACTGGGCTTTGGCGGTCGGAATGGCAATCGAAAGGAAAGGGGTATAGGTTCCGGCGATTAAATAATAAATCGCAGTATGATCGATTTTTTTATAAAAATAACGGCGGTCTGCTGCAGTGGCCATGTGATAGAGCATCGAAGCAGAAAATAACAGAATCATGCTCAGCGCATAAACCCACAGTCCAATCCATTGTCCAGTACTGAGGTAAGACCCTTTAATAATCAAAAGAATACCGGCAACAATGGACAGTCCTGCACCTACACCATGACTAATATAGTTAATCCGTTCCTCATTTTGATCATAATCTGGAACTAGGGGAGCATTCTGCATGATTGTCATTCTTCTTCAAATATACACTTGTATAGTAATTCAATTTTGCTTTTAGGTTAAGAAGATTTAAACTTGATGCGCAATTCATTTCAGGTTTTATCTATGTCAACGTTGGCAACTCTCTCCGATCAGGAACAGCAATTCTTGGACACCTTTCAGCAAGCTGTTGAAAGGGATCAATTTGATCGCCTGATCTTAAGCCAGTATAAAGGTGAACTGCAGGATTTAGAGAAAATGACCTTGCGAGTCATTACATTAAATGAACAACGCGTATTGAGCTGCCTGTATCGTTACAAGACCCAGGATGTCACTAAAAATTATCCTTTAGATGAAGCATTATTTCAGGTTACTTCACTACTGGCGTGTTGCAAACAGGCCAATCTGATGACAGTAGATGAAGAATTACAGCTGAAAAAAAACAAGAAAAAAGCCATGTTAACGTGCAGCAAACATAAAGCAGCGATGAATCAGGTGAAGCCTGTTGAACAAGGCCATGACCGGATTAAACAACGTTTTGTCGATCAGGACAGTATTTTTCTCCAGCATCTCGGGATTACCGATCAAAAAGCGCAAATCATTCCGAGCATGGCGCGTAAATGGAAACAGATTAACAAGTTCGTGGAAATTTTTTCAGGCGCCTTGGCGCAGATTAAGCCACAGGCCGAAGGCCTGCGTGTGGTGGATTTTGGTTCGGGTAAAGGCTATCTGACCTGTGCTTTATATGACTATATGCAAAAACATGGTCAAACGCCGTATGTCACCGGGGTAGAGCTTAATCCAAAAATGGTCGAGTTCTGCCAGAATGTCGCGCAACAATCCGGATTTGATCAACTGGACTTTTTCCAGGGGGATGTGCGTACTTATGCGCCAGAACGTCTGGATGTGATGATTGCTTTGCATGCCTGTGATGTCGCAACAGATTTTGCGATTCATAGCGGTATTCGCCTGAATGCGCAGATGATCATGTGTGCGCCATGTTGTCATAAGGAATTGCGTCCACAGTTACAAGCACCGAAAGTCCTCAGCCCGATGTTACAGTTTGGCATTCACGCCGGACAGCAGGCAGAAATGCTGACCGATACCATACGTGCTTTACTGCTCAAAGCTTATGGCTATGAAACCAAAGTTTTTGAATTTGTGGCGCTGGAACATACCAGTAAAAATAAAATGATTCTGGCGACAAAACGTAAAGACTATCAACAACCCGATCAGGAAGTTCTGGTACAAATACAGGCACTAAAAGAGATGTATGGGATCCAGAAACATTCACTAGAATTGTTGCTGAATGATCAATGGGATCAGCAGGGAATTGGATCTAAATGCTAAATAGTCCAGAACTTAAAATAATTTCCGGCAGCTGGAAAGATTTGGCAGTGTATGCCAAAGCGATTCGTGAAGCCGTGTTTATTCGAGAACAGCATATTGCAGCTGAAGATGAATGGGATGCTGAGGATGCGGTTGCTGTACATTTCATTGTTTTTCAGCAGGATGAGGCGATTGCTACAGCACGCTTATTGTCAAATCATAGTATCGGCCGGGTTGCAGTTCTAATCACAGCACGCGGTTTAGGTGTTGGTCAGCGCTTGATGCAGGCCGTGATTGACTATGCGCGTGCAGAGCAGCGTGAGTTGGTCAAGCTGTCTTCGCAAGTGCATGCCATTGGCTTCTATCAAGCGCTGGGATTCGAAGTTCAAGGTGAGGAATATCTGGATTGTGGTATTCCGCATATTGATATGTATTTAAAACTTTAATTTTCAGCCCTTCAAATACGAAAAAGCGAGGCATTGACCTCGCTTTTTGATGCATAGCCTGAATCTGAATTAGTGGCCATGGTCTGCATTTGAGCTGTGCTCGGCATTATCCATATTGGCATGTTCTTCAGCTGACATATTGTGTTCAGCCGCTGTCGTATCTGTAGGAGCCACATTGGCAGCTTCACGTGCTTCACGATCCGCTTGCGCTTTGGCAATGGCTTCTGGAGACATCGTAGGCGCATTTTTAAAAGCGTGTTGCTGGGTAGTCTGTTTATTTTGCTGGCTTGGCATGTAATCCGGTTCATTACTTATCGCGAGCCAAAAAATAAGCATGAATAATCCACCTAAAATACAGAAGATAATAAGTGCTTTCCAACCCCAAGGAGATTTTTCAGGTGAACTGTGATCAGTCATAGGTCTTACCCACGTGGATATCAAACTTATGTAACTTTATAACATAAATTGATCAAAAAGCAGATCAAAATCTGTCATCACATGACTCTGTTTATTGCTTGAAGTAAATTCAGAGAATAAAAAAGAGGAAACACGTTCCTCTTTTATTTAAGTGGCCACACTATTGAATCGGCTGGGCGTGTGCTGCGCGATCTTTAAGAAGCTGTGGAGCTTTGAAGCGTTCGCCATACTTGTTTTCAAGCACCTTGGCACGGGTCACGGCTTTGGCCAGACCATACTGATTCAAGAATTGTACTGCACCGCCCGTCCAGGCGGCAAAACCAATGCCAAAAATGGAACCGACATTGGCATCGACCACGGATTCTAAAACACCTTCTTCCAGACAGCGCACGGTATCTAGTGCCTGTACAAACAGGAAGCGGTCAATCATTTCCTGTTCAGAAATATCATTGTCTTTTTTCCAGTGGCTGAGACCAGACCAGAGCTGCTTTTTGGCATCGGCCGGATAATCATAAAAACCTGCGCCTGCAGCCTTACCTTTACGGTTAAATTCGTGAATCATGCTGTGAATCACGTCATCTGCAGGTGATTTAGTGATGGTCTGACCTTGTGCTTCTAAAGCTTTGTATCTTTCATTGGCCACATGTTCAGACAAGGTCAAGGACACTTCATCCTGAATTGCCAATGCGCCCACCGGCATACCGGCTTTGAGTGCAGCCATTTCAATTCGCGCTGGATGTACACCTTCTGCCAGCAGGCGTAAACCTTCCTGCACAAAGGTACCAAACACGCGGCTGGTAAAGAAACCACGGCTGTCATTTACTACAACCGGTAATTTGCCAATTTGCTGCACGAAATCGAAAGCTTTGGCCAGCGTTTCTGCCGAGGTATTTTTAGCTTTGATAATTTCCACCAGCTGCATTTTATCGACCGGACTGAAGAAATGCAGGCCGATAAAGTTCTGATCATTTTTTGAAGCCTGGGCTAACTCTGTGATCGGCAGGGTCGAGGTATTCGAAGCCATTACGCCGTTGCTGGCAAGATATTGTTCTGCCTCTTGCGTAACTTGAGCCTTGAGCGCGGGATTTTCAAAGACGGCTTCAATGATCAGGTCACAACCCGCTAGATCTTCATTCGATGCAGTTGTTTGAATCAGGCTTAAAAACTGATCTCGTTTCTCGGCTGATAAACGCCCTTGAACGACTTTTTTATCCAGCAGTTTCTGGCTATAGGATTTGCCTTTTTCAGCCGCTTCTAATGAAATATCTTTCAGAACTACTGGAATGCCTGTGCTGGCAGTGGCATAGGCGATCCCAGCACCCATCATACCCGCACCTAGAATACCGACTTTAGTGGCTTTCCACCTTTCAAGACCTTGAGGGCGACTGGCGCCGGACTTGATTGCATTCAGACCATGCCAGAAGGTGCCAATCATATTTTTAGAAATTTGACCGGTCGCCAAATAAGTAAAGTAACGCGATTCAATGGTCAGGGCAGTATCGACATCGACCTGTGCACCTTCTACCGCAGCCGATATGATCGCTTCAGGTGCAGGGTAGCAGCCTTTGGTTTTATCGCGCAGCATCGCCGGAGCAATTGCCAGCATCTGTGCAACTGCTGGTGTCGAAGGGCTACCACCCGGAATTTTATAGCCCTTTACATCGAAAGGTTGTTGTGACTTCGGATTGGCTTTGATCCAGGCAATGGCTTTTTCTAAGAGTCCATCTGCACTGTCTGCGAGATCGTGAATCAACCCTAGAGATAGGGCTTTGTCGACTCCAAACTGTTTGCCCTCCATCAATAAAGGAAGGGAATTTTGCAGACCAAGCAGGCGGATGCTACGGACGATACCACCGCCACCTGGTAATAAACCCAGTGTGACTTCAGGCAGGCCAAATTTGCTTTTAGGGTCATTCAGGGCAATACGATGATGGGCACACAGGGCAATTTCCCAGCCACCGCCAAGCGCCGTGCCATTCAGTGCAGCAACCACAGGAATACCGCGAGTTTCGATATAGCGTAGTTTGGCTTTCATCTCTTCAATCATATTGAAGAATTCAGTTGCATGCTCAGGAGTGGCTTGAATCAGTTCATCCAGATCGCCGCCAGCAAAGAAAGTTTTTTTCGCTGAACGGAAAATAATCCCGGCAATATCTTCATCTGCTTGTAACTGGACAACGACTTCATCTAGTGCCGTACGAAAGTCGGCATTCATGGTATTGGCAGACTGGTTTGGAGAATCAAACGTTAAAATAACAATATTATCTTCATTTTTTTGATATTGAATTGCGCTCATTATTTTTCTCCTTATACCAGTTCAATAATGGTTGCGATGCCCATACCGCCACCCACGCAAAGTGTAGCTAGTCCACGTTTTTTGCCCTGGCGTTCTAACTCGTCCAGTAATGTCCCTAAAATCATCGCACCAGTCGCACCGAGTGGATGTCCCATGGCAATTGCACCGCCGTTGACATTCACCTTGGCAGGATCAATCTTCATTTCATTGATAAAGCGCATCACCACGGCAGCAAAAGCTTCATTGACTTCAAACAGGTCAATATCATCAATGGTTAAACCCGCCTTAGCCAAGGCCTTACGAGCAGCCGGGGCAGGGCCGGTCAGCATGATGGTTGGATCTGCACCGACCAGTGCCGTGGCCAGTACTTTGGCTCGTGGCTTCAGACCTTGTTCTTTTACCGCTTGTTCCGATGCGATCAAAACCACAGCCGCACCGTCGACAATGCCTGAAGAATTCCCGGCATGATGCACATGATTGATAGCACCGACTTCAGGATATTTTTGCAGGGCAATTGCATCAAAGCCCATTTGCCCCATAGTGGCGAAACTTGGATTGAGTTTGCCCAAGCCTTCTGCGGTCGTTGTCGGTTTGATAAATTCATCTTTGTCCAGAATCACCACACCGGCTTTGTCTTTTACCGGGATCACGGATGCATTGAAATAACCATTGGCTTGAGCGGCAGCTGCTTTCTGTTGTGATTGTTCGGCAAATTGATCTACATCAGAACGCGTATAACCGTCAATCGTGGCAATCAAATCTGCACCAATACCTTGTGGAATAAAGTCACAGGCCATATTGGTCTCAGGGTCCAGTGCCCAAGGACCACCGTCAGAACCCATCGGCACGCGGGACATGGATTCGACTCCACCTGCCACAACCAGATATTCCCAGCCAGAGCGGACTTTTTGTGCGGCCAGATTGACCGCTTCCAGACCGGAAGCACAAAAACGGTTAATTTGCACACCCGCTACATCATTATCCCAACCAGCAGCGATGGCAGCCGTTTTGGCAATATTGGCGCCCTGATCACCAATTGGGGTGACACAACCGAGCACGATATCATCTACTTTTGCGGTGTCAAACTGATGACGAGCCTGAAGTTCGTTGAGTAAGCCAGTCAATAATGAAATGGGTTTTACCTGATGTAAAGATCCATCTTTTTTGCCTTTTCCGCGTGGCGTACGAATGGCGTCAATAATATATGCCTCGCTCATAGCATGTCCCTTTTATTGATTTGATGAAAATTATTCTAATGACTCGAGTGTAATACTTAATTTTTGAAGTGCAATGACGAGAACGGGCCAGATCATTTGAGCGATTTAGCCAATTTTAGCTATAAAAAAGCCTAAGCTTTTGCTTAGGCGGAGAGAACTGGTTTTATTATTACATGCTCTTTTGCGGCATTACTTGATTAATGATAGCCATGTAATTGACGATACAGACCCGGAGTCACACCTGTCCATTTTTTGAAAGCACGGTGGAAGGTACTGGTTTCACTGAAACCGACCTGTTGTGCGACATCTTCAAGGGTAAGATCAGGGTTAAGTAACAGGTGAATTGCGGCATCACGTCGCAATGCATCTTTCACGCCTTGATAGCTTTTGCCTTCGGCTGCCAGACGGCGACGCAAGGTTTGCGGTGATAGATATAACATCGATGCCACATCATTCAAGGTTGGCATTTCTTCACCAATCTGGCTCTTCAGCACATCACGGATTCTAGAAGTCAGTGAATTGGTATTTTTGAATTTCACCAGCAGTTGGGCCGGTGCTGCTTTCAAAAACTCTTCCAGAGTTTCTTCATTCTGGCGAATTGGCAGGTCCAGATAGTCCGCAGCAAAAGTGATTTCAGTACGTGGCATATCGAACTGCATTACCGGCGCAAAGAATAAGGCATCATATTCATCGGCATGGTCTGGACGCGGATAACTAAAATGCACGCGTTCCAGTGGCAGGCGACGCTCAATGAGCCAAGACGCCAAGCCATGCCAGATCATCAGCATGCTTTCAGTAATGAAATGATCCGGATCCATTGCATTTGGAATGAGTGGTACCAGACGTGCTTCGTGTTTGTCACGCTCCAGAGTCACCGACCAGTCATCACCAAAGAGTTTGTAGAACTGGGAAGACAATTCCAGTGCATCACCCAGAGTTTTGGCATGAATGATGAGCTGGCACATGATCGCAAACGTACCCAGACGGCGTTGCTGTTTGTCAAAGCCGACATGCTCGTCCTGGGTCACCATCCACAACATTTTAATAAAGCGGGTATATTGTTCAGGCGAAATACGCGCTTTGGGCTGATGCAGCAGCTCTGCTTCAATCCCGACGTGAGACAATAAAGTATCGACATCCATGCCCAGACGTTTAACGCCAGATAAGGCAGCATTGACGAAGTGGATACTGATCGTATCACGACTCATGTTTAATCCTTCAGTCTCTTTAATTTTCACTAATAATTGACCTAAATGACGAAAAATAATAAAGCAATGGCAATTTACAAGAATACCTTTGCCATTTTCTTACATATTAGATTGCCGAAACTATCAAGGTAAATGGCTGAACATGACATTGTTTTTGTGCATTTATGTGCCTAAGATGCTGAAAAAAGCAATATAAGTAGAGCAAATACTCCAATGTCATATGTATTAAAAGGATTGAAAATCCTAGATTTTTCTACACTTTTACCCGGCCCGTTTGCCACATTATATCTTGCTGATTTAGGTGCAGAAGTTGTGCATATTGAATCACCAACCCGACCAGACCTGTTGCGATTAATGCCACCCTTTGCCAATGGACAGGCCACTTCACAAAGTTATTTGAACCGAAACAAGCAATCGGTTGCACTGGATTTGAAAGATCCTGCGAATATTGAACTGGTTAAATCCAAGATTGCAGATTATGACATTGTGATTGAGCAATTCCGTCCCGGTGTAATGCAACGTCTTGGGCTAGACTATCAAACCTTAAGCGAAATTAATCCAAAATTGATTTACTGTTCCATTACCGGTTACGGCCAAACTGGCACATATAAAGATAAGGCAGGGCACGACATTAATTATCTGGCTTTGTCCGGAATTGCCGGACACAGTGGCCGGATTGAAAATGGTCCACCAGCCTTGGGAATTCAGGTCGCCGATGTTGCAGGTGGTTCCATGCATGCCGTGATTGCGATTCTGGCCGCGGTGATTGAACGTCAGCAAAGCGGAAAAGGGCAATATATTGATATTTCCATGACCGATTGCGTGGTGACGATGAATAATCTGGCGGCTTCTGCCAGTCTGGCCGGTAATCAGCAACAACGGCCTGAATCAGGGTATCTGAATGGCGGTACTTTTTACGACTATTATGAAACCCAGGATGGGCGTTATCTATCGATTGGCAGTCTGGAACCACAATTTATGCAGGGATTGGCACAGGCTTTAGAGCTGCCGATTCTTCTGGAAAAAGGCGCTTCTTATGCCGCTGAAGATCATGCTGTGGTGAAGCAGGCGATTCAGAATAAAATCAAGACCAAGTCATTAGCTGAATGGCAAATGCTGTTTGCCGCGCTGGATGTCTGTGTCGAACCGGTGCTCAGACTTGAGGAAGCGTTACATTCTGATCTGGCTCAGCAGCGGGGATGGATAGTACAGGTGCCACTCAAATCCAGCAGTCAGCAGACCGAAGCACAATTGGCTTGTCCGATTAAATTTTCACGTTCTACGATACGCTATGAGTTTGTAGGACAGCAATTGGGAGAAAGTCAAAATTGGTAATATTCTTAACGTGTTAATTAGATTATTAATGAAATGAGAGGAAATTTTTCCTATATGAAAATAAGTAATAATAATTGAAGATTTTCATCATTATTACTTTAAATTTAATCCAGTGCTGTAAATACCGAGATCCGTGAAACTTTGACAGGCTTATCAATAAAATCGCTATGAAATATGTATAAAAAGCATTTTATTGATAGGTTCAATCTCGCTATCCTTGCCGGCGATATAATAGAAACTACTAGCTGTACGCCATGTATTTATATACTGATTTCGATCAGCAACTGATTAATGAACGTGTTGCACAGTTCCGTGACCAAACGGAACGTTATTTAGCCGGTAAACTCACTGAAGATGAGTATCGTCCGCTTCGTCTGCAAAATGGTCTGTACGTACAGCGTTATGCGCCAATGTTACGTATTGCCGTGCCATATGGTTTGATGAACTCAAAACAACTTCGTAAAGTGGCTGATTTGGCAAAAGAATATGACCGTGGCTACGCGCATATTTCGACCCGTCAAAACATCCAGTTTAACTGGCCTGCGCTGGAAAATGTGCCGGATATGCTGGCTGAACTGGCCACTGTGCAAATGCATGCGATTCAGACCTCAGGTAACTGTATCCGTAATACCACGACGGATCAGTATGCAGGTGTGGTTGCAGGTGAAATTGCCGATCCACGTCCGACTTGTGAATTGATCCGTCAATGGTCAACCTTCCATCCGGAATTTGCTTTCTTGCCACGTAAATTCAAGATTGCAGTCTCTGCGCTTGAAGAAACTGACCGTGCAGCCACTGCATTCCACGATATCGGTGTGTATATTGTGCGTAATGAAGCAGGCGAAATGGGCTATAAAATCAAAGTCGGTGGTGGTCTCGGCCGTACGCCAGTGATTGGTAGCTTTATCCGTGAGTTCTTGCCGCGTGAAGACCTGATTGCTTATCTGGAAGCAGTCCTTCGTGTGTATAACTTGCATGGCCGTCGCGACAACAAATATAAAGCACGTATCAAGATTCTGGTAAAAGCTTTAACACCAGCAGTATTTGCCGAGAAAGTTGAAGCTGAATTTGAGCATACGATTAAAACACTGAAAATCGATACAGACACCTTGGCGAAAATGGATGAGAACTTCACGCCATTTGACTACCAAGATTATACAGATGAAGATTTCACTGAACTATTTGCACAATATCCAAAATTCAAACAGTGGTTCAACATCAATACCAATGCACATAAAGTGAAAGGTTATCGTATCGTGACGATTTCACTGAAACGTGCCGGGATTGCACCGGGTGATGTCAGCACAGAAGAAATGAACCTGATTGCAGATCTTGCCGATCAGTACACTTTCGGTGAGCTGCGTACCACGCATGAACAAAACATTTCCCTGGTCGATGTCCCACAAAAAGATTTGTTCGCTGTATGGCAAACCCTTGACCAAAACAACCTGGCACGTGCGCATATCGGTTTCTTGACCGACATTATTTGCTGCCCGGGCGGTGATTTCTGTTCATTGGCGAATGCGAAATCCATTCCGATTTCTGAAGCAATTTCACGCCGTTTTGATGACCTGGATACGATTTACAATTTAGGCAAACTGGATCTGAATATTTCAGGTTGTATGAATGCTTGTGGCCATCACCATGTGGGTAATATTGGTATTCTAGGTGTAGACAAGAAAGGCGCTGAGTTCTACCAGATCACTTTAGGCGGTAATGCCGATCATGATGCGTCAATTGGTGACATTCTTGGGCCATCATTTGCAGCCGAAGTCGTGCCGGATATCGTAGAAGAAATTTTGAATACTTATCTTGACCTGCGTCAGGATGGTGAAGAGTTTATCGATACTTATCGCCGTGTCGGCATTCAACCATTCAAGGAGCGTGCATATGCTTAATACCGCACTTCAAGTGCTCTCTAAAGATGGCACGATTGCAGACAATACCTATCAATTGATGGGTGAAGATGGTGTTTTACCACAGGGTGATGTGGTTCTGACTGTGGATCAGTTAGACCAGATTGCCAATGTGACAGGTAAAAAAGCATTGTACTTAACCGTAGATGCTTCGCCTGAAACCAATGAGTTTCCATTGGATCAGCTAGATGCAATCTTTATTGAGTTTGCCGGTTTTAATGATGGTCGTGGTTATTCATTTGCAGCACTTCTTCGCCGTCAGGGTTTCCAAGGCGAATTGCGTGCTACTGGGGATGTATTCAAAGATGTTTTGAACTACATGAAGCGTTCAGGTTTCGACACTTTCGTGATTAAAGAAGGTAAAGATATTCAGGAAGCGGCTGCCGGTTTGAATGATTTCAAAAATCCGTACCAGGCATCAACTGCGGTTGCACAGGCACATTATCAAACAGGTGCTTAATTTAAATTAAGTTGCTGTCAAAAAGCCGGATTGATTCCGGCTTTTTTATATCTTGATAAAAACCTTTAATTTTCTTCAAGTTGACAGTTGATCATCCAGTGAATTCCAAACTGATCGCTAAAGGCAGCATAAAGTGCGCCCCAAAAGGTTCTTTCTAGCGGCATCTCAATTTGACCATTCACCGATAAAGCATCAAATAAGCGTTTAGCTTTATGTTGTTCATGGGCATGCAAATTAATTGAAATATAGTGATTATTCCCTTTATTGAGAGCAGCATTATTTTGCGCACAAAATTGCTCAGTGGTATCAGATCCCATTAACTCCATAAATGCATTAATTGGTAATGATACATGCAGAATAAGATTTTTATCGGTTTCAGAAAGTGTACTGCCTTGTTCAGATGGCATTTCACCATAACGGGTAAGATTTGAAAATTCACCACCAAAAACAGATTTATAAAAATTAAAAGCTGCTTCGGTTTCACCCTGGAAATTAAGATAATGATTGAGTTGCATAGCGCACCTTTGTTGTTGTTTTTATGGTTCTAATTTAACAGGCTTAAACTAAATGTTAAGAATAAAAATATAAAAAAATGTAAGAATAAAAAATCCCTGCATGTGAAGGGATTTAAAATCCCCCTCCTTTGATAAAGGAGGGGTTAGGGGAGGATTATTTTTCAATTATAGCAATGCATCAATCTATCTCTTGCGCAGTAATACTGCTTACCTTTAGTAAAGAGAGACTTCTTTTAAAGTAATTCAATCGCTACAGCAGTCGCTTCACCACCACCGATACAGAGTGCAGCGATGCCTTTCTTGCCACCCGTACGTTTCAGCGCATGAATCAAAGTCAGGATAATACGTGAACCGGTTGAACCCACAGGATGGCCGAGAGCACATGCACCGCCATTGATGTTGACTTTTTCAGGATCTAGCTTGAACTCATCCATTGGGCACATGGTCACCATGGCAAAGGCTTCATTGATTTCCCAAAGGTCGACATCAGAAGCGGCCCATCCAGTTTTATCTAGCACTTTCTGGATTGCACCGACTGGAGCAATAGTAAACTCAGATGGATGTTGCGAATTCGATGCATAGGCAACAATTTTAGCCAAAGGATTCAACCCTTTTGCTGCTGCATTGTCAGCCGAGGTAATTACTAAAGCTGATGCACCATCTGAAATCGAGCTGGCATTAGCCGCCGTAATCGTACCGTCTTTAGCGAAAGCAGGACGCAAAGTTGGAATTTTATCGATGTTGGCATTGAACGGCTGTTCGTCTTTATCAACGACTACATCACCTTTACGGGTTTTAACTGTTACAGGCACGATTTCATCAGCAAAGTAGCCTTCATTGACCGCAGTTTGCGCACGCTTTAATGAGCGAATCGCAAAATCATCCATCTGCTCGCGGGTATAACCTCTGGTATTTGCCATATCTTGGGCAAATGAACCCATCAAGCGACCTGTTTCAGCATCTTCCAAGCCATCCAGAAACATATGGTCCTTGATTTCACCGTGACCCATACGGAAACCGCCACGTGCTTTTGGCAATACATAAGGAGCATTGGTCATGGATTCCATGCCACCTGCAACCACGATATTTGCAGAACCGGCTTTAATCATATCTGCAGCTTGCATGACGGCTTTCATGCCTGAACCACATAATTTATTAATGGTTACAGCGCCAGTAGAATCTGGAAGACCAGCTTGACGCATGGCTTGACGTGCAGGGCCCTGCTTTAAACCTGCCGGAAGGACACAACCCATAATGACTTCTTCAATATCTTCTGGTTGCAGACCCGCACGGGCAATTGCTTCTTTAATGGTGACCGCACCGAGTTCTGGCGCAGTTACACTGGCAAGACTCCCCTGAAAGCCACCCATGGCTGTACGTGCACCATTGACAATTAGGATGTCAGTCATTGTTCTCTCTCCGTATGAGTTTTAATCAATTTTTTCAAACTTAAGCAGTATATTGAAAAAAACTCAGGATTGAAGCGTTAATCGCAGCGAAGCATAAACTGGATAGTTCTGTTAGCAAGACGAGAGACTTTCAATCCTGATATGGCCCATTTTGCTGAGTACAATACGCTGTTGGCTAGAAAGATGGGTAGAACAATAATAGAAACTACCATTTGAACCAATCGGCAAGGCAGTATGCGCTTGATAAGTGACACTCGGTAAACTCAAAGTTCCTCGCCAACTTAGGTTACCGTATTTGAGGTTCAGTGCATCAATATGTAAAATTTGTTCGTCTACATCCACTTGCCTGTTTTTATTTTTATCAATAAAAACCAGCATGTTCTTGTTCCATTGATTGGCTTGGCAACTGAGAGAATCTTGGCTCGGGCAGATTACAATATTTTGATGAAACACTGCAGCCTGGCTGCGTGCATAGCGATTAATTTGAGATAATTTGATCGGAATATTTTTGGCTTCCTGTTTGGATCGATAGTCATGGAAGTACGGTAGGGCGATACTGACGAGAATTGCAATCATTGCAATACAGATAATTAACTCAACAATAGTGAATGCTCTTGTTATTTTTTTATACATAGAGTTACCTGATTTATATATTATTTTTATGAGGAATATGTTATTAATTATGCGTTTTTTATGCTTTGTGGAGCCGAGTAATCAGTCCTTACTTAAGTTTCAAGAAAGTGATTAAAAAATAATTGGCAATCACCATAGGGTATTCAGAATAAAAAATTGAGTAAAAAGTTACCGAATTACAACGGAAATTGTAAGTAATTTTGTCAATAATTTACTTGATTAAATTAATCAAGCACTTGGAAAAATAATAAAGTGTTTGTATGATGCCATGTGAATAGCTTAAGAATAAAACTGGGGTAATAAAAAGCCTATCTCAGGATGGCCTATTGCGGGCTTGAGCTTGAACAACAATTTTTATCTCTGGAGGATAAATCCATGAAAATGAGTCGTATTGCTTTAGCTATGCTTGTAGCTGCACCTTTTGCTGCTGCAAATGCAGGCGTAACTGTTACTCCGTTGATGTTAGGTTATACATTCCAAGACACCCAGCACAACAATAACGGTAATGATGGCGAACTTACTAGTAGTCCTGAATTACAAGACGATTTATTCGTAGGTGCTGCTATTGGTGTTGAATTAACTCCTTGGTTAGGTTTTGAAGCTGAATATAGCCAAGTAAAGGGCGATGTTGACGGTGCTGCTGAAGGTGCAGAATACAAAGGCCAAAATATTGCAGGTAACTTCTACGCAACTTCTGACGTATTTACTGGTAACTATGACAGCAAAGTGAAGCCATACATGCTTCTAGGTGCGGGTCACTACAAATACGAATTTGAAGGTGTGCCACGCGGTACTCGCGGTAATGAAGAAGAAGGTACTCTAGGTAATGCTGGTGTGGGTGCATTCTGGCACATCAACGATGCCTTAGCGCTACGTACTGAAGCTCGTGGTACTTACCACTTTGACGAAAAATTCTGGAACTACACAGCATTAGCTGGTCTTAATGTTGTTCTAGGTGGTCGTCTGAAACCAGCTGCTCCAGTAGTTGAAGTTGCTCCAGTTGAGCCTGTAACTCCAGTTGCTCCAGCGCCACAAGAGTTGACTGAAGACCTGAACATGGAACTTCGTGTGTTCTTTGATACAAACAAATCAAACATCAAAGATCAATACAAACCAGAAATCGCTAAAGTTGCTGAGAAGCTAGTTGAATATCCAAACGCTACTGCTCGTATCGAAGGTCACACTGACAACACTGGTCCACGTGCACTAAACGAACGTTTATCTCTAGCACGTGCTAACTCTGTTAAATCTTCGCTTGTAAATGAATACAATGTTGATGCATCTCGCTTGTCTACTCAAGGTTTCGCTTGGGATCAACCGATTGCTGACAACAACACTAAAGAAGGTCGTGCTATGAACCGTCGTGTATTCGCGACAATCACTGGTAGCCGTACTGTTTTAGCTGAACAACCAGTTGCTCAATAATTCATTATTGAACACTCATTAAAAAGGCAGCTCTTCGGAGCTGCTTTTTTTATGTCTGTATTTTGACTACACTTAGCCTGTTAAGATGTCGTTGAGTAAAAATATGAGTGTCGAAATTCCTGAAGATTTGCAAAATCTGGAAGCCAATAGCGGAATTTTTGCAATATGGATGATTTTTCATCATTATGGCATTGATTTGAATATTCCTGATTTAACTCAGCTCTGTCAACATGACCCTGAAATGGGAAGCTCAAGCATCGCACTTGCAGTTGCTTTAAAGACATTGGGTTTGGATGTCAATTTTTGTACTGAACATGATGCAGATAAACAGCCAATTGAAGTCGATTTCTATCAACAAGCACATCGCTTAAATATTCCTGTTATAGAACAGCCATTGTCTTATGCAGAAATTCAGGAAAATGTAGAAGCAGGCCGTTTTGTGATTGTGTTCTATGACACCTTAGAGGGAGTAGGGAATCATTCCCTGATATATGAAATTGATGAAAATGAAATTAGCTTCTTTGATAGTTTTGAGTCTATGCCTAAAGAGGTATTTGAGCAGCAACGTCGGGTAGACGGAATTTGCCAGCAAGTGATTGTGATTGATGATCGCAATTTCGTGATGCGTCATAGTTAATTCAAGAAATAAAAAATCAGCCCGTAAGCTGATTTTTTTAATGAATAATTTTTTATTCCTGATCAAGTTTCATCGGCTGCACATCCATCTCTTGATAAGAGACCAGTTTGGTTTTTTTCTTCCATTTGTAGCCGAACCAAATCGCTAGGAATAGCGGAATACTGATATAGGTCGATAACACACCCATCCATTGACCGGCCAAAACATCCTGATAGTTCTGTCCGAGAACAACAATCGCACACAGGATAAATGCAAACCAAGGAGCAAAAGGAAAGAATTTAGCGCGATAAGCCAGATCTTCCAGTTTATAACCTTGAGCCAAATAACCTTTGCGGAAGCGGTAATGCGAAATTGCAATCCCGAGCCAGACAATAAAGCCACACATCCCTGACATGTTTAGCAGCCAGTTAAAGACTTCCTGTTCACCAAAGAAAGTAGTCAGGAAGCATAGAGCTGCGATCGCCGTAGTGGCATAGAGTGCATTCATTGGCACACCACGCGGGTCCAGACGCGCAAACATTTTAGGTGCACTGCCTTTACGCGACATATCAAACAGCATACGGGTAGATGAATACATGCCAGAATTACCCGCAGATAGAATAGCGGTCAGGATCACTGCATTCATGATACTGGCGGCAAAGGCAAAACCGGCTTTTTCATACAATAAGGTGAATGGCGAAAGCGCAATATTATCTGTTGCAGCGGCCTGTAATAAACGTGGGTCATTATAGGCAATCAAGGTGCCGATAATGAAAATACACACGATATAAAACAGAAGGATACGCCAGAAAATCTGTTTGATGGCGACCGGAATGGTTTTCTTTGGATCTTTCGATTCACCTGCCGCCACACCGACCATTTCGGTACCCTGGAAAGAGAATCCGGCAATCATCGCCACGCCAATTAATGCCTGGAAACCACCGACAAAGGGTGCATCACCAATGCTCCAGTTGGCAAATGCTTCTGCACCCGGGGTCAGCATGATCTTCACGATCATCCAGATCCCGATGATGATAAAAGCAATGATCGCGAGAACTTTAACCAGAGAAAAGAAAAATTCAGATTCGCCAAAGCCTTTTACCGTCAGGGCATTAATCCCGAAAATAATGGCCAGGAAAATGGCACTCCAGTACACGCCCGGAATATCTGGAAACCAGAATTTCATAATAAACTGAACGGCAACCAGCTCAAAAGCCACGGTAATGGCCCAGTTGTACCAGTAGTTCCAGCCCAGAGCGAAACCAAAACCACCTTCGACATATTTAGTGCCGTAAGTGAAAAATGCACCTGAGGTCGGGTTATGCGTGGCAAGTTCACCTAGACTGGTCATCAAGAAATAAATCATGATACCAATCAGTACATATGCAAGCAGTGCACCGCCTGGTCCCGCGTTGGCAATGGTCGCACCTGAAGCCAGGAATAGACCTGTACCAATTGATCCCCCAATGGCGATCATATTCAGATGACGAGCACCCAGCTTACGCTGCAGCTGCATCGTGTTTTGCGTTTCGCTCATCATGATTCCTTAACATTTTTTTGAGTGCTGGCGAAGAGCACTTTAAAGCCTTGTTGATCTGCTTTTACTGTGCAGCGACCAAAGTTTTGTTCAATCAGGGTCGGGTAGTTCAAGAAACGGTTGGCCACAATCCAAAGCTCACCGCCCGATTTTAAATGACGACGCGAGGTTTTACATAAGGTTTCGCTGGCCGTGTAATCGGTCTCGATTCCCAGATGAAAAGGCGGATTACTGACAATCGCATGCAGGAACAAGGGTGCATCCTCAATGCCTGTAACCGCTTTGATTTCAATTTGTTCAGGAGTAAGCTGATTTTCTTCAAAGGTCATTTGTGTAGAAGCCAGTGCAAAGGCATCAACATCCATGGCAAAAATCCGGTTTTTCGGATTCAACTTTGCCAGATACGCGCTAATCACACCCGCACCACAACCAAAGTCAGCGATTTTACCTGAGGTGACTTGTGACAAATAAGGTAATAGTGTGGCAGTTCCCACATCCAAACGGTTTTGACTAAATACGCCTGGAAGTGCACAAATATTCAGGTCGCCATTTGGTGTCGATACGGTATAGCGCTGTGCCCAGTCTGCAAGTGCTTTTTTCTCGACCGTATGCTCTAGAACCAATTGCCAAAGTTGGCAATGACGTGCGCTGTCAAGTTTGAGTGTTTTACCAAAAGGCTGCAACTGTTTGGCTGCGCGTTCTATCCCGCCTTTCTTTTCACCGACCAGAAAAATACTGCTGCCCGGTTTAAGCTGCGCTGCCACGGTGTGCAGTAAATAATTCAACAGTTCTTTAGACTTGGGTACAAAAATAACCGCCTGATCAAACTCAGCTTCAGGCATCTCTGCACCAAAATGCACATCTGCTTGTTGTGACTGGAAATATTGAAAATCGTTAAAATTCCATGTCCAGACAGCGGGATTGATAGAGGCATCGAATTCAGCGAGCAGATCATCTGTTGGTGCATTAATCAGTAGGATGCGACCCGACAAAAAATCATATTGTCTTAATAAAACTTCGCTTTTAGGATCCATAGGTATCTCTCCAATATAAAGAACACTGCCTAAGCCTGACCTAGACAGTGTTCTTTGGACATGAAATTACTTCTTTGTTTCAGGAAGTACAACATTAAGAATAAGGGCCGCGATACCACCAGTAGCAACGCCTGAGCTAAAGATATTACGGAATAACTCAGGAAGATGCTCAAGAATTTGTGGAACTTGTGCAACACCTAAACCCAGCGCCAGTGAAATCGCAATAATCAGCAGGGCACGACGGTCCAGATGGACACCAGACAGAATGTTAATACCAGATGCTGCGACTGCACCAAACATCACCATCACTGCACCACCCAGTACCGCTTGCGGAACGGCCTGAATAATACCAGCAACTGCAGGCAGCAAACCAAGAATAACCAGCAAAGCAGCAATCCAGATACCGACATAACGACTTGCTACGCCCGTTAACTGGATTACGCCATTATTTTGTGCAAATACGGAACTCGGGAAGGTGTTAAAAATACCGGCAAGGAATGAATTCGCGCCATTTACCAGTACACCGCCTTTAATGCGCTGCATCCATTTTGGACCATCAACTGGCTGGTTGGAAAGCTTTGAAGTCGCAGTGATATCACCAATCGCTTCTAAAGAGGTCACCAGATAGATGAATGCCATCGGAATAAACAGACTCCAGGAGAAGCTTAAACCGAAATGCATTGGGGTTGGAATCTGTACCAGTGGTGCATCTTTCAGACCAGAGAAATCCAGATGGCCCATAAAGCCTGCCAGAACATAACCACAGATCAGGGCGATTAAAATGGCAGAGCTTTTTACCCAGGTAATCCGGATCCGGTTCAGGATAATAATCAACGCCAGGACGGTACAAGACATGATCAGGTTGTCGGCATTGGCAAAAGTTTTATCGCTCATGGCCTGATAACCACCGCCCATGCTGATTAAACCTTCTTTAATTAAGGTTAAACCAATCAGCAGAACCACAATACCGGTGACCAAAGGGGTAATCAGTTTTTTGATCCAAGGCAGAATTTGTGACACGCCCATTTCAATAAATGCACCTGCAATCACCACACCAAAAATAGAAGCCATGACTGCTTCTACAGGTGTGCCTGCAGCCACCATAGCTGAACCAATACCAATAATTGGACCGATGAAGTTAAAGCTGGTTCCTTGGACAATCAGCAGACCGGCACCAAAAGGTCCGACTTTTTTAGACTGTAAAAAAGTCGCGATGCCCGAGATCACCAAGGACATGGATAAAATCATGTTGGTGTCTTCTTTGGAAACACCAAGCGCCAAACAAATCAGCAGACCAGGGGTCACAATCGGGACAATAATTGCCAGTAAGTGCTGGAATGCAGCTAAAAAAGCAATCAGTGGTTTTGGTCGATCTTCCAGACCATATACCAGGTCGAGTTGATCTTTAGAAGGAGGAGATTGATTAAAATCAGACATGTGTCAATGCAAATTAAGGCTGGGTGGCGCTATTCTAATCGAGTTACACGTCTTTACAAAATCAAAAAATCCCCAACGGAGCAAAAAAAGTTGAGGAGTGTGGTTACAGTGACTATAAAAGTTTTGTATTTTTCTGTATAATTTGCCCTCAAATTACATACGCATTGAATTTACATGTCAGATATTAAAACTCTCCGTAACATCGCCATTATTGCGCACGTCGATCATGGTAAAACCACTCTTGTAGACAAACTTTTGCAACAATCAGGTGCTCTCGGTGATCGCGCGGGTGAGATCGAGCGTGTCATGGATTCTGGCGCTATTGAAAGCGAACGTGGTATTACCATTCTTGCAAAAAACACTGCAATCAAATGGTTAGATGAACGTACCAATACTGAATACCGCATTAACATCGTGGACACCCCGGGACACGCCGATTTCGGTGGTGAAGTTGAACGTGTAATGTCGATGGTTGACTGCGTACTTCTTCTTGTAGACTCACAAGAAGGCCCAATGCCACAAACTCGTTTCGTAACGCAAAAAGCGTTCGCACGCGGTTTGAAACCAATCGTGATTATTAACAAAGTCGACAAGCCAAGCGCGCGTCCAGACTGGGTAATTGACCAAGTATTTGATTTGTTCGATAACTTAGGTGCTTCTGACGAACAGTTAGACTTCCCAGTTGTTTATGCTTCAGGCCTTCGTGGTGTTGCTGGTCCTTCTCCAGAAGAACTTGCTGAAGATATGACTCCGTTGTTCCAAACGATCGTAGACATCGTTGAACCACCAGCGGTTGACGTTGACGGTCCATTCCAAATGCAAGTATCTTCACTTGACTATAACAGCTTCGTAGGCGTTATCGGTATTGGTCGTATCCAACGCGGTTCAGTGAAATTAAACACACAAGTAACTGTAATCGATAAAGATGGCAAAACACGTAACGGCCGTATCTTAAAAATCATGGGTTATCATGGTCTAGATCGCGTTGACGTTGAAGAAGCTTCTGCAGGCGATATCGTTTGTGTAACGGGTATCGATGCACTTAACATTTCTGACACCATCTGTGATCCGAAAAATGTTGAAGCTTTACCGCCATTGTCTGTAGATGAACCTACAGTATCGATGACATTCCAGGTAAACAACTCACCGTTTGCTGGTAAAGAAGGTAAGTTCGTAACTTCACGTAATATCCGTGAACGTCTAGACCGCGAATTGATTCACAACGTAGCATTACGTGTTGAAGATACTGACAGTCCAGACCGTTTCAAAGTATCTGGTCGTGGTGAGCTTCACCTTTCAGTTCTGATTGAAAACATGCGTCGCGAAGGCTTCGAAATGGGCGTATCTCGTCCACAAGTAATCATCAAAGAAATTGATGGTGAAAAACAAGAGCCATACGAAAACGTTACTTTTGACGTTGAAGAACAGCATCAAGGCGCTGTAATGGAACAAATGGGTCACCGTAAAGGCGAAATGACCAATATGGAAGTCGACGGTAAAGGCCGTATCCGTATTGAAGCCACTGTTCCTTCACGCGGTCTGATTGGTTTCCGTTCTGAATTCCTGACCATGACTTCTGGTACAGGGATCATGACGTCTAGCTTCTCGCACTACGGTCCAATGAAGCAAGGTACTGTTGCAAAACGTCAAAACGGTGTATTGATTTCTATGGTTCAAGGTACTTGCTTGGGCTATGCACTGTTCACACTTCAAGACCGTGGTCGTCTATTCGCGAAACCACAGTTAGAAGTTTATGAAGGTATGATCATCGGTATTAACTCTCGTTCAGACGACATGACAGTTAACCCGACTAAAGCAAAACAGTTAACGAACGTACGTGCTTCTGGTACTGATGATGCGTTAACGCTGGTTCCTGCGATTGAATATACACTTGAGCAAGCGCTTGAGTTTATTGAAGATGATGAACTAGTAGAAGTAACACCTAAGTCAATCCGTATCCGTAAGCGTTTCTTGACTGAAAACGAACGTAAACGTAACCGTTCAGGTAAATAATCGCTAGATTATTTCGGGTTTTCAAAAACCGTAATTTTTTCGAAGATTACGGTTTTTTATATTTACGTTATGCTTAAATCATAATTTACTAAAACGCATTAAACTAAGTCAAAATTAAAAGTATTTATTCAGGTATAATTTGACCCAAAACTTGAAAATAAAATATGGGAGCAGTTATGAGCATTATTCAAGAATTTAAAGAGTTTGCGATCAAAGGCAACATGATGGATCTGGCGATTGGTGTCATCATCGGTGGCGCTTTTAGCAAGATCATCGATTCATTGGTGAAAGACATTATTATGCCTTTAATTACCGTGATTACCGGTGGTGGCGTCGATTTTACGCAAAAATTCTTTATCTTAGGAAGAAACCCAGACAATTTACAATCTTTAGATGCCTTGACTAAGGCGGGTGTGAATGTACTGACTTACGGTAACTTTTTAACGATTTTAATTAATTTCTTAATCTTGGCCTGGGTCGTATTCTTGTTGGTTAAATTCATGAACCGTTTACGTAAACAAGAAGGCCCAGTCGAGGAAACTCCGACCACCCCAGCCGATATTGAATTGCTGCGTGAAATTCGTGATGAATTGAAAAAGCGTCCACCTCAAGTCTAATTTTTCTAATCCCCCTAAATCCCCTTTATAAAAGGGGAACTTCTCCCTTTAACAAAGGGAGGTAGGGAGGGATTTATAAATATTAAAAATCCATCCGAAACTTGATTTCGACCAAATGAAAACCAAACTGGCTTTTGATCGGGCCATGTAATACACGTTCTGCTGCAGTGAAAACCAGTTTATCAATGACCGGAACCAGTTGACCTTTCTTTACTTCACCTAGCTCACCGCCACGTTTGGCAGAATTACAGGTTGAATACTGTTTGGCGATTTTATTGAAGTCGGCGCCACTTAAAATCTTCTTTTTAAGCTGTTCAGCAGTTTCTCTATCTTTGACCAGAATATGACGCACAATGGCTGTTTTCATGACTTTTTCCCTCGTACAGTTGCCACTTTTTTGACAGGGAGCTGGATCTTTTTCAAAGGTTGGCACTCAGGACAAAAAACTGAAGCGCGTTGTCCCAATTTGATATTTTCAAGCGTGGTCTCGCAGTTCATACACATTTCACCGGCACGACCATAAGCCAGCAAGGTTTGCTGGAAATAGCCATTTTCTCCCATGGCATTGGTGTAGTCTCTTAAGGTTGAACCACCCAGATCAATCGCCTGTTTCAAGATGCGCTTGATTTCCAATACTAGCTTTTCGATCTGAATCAAGCTTAAAGTCGAGGCCGGTTGTGCCGGATGAATCCCCAGATTAAACAGACTTTCGGTCGCATAAATATTGCCTACGCCCACCACCACATGGTTATCCATAATTGCAACTTTGGTGCCAACATTTTTATTCTTCAATTTTTCAAATAAATACTCGGCATTAAAGTTCTCGCTTAAAGGTTCTGGCCCCAACGTGTCAATCAATTTGCTTTGTGATTGTGCATCCAGCCAAAGAATGCAGCCAAAACGGCGAGGATCATGATAACGCAGTTCGATATCTTCAAACTGAATGATTAGATGGTCATGTTTGCGTAATTCTTCATTGCTCTCGCATAGACGGAAACTCCCCGACATGCCTAAATGCCAGAGCATGGTGTCGTGTTCAAACTCCGCCAGAATATATTTAGAACGGCGAGTGAGCTTCAGTAATTTTTGCCCCACCAGCTTTTCTATATTCTCCGGAATAGGCCAGCGCAAACTTGACTGACGTACTTCAACACGTTTTACGCGTTGCTCTAATAAAGGCAATAAACTGGTTTTGGTGGTTTCAACTTCTGGTAATTCAGGCATAACACATCAGTGGCGAGGGAGATGCAGCTAATATTGGGTGAATTGGCCGGGATTGCAAGCGTTAATCTGGGTGAAATCGCTGGAAAATGACTGGGTATTTCATCTTTATTTAAGCTGGAATTGTTTAAAGAATAAACTAGGTTTCTATGTTTTTATAGCGAATCTTCTTAGGAGGAAATCGAATGGAAATTATCAATACATTATAAGCTAATGAAAAATATATAAATAATTTAAGATTGTTAAAATTAAAATTATATTTTTATGTTTAAGGCATAACTAAAAGTTTAATGAGTAATAAAAAAAATGCTGGGAATTTATATGAAAAGTTATGTAAATTCACGCACCTAATAGCAATTTAAAAACCTTGCTTGTTTTTCTCTCCGAATGTTTAGGTTTTACATGAAATATTTAGGTCTAGCTCTATTGCCTTTAATGGCTGTCATGACAACCGCTCAGGCGGAATCTGCATTTGATCCACAAGGTCAGTATTTACTGGGGGACTGGAATGGTCAACGTACAGAACTGGCCCAACAGGGAATTAAATTTGAAGCCAATCTATTAACCGATACTGCTTATCTTGCTGATGGTGGTCGTAATGACGGCGCAGATCCATTAACTTCTGCCCAATTATGGCTGGGTACTCAACTGGATATGGAAAAGCTGGCGGGATGGAATGGTGTCACTGTACGTGCCGTAATGAGTGCACGCCAGGGTCAAAGTACCTCTGTTCGTGACTTGCAGGATCCTAATGCACCACAGCTGGCCAATGTACAAGGCACTTTTGGGCGTGGTAATCAGGATAGCCGTCTGAGCGAGCTGTCTATTGAAAAGAATTATAAAGACCAAGGGCTCAGTATTAAGGCGGGTCGTCTTGGTCTGGGTATGGACTTTAATGTCATGGCTTGTGATTTTGCCAGTACGGCATTTTGTGCTGCACAGATGGGTAAATGGCAGGGCAATATCTGGATGAATACGCCTGTAGCACAATGGGGTGCGCGCGTGAAGCAGCAACTCAATCCTGAACTTGCGGTACAAGTCGGTGTGTATGAGTTTAATCCAGATAATGGTAATGGCGCTAAAGAAGGTCAGGGCTGGAGTCTGGATACCGACCATGCAGATGGCGTGACAATTCCGGCAGAAGTAATCTGGACACCGAAATCATTGGTGAATGGCCTGCCAGGCAGCTACCGTGTCGGCGGGATGTACAATACGGCCGATGATGTTGCCAACCAAAAAGATATTGCCAATCCTACTGATGCCAAAAACCGTACCTTTGCTGGTTGGTTAGCTGTAGAGCAACAGTTAACGTCTACAGGTCAGGGCCGTCAGGGTTTGCATTCATTTGCCAACTTTACTTGGCATGACCGCGATACCAATAAAGTGGATAATTCACAACAAATCGGTGTGAAATATATCGGTCTTGCGGACAGCCAGCCGAATGATATTTTAGGTCTGGCGGTCAATCGTGTACATATTAATGACCGGATCAAGAATCTGAATTTTGATGCGAGTGCAGAATACAATATTGAACTGAACTATAGCTATAACGCAACAAAGTGGCTAATGCTGCGTCCAAACCTGCAATATGTCATTAATCCAGGTTCAAGCAACAATGTGGATGATGCACTGGTACTCGGTTTGACTACACGAATCATCTTCTAAAGTTTGATCGTTCACGTTATAACTAAACAGGCTCTTGGGAGCCTGTTTTTATTTCTAGAGTGAAACTGTGCAATAAAAAGAGGAAATACAGCGTGGCATTACTATTTCAACCTATTCAATTTGGATCACTGCAACTTCAAAATAAAATCGTAATTGCGCCGATGTGTCAGTACTCTGCAACAGAGCAGGGGGAAATTACCTATTGGCACGAGCAGCAATGGGCCAACTATGCCTTATCGGGTGCAGGTTTATGTATTGTCGAAGCGACTGCGGTACAGCCAGAAGGCCGGATCAGTTATGCCGATCTGGGCTTGTGGAATGACGAACAGGCAATGCAGATCAAGACCTTACTGGAAAAACTCAAATCCATTTCCCCGATGCCTTTTGCTATTCAACTCGCACATGCCGGACGTAAAGCCTCAACAGATAAACCATGGGCAGGTAAAGGTCAGTTTAAGCCGGATGAAGCACATGGCTGGCAAACTGTTTCTGCCAGTGATATTCCTTTTCAGGCAGATGAGCATCCACCTAAGGCCTTAAGCCAGTCAGAAATCAAGCAGGTCATTGCTGACTTTGCAGAAAGTGCCAAACGTGCAGTTAATGCCGGTTTTGACCTGATTGAGCTGCATGCAGCGCATGGTTATTTACTACATCAGTTCATGTCACCACTTTCAAATAAACGTGATGATCAGTATGGCGGCTCACTGGAGAACCGGATTCGCCTGACTCTGGAAGTATTACAAGCCATGAAAGCGGCGGTTCCAGAAGGTTATCCGATTGGAGTACGTATTTCGGCCAGCGATTGGATGGATCAGCCAGATAGCTGGACCATTGATTCTTCAATTGAATTGTCCAAAGCACTAGAAGCTGCGGGTGCTGCTTATATTCATATTTCCAGTGCCGGCTTACATGCTAAACAGAACATCGATGTGAAGCCGAATTATCAGGTGCCTTTTGCAGATGCGATCAAGAAAGTCGTGAGTATTCCCGTGATTGCCGTCGGTTTGATTACTGAAGCTAAGCAGGCAGAAGATATTTTGCAAAAAGGTCAAGCTGATGCCATCGCACTGGCTCGTGCCATTCTTTATGATCCACATTGGCCTTGGCATGCAACGGCAGCACTTGAGGAAAAAACCAAAATTTCACCGCAATATCTGCGCTGTGCACCGCATGGTTTGAATCACCTGTTTGAGCCTTTTTAACACTGCTTTAGTCTCAGAAATTCTTATAATGGAATATCACTGGCAAGAGGATACTGCATTATGATTTTTGCGGTCATTGTGCCCATATTTTTATTGTTGGCACTGGGTTATCTGACTGTAAAGAGTCAAGTGTTAAGCAAAGAGCAGGTGGGGACGGTAGGTGCTTTTGTCATTAAAGTGGCCTTGCCTTTGCTGTTCTTTCAGTCCCTTGCCTCCAAAGACCTGCATGAAATCTGGTATTTTGAATACTTTGCCGTGTATAGCAGCGTGACCTTGCTGCTTTATGGCAGCGGTTTCTGGATCATGCGCCGTCATTTTCAGAATACGCATTCGCAAAGTGCAGTGCTGTCGCTGGGCGCTGCAATGTCAAATACCGGCCTGATTGGTACGGCTGTGCTCAGCTTATTGATCGGGCAACAGGCGATGACTTATACCTCTCTAGTGGTCATCATTGAAAGCGTGTTGCTGATTCCGCTGGTGCTGGTCATGGCGGCGTTGGGCACACAACATCAGGCGAATCTTGGCGCCATTCTGAAAAGTGTACTGCTGACTTTGCTAAAGAATCCCTTATTTATGGGGGTAATGCTGGGCATGGCTTGTGCAGTTTTCCAGATTAAAATTCCAGTCTATCTTGATCAGGTCTTTGCCTTGATTGGTCAGACAGCGTCACCATTGGCCCTGTTTGCTATTGGCGGCGGGATCGTGGGAATGAGCCTGAAATATGTCAATCTGCAAAGTTTCTATCTGGTATTTTCCAACAATATCATGATGCCGTTATTGATGTATCTGGGGCTGAGCCAGTTGACGGACTTAAATGAGGAAATGGTCCGTGTCGGTACGCTAATTGCAGCTTTGCCTATGCCAACGATTTTTGGCATGTTGGGACAGGCGTATGGTCTGAATGATCGAACCTTAACGCCATTGTTGATGAGTACCATTGCCGGTTTTATCGTGACCAGTGGCTTAATTGCCTTGTGGTGGGGATAATCTTTTAGAAGATGAATGCTCTGCTATTAAAAAGCCCTCAATTGCATGGGGCTTTTTTATGTTTGAGTTTTATCGGTTCACTTAACTTTTCTTCGCAGGTGCTTTTTGCTGCTCAGCCAGCATTTTGTCTACCGCTGCCAAAGACTCTTTGGCCTGTGGAACATTTTGCTGCGCCAGTGCGGCAAAGATTTTCTTCGCTTCTGGCAGATTTTGCGGAACAATACTGCCATTGGCAAACATATTGCCCACTGCCATCAGCGCCGGAATATAGCCTTTTTTTGCCAGTTCCTGAATGCTGCTTAGGCCTTGCTGAATCGGTTTTTCATCTTTGTTTTTGAAACCGCTGCTGATGTCATATAAGGCTTTGGCATGAATGGCCTGCATATTGCCTTTGCTGATCAGCGGTTGCAGCTTTTGCAGTCCGGCTTTATTTGACGCTGCTGTATTTTCAGAAAACAGCAGTATGGCCAGATCAATGCTGGCATCATCAAATTTGGCTGCTGAAGCGCGTTCCAGATGCTGTTTGGCTTTGGCCAAATCCTGTTTGAGGCCGAGTGTGCCGGCTGCATAGTTTTTACCCAGTACATAATTGGCCACCGGATAGCCTTTGCTGGCTGCCTGCTCGTAAAGCTGAATGGCTTTTTTCTCGTCCTTGGTTGTACCTTGGCCGGTTTGGGTCAAATAGCCTAAGTTATATAAAGCTTGGGCATTTCCCTGACTGGCCAATTGATTCAAAGCGTCATAGGCACCTTTAAAATTATTGGCTTTGACCATGGCCTCAACTTTTTGGAATTGGGGATCGACTTGATCTTTTACGGTATTTGCCAGAGCGAATTGCGCAGAAAGGGCAAGAACTGTAGCGAGTACTAATTTTTTCATGGTTCCTATAACCTTATTATTGCTGGCACCTTATTCCTTGGTGCGATTTTAATCATTTTCACTTACATCATAAAAGGATTTTGTGCTTTGTAAATATACAATTTGTCACTAAATACAAATCATCGAAGCACAATACACCGATTAAATCGATGCATGATTCGGACAGATTTCTGATCAATCCTGCAGATATCAAAAGGATTACTTTGCTTCAGCCGACTTCTCTGTTTAAATCTCGGTTTGAATCAGACTCCCAGGATTTCACCATGTTTGTCAAAACCATTAAACGTCACTATGACAGAATCAATGCTGATGAATCGATTGCCGATGAAGACAAGATTGATGCGCTGCTGATGAAACTTGGTGCAGAGTTTTTGATGAGTCAGGAAGACCGGGTATATGTCTTTCAAAAAGGTGAACTCACGGCAAAGTTTGATGCCAAACATGCGCGAGCCTATCATTTCAAAGACTATGTCGTCAAAGATATGAACAAACTGTTCCACGGTTTCTGAAATTCCAAAATAAAAAAGCCAAGATGAAATTCTTGGCTTTTTTATTTTGGGCGGAACCTGAATTATTGCGGACGCGCCACATCACCACTCAAAGCTTCCGGAAGTTCCAGTACTTCTAGGCCCAATTCGGTCAATGCTTCAGGTTTTGCAACGACTAGCGCTTTATAACCATTCTCAATCGCGATGCTATTGACGATTTCAACATCATTATTCAGTTTGGTCGCAACATCAGGTGCGGCACCTGTGCCTTGAACCAGATGTAACCAGTGTTTTGGCTTGGCTTTAAACCATAAACGTGCAATGACTTCCTGACCCAGATAGCAACCCTTGTCATAGTGAATGCCTTCGCGTTGATGCAAACGTAATTCCTGTGGTTGAAACAGGGTTGCAGTGGCAGCCTGAATCCAGGCCTGACCTGATTCAATGGCTTGCTGTTCCCACATCGTCACATCGGTTTCAGTCGCCACAAAGTCAGTATGAATGCCATTGATGACTGGATAAACTGGACCGACCAATTCCAGTTTCATTTTTGAAAAGGCACCAAATTTTTTAATATGATTGGTCAGTTCCGTAGCCTGATCTTCAGTGCTGACGATTTCAAAGCTTTCCGGACTGATTTTTTTAAGCCACAAGCCAAATTGAATGCGTCCTTTCAGACTGCAGATCGCAGTATAGCGTGTCTGGTTTTCCGCCAAAGTTTCAGTATTCAAAGTCACCTGACCTTGAAGGAATTTTTGTGCATCTACACCATTCAGACTAAACAATGTAAAAGCAGGAGACGCTGCCATAATAAGCCCCGGTTTGAATACTATAAATCAATGCAGTTATTGTGCAGCAAGCATCAAATAGAGGCAAACAAAAAAGCCAACAATCGAAATCATTGGCTTTTAGCGAGCAGATCTTTAGTGATGATGGCTAGCCGGTAATGGCGAATCACAAGGGAATTTGCCTCCACAGACTCGTACGGTTTCCATCATACCCTGATCTTCATGGTCGAGGATATGACAGTGTTGTACGAAGTCACCTTCAAATTTCTTGTAATGGCTTCTGAGAATAAATTTATAGTTAGCTTTTATAAAAAGCGTATCCTTAAATTGTCCTTTCATGCCACGGTATTGCACATCTTCAAGTCCATTTGGATCTGTGACTGGCTCAGATAATGCTTCACTGACATCTTTACCATCAGGATTCAAAATTTTAACAATCTGGAACGGGTTAACATGAATATGGAACGGATGACCGCCAAAATTTTCGGTCGTCAGTTCCCATTCATCAGTCTGTCCAACTTGTAACTGACGGACATATTCGCCCTCCACTGAACCATCTCCATCAAAAAAATCTCCAAAACTCAGTGTATCTCCATCTTTTTTATGTCGGAAGCCAAATTTAAATATGCCAGTTCTAGGGTCGGGGCCGAGCGAAAAAGCACTATATTGTTTTGGTCGGGCAGCAACTATTTTATCAATTTCGGGTGTCATCAATGATGGATGATCACTAAACGCAGAAAGATTAAGCTGAGATAACTGGGTCTGGATGTCTTTGCTTAAACCAATTTTTTGTGCCCGATCTTTCAGGAACTGGGCAGCAGTCTGAGGCTTGGTCTTGGCTGCTTTTACATTGACCCATCCCAGCAGTTGGGCATTGAAGCGATGATTTGGAGCAATTTGAGGACCTACATTCGGTAATGGCGCGTTAATTTCATCATCGATATTCAATTTGGTGTCAAAAATGCAGTATCTATTGGTGGTCGGAAAGGCAACCATTGCATCATGACGATAACCAGGATGGAACACGGACAGGGTTCTGGTCTGTACATGATTCATGGTTAAGCCATCTTGCGCGATGGTATGCACATTCAGGCTATTCAGCTTCTCAAATTCAGCTTTCTTGTCTGCCTCCTGATAGGCTGAACAGGCTTTAATAGTTTGTTCTGCGCTAAACTTACTGGAATTGGGAATTTCCTTAATGATTAGACCAATGGTATCGCGTACACCACCATGAATCATGCGCCAGCGGTTAAACTGATTCTGTTCTGCTTTGATCTCACCTAAAATTTTACCATTGATAGAGGTGTAGTAATTCTGGTTAGTCCAGAAGCCACCAATAGACAGGTCATTATAATTTTCCAGCATGCCTATACCTACACCTTCACAGTTATTGGGAACAGCGAATTTGACATTAGGATCGGGATTGCTACAGCGATATTGGATTTGCTGGAACAACAGGATGTTTTCGTTTGGGTAACTGTTTTTTTCTTTCCATAGAATATCCATATCTCCAGTTGAGGTGACTTTGCCATTTTTGACTTTTGGTGCTCTTGAGCCTTCAACAATCAATGGGCCTGCCATGCCATTCGACACCTGAAGAGCAGTTGAGCCATGCAGATGAGCGTGATACCAGTAAGTCCCTGCGGGATGATTAGGTTCCATTTTGAACTGATAATCAAATTTTTCCTGAGGTTTGAATTTCAAAAAGACATTATCGCTATTGCCTTGAGGACTGACCCAGAAGCCATGGGTATGCAGGTTGGTGGTATTAAAGCAGTGTGGTTCATTTACATTCTCAACATGAGTTGGGCAGGTTGTTTCTGACTCGGGTGGCAGCTGGTTATTCAGGTTAAGCGCCATGGTTTCACCCTGTTTGACCCGAATCTGTGGTCCGACCAGCTGATCCTCGACATATTCACCGGTTTTTTTCTTATCAAATAAACTGGGTTTGGTTAAATAGCCTCTCAGCAGTACCTGATCCCATAATCCGTTTCTAGGGTTATAGAGTTTGCTGGTTTTATAGGCCACGATCAGCTCATATTTGCCCTTGGCACTTTTCGGTAACAGAGGTGGGTTGCTAATTAAGCTGTCTGATGTTGTCGGAATGGGATGTGATGGCTTGGGTGGATGTATTAGGTGTGAGGGATGAGAGGGTTGGGACGGGTTAGAGGGATTTGACGGCGGCGATGGATTTTTTGTTCCATCCCAACCGCGAGCTAAGAGCGTCAAAATGGCGGCTATAGCTCCGAATATTGCGATTTTCAACATTTCAGTTCTGCCTGTTATGGTTATTGTTTTAATGTGAGGATTGCGAATAATGTGACATTCGTCACACTGAGCTTCTGATAGTTTTGGAAAATCTGCTATCCCAAATTAGGGGATTGAAATTTTGCTAAATGCGGCGACAGGACAGGCCTATGAAAACCAGTCAGACTATATTTTTTCATCTTTAAAAAAATGCACATAAAATTAATTATTTATTAATGATATTAGTGGTTTAGAGTAATATTCAAATAAAAAGATAGAGAAATATTTTGCAACATAAGACTAAAGAATAAGGCGAATTATTCAGATTTTTTTAGCAAAAGACCGCTTTAAAGCAAAAATTCTAAAGTCTATGTAACAAATTTTTGCGAAAATACCATTTTTTATAATTAAGTGTTTGAAAAATATAAAATTTGGGAAATGCTATTTGTGCAGCGTACAATGCTGCTATTACAAAAGTAACTCATCGATATCTATTGATGAATAAAAATAGAGATAAACGAGGGCAGGCAAGCTTATGAACAACAACTACCGTAAACCGCTGCAATCCACCCAGCTGGAATATTATGACGTGCGACAGGCCGTAGAAGATATTCAGCCAGGCGCATATGCCAAACTTCCTTATACTTCTAAAGTCCTGGCAGAGCAGTTGGTGCGTCGTTGTGATCCTGCCATTTTGAAACAGTCTTTACGCCAGTTAATTGAGCGTAAACAGGAACATGATTTTCCCTGGTATCCGGCACGTGTAGTGTGTCATGACATCTTGGGGCAAACGGCACTGGTTGACCTTGCCGGTTTACGTGATGCGATTGCCGATCAGGGCGGTGACCCGTCTAAAGTCAATCCGGTAGTACCAACCCAACTGATTGTCGATCATTCACTGGCAGTTGAGTTTGGTGGTTTTGATCCGGATGCCTTTGAGAAAAACCGTGCCATTGAAGACCGTCGTAACGAAGACCGTTTTCATTTTATTGAATGGACCAAAACCGCGTTTGAAAATGTTGATGTGATTCCTGCGGGTAATGGCATCATGCACCAGATCAATCTGGAGAAAATGTCTCCGGTGATTCAAAACCGTGATGGTCTGGCATTCCCGGACACCTGTGTCGGTACAGATTCGCACACGCCTCATACAGATGCATTGGGCGTGATCTCGATTGGTGTTGGCGGCTTGGAAGCGGAAAATGTGATGTTGGGCCGTGCATCGTGGATGCGTCTGCCAGATATTATCGGTGTGGAATTGGTGGGTCAGCGCAAGCCAGGCATTACCGCAACGGACATCGTCTTGGCATTAACCGAATTCCTGCGTAAAGAACGTGTGGTTGGCGCATATTTAGAATTCTTTGGTGAAGGTGCTGACAGCATGTCGGTGGGTGATCGCGCCACGATTTCCAACATGACGCCTGAGTATGGCGCAACGGCTGCGATGTTCTATATCGACCAGAACACCATTGATTATCTGACCTTGACCGGTCGTGAGCCTGAGCAAGTCAAACTGGTCGAAACTTATGCCAAAGAGATCGGGCTTTGGGCATCGGATATGACCCAAGCGGAATATCCACGTGTGCTGCATTTCGATTTATCGACTGTGACACGTAATATCGCTGGCCCATCGAATCCGCATGCACGTGTATCAACCTCTGACCTGAAAGAAAAAGGTATTGCCGGTAATCTAGATGCTGCTCGCGCACAAGAAGCAGAAGGCTTAATGCCAGATGGCGCGGTGATTATCGCGGCGATTACCTCTTGTACCAATACCTCAAACCCACGTAATACGGTGGCAGCCGGTTTGCTGGCGCGTAAGGCCAATGAATTGGGCTTGGTCCGTAAGCCTTGGGTAAAATCTTCTTTTGCACCGGGTTCTAAAGCGGCTGCTTTATATTTGGAAGAAGCAGGCGTACTTAAAGATTTAGAAAAATTGGGCTTTGGTATCGTGGCCTATGCATGCACGACCTGTAACGGCATGTCAGGTGCACTCGATCCAAAGATTCAGCAGGAAATTATCGACCGTGACCTGTATGCAACAGCGGTGCTTTCGGGCAACCGTAACTTCGATGGGCGTATTCATCCATATGCGAAACAGGCGTTCTTGGCATCTCCGCCATTAGTGGTAGCTTATGCGATTGCCGGTACGATTCGTTTTGACATCGAAAAAGATGCTTTAGGTACAGACAAAGACGGCAATCCGATTTATCTAAAAGATATCTGGCCATCGGATGAAGAAATTGATGCACTGGTGAAAGTTGCTGTAAAACCGGAACAATTCAAAAAAATCTATATTCCGATGTTCGATTTGGGTGTGAATGAAAAGGCAACAAGTCCGCTGTATGACTGGCGTCCGCAAAGTACGTATATTCGTCGTCCGCCGTATTGGGAAGGGGCTTTGGCTGCACCGCGTACATTGTCAAATATGCGTCCGCTGGCGATCTTGGGCGACAACATCACCACCGATCATTTGTCACCATCGAATGCCATTGTTTTAGACAGTGCTTCGGGTGAATACCTGAAAAAAATGGGTGTGCCTGAGGAAGACTTTAACTCTTATGCAACGCATCGCGGTGATCACTTGACTACGCAACGTGCAACATTTGCCAACCCGAAACTGTTCAATGAAATGGTCGTGCGTTCTGATGGTACCATCAAGCAGGGTTCGAAAGCACGTGTGGAGCCTGAAGGCGAAGTGATGCGGATGTGGGAAGCGATTGAGATCTACATGAACCGTAAACAACCGTTGATTATTATTGCCGGTAAGGATTATGGTCAGGGTTCTAGCCGTGACTGGGCTGCTAAAGGTGTGCGTCTGGCAGGTGTAGAAGCAATTGTAGCGGAAGGTTTTGAGCGTATTCACCGTACCAATTTGGTCGGTATGGGCGTGTTGCCGCTTGAGTTTAAACTGGGTACAGATCGTAAGACTTTAGGTCTTGATGGTACAGAGCTGTATAGCGTGATTGGTAATATTGCGCCACGTTCGACGTTGACTTTAGTGATTGAGCGTTCAACCGATGATGGTAAGAACCAGATTATTGAAGTTCCAGTCACTTGTCGTCTGGATACTGAAGAAGAAGTACATGTGTATGAAGCGGGTGGGGTATTACAGCGCTTTGCACAGGATTTCTTGGAAGGAAATGTGGCTTGATTTAAGCTACTTCTTTTTAATCCACCCCAACCCTCCTTTAAGAAAGGAGGGAGTTCCCCTCTTTTTAAAAGAGGGGGTAGGGGAGATTAAAGTAATTGAATTTGTTTGAAAAAGATCCTACTGTACATTAAGGTTTTTTTCAGGTTTATATAATGGATACTGATTTATTACATAAGATAGTAATTTACCAAAAATCATATTTCGAAATTATTTACGATTTTTTTATAAAATTTGTTGGAAAAGAACCTAACGAGTTTAATGATTTTGAAGAAGTAGGACTATATTTAAAAGAAACATACTATAACAACAAAAATAATATGGCTTTCCTTTCTTATAAGGAAAAAGTTCGTGAAGAGTTAGAGGAGAACTTAACTAAATTATATAGTTCTGAATCAGCACAAGTATTTAAATCTGCTCAAGATTTAGAATTATTCAAAATAAATTTAGGAGGTTCAAGCAGATTTTTAAAAACACAATTAAATAGTGTTCGAAAATCCTTATTATTAACAGATATAGTTTTGATTCCTGATCCTATTTTACCTTGGATAGAAAAAGAAAGAAGTGAAGAGAAGTTCAAAAATCTGAGGATGATTGAGGCAATATACTTTGTGCTACATCTAAAGGATTTATTAGAGGAAGAGTTTGAAGTTCCTCCATTTTTTATTTTTCCCAGTTGGGAGAAATTATTAGAGGATAAGGATGAGCAAACTAATGAAAATTTACATAGATTATTGTTCGATTTTTTAAATTTCTACTTAAAATCTGAAATTGAAAGTGAGAAGGATTTAATAAGATATTTATCTAAGTACCCAAGTGATTTTATTAGAAACGTGGAAGAAAAAAGACTTTTTATTCCACCTAATGGATTAGAGAGTACTAACCTTAAAGACGCTATTCTTAATTATAAAGAATTTGCTTATGAACATAGAACGGCTTTGTTGCACAAACCTATCTGTAAAGGCTTTTTCAGCGATATAATTTCCAAATGAATAAGCCTACACAGAAAATCTACCGCACAACCAATTGGCCCGCATATAACCGAGCACTCATGAGTCGCGGAAATATTGCCATTTGGTTTGATCCTGCTACGCAATGGTATGCGCCATCAAAAGGCAAACAAGGGCGAAATCAAACCTACTCCGACGCAGCCATCCAATGCTGCTTAATGATTAAATCCTTATTCCGTCTATCTTTACGTATGGTCACTGGCTTTGTGCAAAGTCTGATTAAACTTTGCGGATTAAATTGGACCGCACCAGATTACAGTACGCTTTGTAGAAGACAAAAGCATATTGATATTGCAATCAGCTACCAAAAAAGTAGCGATGGGCTGCATCTACTCGTAGACTCTACAGGCATGAAGTTTCTAGGTGAGGGCGAATGGAAACGCAAGAAACATGGAGCTGAATATCGTCGCCAATGGCGTAAACTACATATTGGTATAGATGCCAAAACCCTACAAATACGCGCTATTCAGCTCACAACCAATAATGTCAGTGATTCACAGGTGCTTGGTGATTTACTTAATCAGATTCCACAAGATGAGCAGATTGACTCTGTTTATAGCGATGGAGCTTATGACACCAAGCAATGCCGTCAGGTTATTGCAGATCGGCAAGCACATGCGGTGATTCCACCTAGAAAAAATGCGAAACCATGGAAAGATACAAAAAGTAGCTCGCTAGAGCGAAATGAATTACTTCGAACAGTTAAACGTTTAGGCAGGACATTATGGAAAAAATGGTCAGGCTATCATCGCCGCAGTTTGGTGGAAACCAAGATGCATTGCATCAAATTATTAGGCGATAAATTAATGGCAAGAAGCTTTCCTAGTCAGGTGAATGAAATTCATGCACGTGTAGCAGTCCTCAACAGATTTACGGAATTAGGTCGACCACTTACCCAAGTTACGCCTTAAATTTGGCTCAATTAGGGGCGCTTTGCATTTCAAATCTTTGTGCAACAAAGCCACATAGAACTAAAGAATGGTGTGAAAAGAATTTAAAATCAGATTTTCATATTGTGGTAAACGGTATAGCAGAACGACTAGTTCCTCAATATCATTTATTTGAAAACTCGAAAGAAATGAAGAGTAATCCTTACCTTTGTATACCTGAACATGCACATTATTATAATTTAATTGCAAAAATGAGTTGGTCATCGAAAGAAGATGAAATTTGTGATCCACAAACTCAAGCACTACTTCAAGTATTAAGCTCTCAAAGATTAGATTATTTGGCTAATATTAATGATAATGAAATAAAAATATTAAGAAAATCTGATGAGCATATTTTATTTAAAAATGATATGAGGACATTTATAAACTCACTAGGAAGTTCAAAAATTGAGGATATAAATTATATTGCTCGAGAATTTTCTGACTTTCTAAGTATAAGAACAAAACAACATATCAATGAGATAGAAGAGCTAAAAAGAAAATATAGAACTAAGCATTTTCAAACTTTACTATTAGCTGGAAGTACACTAGCTGTAAACTTTATACCTTTATTTGGGCAACTGTTATCTGTATTTGGAGTAGGGAGCGTGGGTGTTAAATACTTAAATGATAAATCAGAAGAGCAGTATGATTTAAGAAAAGCAAACTCAGCCTATATGGGGGTAATTGCTCTAGCAAAGCAAAGCAAAGGAATTAATTAACTTAAAACTTCGCCCAAACGACACTATCATTTACAAAAATGGACAATAGACATTCATCACCAGAGGGTTATACTAGACAGACCATTTCTAAAACCATGGAGAACAAAGATGGTTACTGCTGGCGAAAGACCCGGAACAGGCTTCTATTTTTGTGTTCAATGCGGACACCGCACCTACTTAGAAATTGGTACTGATCGTTTACCACCGTGTACCAAATGCCAAGGCAATCAATTTAACAATAAGAATGCCTAAGCAAAACAACTCAAACAGTTATCCTCTGTTTTGAATGAAAGCCCTATTACTCGATAGGGCTTTTTGCTATTTAAATATCCCTATTTATAGTTTAAGATTGATTGAAAAATAATCAATAAAACCCCATCTAAAACTCTAGATTCAAAGTATTTAGGGCAGCTCAATTGCAACATTATCTTGATCTTAATCACGACTCAGGTGTTGCCAATTACGAGATTGGTAACGAGTTTATTCGCGTTCAATTCAAGAAAACCTCGAAAGTTTACACTTATAGCTATAGCAGTGCCGGTTATCAGCATGTCGAAAACATGAAACAGCTCGCTCAATATGGCGATGGTCTGAATGCCTATATCAATCATCATACCCGACAGCTCTTTGTACGATAAAACTGGTCTGCTTCTTGCTTCAGTGAAAGTTCTAGAAGGCAAATATTTTTCTAAAGGATAAATATCTGCCTAGAAATAGTGCAAGTGCATATATTAAAAAGAGGGCTATCACCTATGGATATTCAACAGCACGCACCGGAGTCAGGAAATTTAGATAAAAAAGCCCATTTCTATTCTGCATGGCCACTGATCCTGATTCTTTTTGGGGGCGCGATTGGCTCGGTTTACGCTGTGATCGCTTATTTGCTTAATTTGAAAATTTATAGTTCTGAGTTGACTAGAATTAATAAGGTACTGGCTAATCTTCTGTGTGGGATGTCCGCGATTAGTGCCTGGTGGTTTAGTGCGCAATGGATTCAGGGAACATTCTTTCAATAAAACAGCAATCCTGTCCTGAATATAAATTGCAATAAAGTCTCATTTTGGCGAATAAAAAAGCATAAAAAATTGGAAATGGAATTTATTTCTCTATATGTGGGTTAATAATGAAATAAATTTTCAGATTTAATGCAAATTAAAAAAACATAGGAAATTAATCCCGTCCATCTTTACCTAATATAGCTTTCAAGGGTGTGATGGGATCGGAAAGAGTAGCATGCTGTGAGCGGCGCAAAACGCGAGTGCAGTACGAACCCAAAAGGTCTCGATTCGGCTTAGGACGCTATAGACCAAAAGTTTATAGGCTATAAGATCAGGTCTTACAAAGAATGATAGTTGAAGTAAACCATTGCGAGTTTTCCCAACACCCTAAAAAATTCTCCAGCAATATACGTAGAATTAAAAATTAAAATAAATATAAATCATAAATTTAAGAAAACTATTTATCCAAGCAGGATACAAATCCATCCTTCATTTATCAGCATGATCTGTTATTTTTTAAAGCATCAGCTGCCCCCTAGGGGAATCCTCATGAATCTTGATGTCTGGTGTCGTTTTTTACTGTTTTGCACACTCATCAATTATGTCATTCTCATGATCTGGTTCGTGGTCTATGTCTTTGCCCGAAACTGGATGAAGCAGGTGCATGGAAAATGGTTTCGGCTGTCAGATACCAGTTTTGATGTGATTCATTATTCGGGTATGGCGGTGTATAAAATTGGCATTCTGCTGTTTAACCTGACACCGTTAATTGCAATCTATCTGATGAGTCAAGGCTAAGTGCGGTGTTGTGATTAAATCTTCGAGTGATAAAAATAAGATCGAATTAGTATCATTTTATCGCTACTTGATAGCGTGGCAGGATCAATAAGAACGAAAAAAGATTTCAAAGGAGTTGAAGGATGAATCAATTCAAACCGGCCCTGATTTTAGGTGCCTTGATCGGCTTGGGAATGATTATTGCAGGATGGATTCTCGGCAATAGCGCGCTGAAAATTAAACAGTATGAACGTATAGTTTCGGTCAAAGGCTTGTCGGAACGCGAAGTCAAAGCCGATGTGGCGGTATGGCCAATCCGCTTTAATGCCGGCAGTCAGGATCTGGCCGAGTTGTACGATACCATGCAAACCAATACCCAGGAAATTCAGACCTTCTTAAAAAATGAAGGATTTAGCGCGGAAGAGATTACCAGTGCTTCACCGAGTATCACCGATAAATACGCGCAGCAATATGGCGGGGATGCCAATGTCGCGCTACGTTACACCGCCAGCCAGACCATCACCGTCTATACCCACAAAATAGATGCAGTGCGTGCGGCACAAAGTCGTCTGGTGGCCTTGGGCAGAAAAGGCATTGCCTTTGCCGGAGATGATTCCGGACAAAGAACGGAATATTTATTTACTAAGCTGAATGACATCAAGCCTGCGATGATTGAACAGGCCACCGAAAATGCGCGCAGTGTAGCGGAAAAATTTGCTGCAGATTCAAAAAGCAGTCTGGGCAAAATCAAGTCCGCCAATCAGGGGCTGTTTAGTATTGAAGATCGCGACAGCAATACGCCGTATTTGAAAAAAGTACGCGTGGTCTCGACGGTCGATTATTATCTGGCAGATTAAGCTGAGCTGGTCAAGCACGGTAATTGACAGCCTAGAAGCCGCTTGTTATTTTGCGCGCATTGTTCCAGATGCTGTACCCTTAAAATGCCCATCAATAACGACTTTGTCTATTGTCCACCGCAAGAACCGCTGCATATTGTTTATGAAGACGATGATCTGGTGGTGATTGAAAAGCCGGCCGGATTATTGTCAGTTCCAGGGCGTTTACCTGAGCATCATGACAGTGCCTATTTACGTGTGCTGGATAAATATCCGCAGGCCAAAATTACCCATCGTCTGGATATGGCCACTTCAGGTATTTTGATGTTTGCCAAACACCGCGATGCAGAAGTGGCGGTGAGTAAAATGTTTCAGGCACGCACGGTACTTAAAAATTATGTCGCGCTGGTACAAGGCAAACTCGAAGGTGAGGGCAGCGTCGAAGTGCCTTTGATTACCGACTGGGAAAACCGTCCGCGTCAGATGGTGCATTTTGAACTGGGCAAGGCTGCCAAAACCCTGTATCAGGCATTAGAATATCTACCTCAGCAAGACATTAGTCGGGTGTTACTGACCCCCATTACCGGCCGTTCCCACCAGCTTCGCGTCCATATGCTGCATATTGGTCATCCCATTACTGGCGACAAAATTTATCATCCTGAACCCCAGCGCAGTCCTTTAAATCGTATGGCCTTGCATGCCAGTTATCTGGCTTTTACCCAGCCTTTGAGTGGTGTCCCGGTCGAAATTAAGGCAGCCATACCGTTCTAATTTGATTCTGCTTAATAGTTAGATTCAACCGGACACATGCTTTTTAAGCTCATAAATATAATGAGGTTCAAGCCCTTAAACTGGGCAACCCGAATAAAAAGTGTGAGAATTTATTTCGATAGTAGCTTGGAGATGAGTAGCTTTACAAGCATGTTCAAATGAAATTTTCTACTGATCCATTGCCTGATCGGTTGTCACTACCGCACATAAATTTTTAATGTTCGGTTTATCTCTTGATGATGAGCCTAGAGAATTTTTATTCTTTTATCTCCCACTATAGGCCTGATGCCTTTATTTTTATGGTTTTTTAATTTTCCTTTCATTATTTTTAAACTTTCAAATTATATCCTTTGATATAAAAAATATCGTAAGTTGTTTCAGAATAGATTTGATTTGAGCCGGAAAGCAGTCTGTCCTACATGACTTTCACATAAAAATTTTGTAGAAAAATAAAATGAATGAATGACTTAGTGGTGATCAATGGCTTTGCTTATCTGGCTGAAGTGATGCAAAATCAATCATTACTTTATAATAAATTTTTAATTTGATGGTTTAGGGCGCTGCCCGGGGTTAAAGGAAAGAACGATGCTCAGTATGGCTCTCTTCGTTCTCGCGAGTATTTCAATATGTGCATTGCTATGGAGCTTGAAGGTACAGGCTTCATTACGCAGCAATATTCAGTTTTTACAGGAAAATCTGGATCATTCCCGCAGCAAATTGGCAGATTATGAAACTCAAGTTGATGAATTGAATTATGAAATCACCCAACTGCGGGTACAGAATGGCAGTTTAAACATTGCGCTGAATAAATATAAAAAATATCAGGATATCTGGGATATCGAGCAATATATTATTAACCGGACTTTGCAGGCCGAAAACTTTGTTGAAGCGACCAAGCTGGATGCTTCGATCATGATCGATGATCTCAAAGCCTATATCGCAAGAGTAAAAGATTATCTTGCCCAGTTTCAGGCGCAGGCCGTGGCCGAGGTTGAGCAGGAGGCCCGACAAAGTTTGCACGGTTATTATGAACAGGCCAAACAACAGCATCGCTTGCAAGAGGTATTGAGTGCTTTAGAGCATAAAATACAGGCCCAGCGCTTCGGCTTGCAGCTTCCCGCAACACAGGTTTTAGAGCAGCTGATTGAGGGTTATAGCGAAACGGATGCGGTTCGGCATTTACGCAATGTCCGTGACAGAATTCAACAGGCCATAGAAACACAGCAGGTGGCGAGCTGTAATTATGTCGACGACAATCGCCGTCGAAGTACTATTGAAATCCTTAGTCTGGCTTTCAACTGTAAGGCAGATTTATATCTCTCTCAATTAAGCACAGAAAATCTAGGCGAGATGCTGCAAGCCTTAAAGGATGATTATGTCTTGCTGAATTATACCGGGCAGGCACTGAGTCAGGCGATGATTCAAGAATCCTATCTTGATCTGCGTTTAGAGGAGCTCAAGTTCGCTGCACTGCTTTTGCAACTGAAACAGGATCATCTGCATTCACACATCGCGTAGATCATGACATTTATAGGTCTAGAAGATTTTTACCAGAGTATTCTGAAGGCCATAAGTTGTTTTAAATCCTGATATTTTTCAGGATTTTTGGTCTTAAGGAATCTTGACTATATTGATCCCCTTACTTATTTTTATATTTATAAAAATCATATGTTTATTTATGGTTAAAAGATAATATTTTTTGTCTGTATCTCGATAATTGTACAAAAATCAGCTAATCTTAAATGCAGAATAAAACAGCATCATAATAAGGATACTTCTATGTCACGTGATTACAATCAATTCCCTGACGATGAAAATGGCAATGTACTGTGGCAAATGCATCAGGATGGCGACGACTTGCAAGAAGCGCACGAAATTGAATTTTCGATTGCCTTTGCGGATGAAGCTCAGGCAGATCGCTGTGCCTTGCATCTATTAAAAGAAGAGCAAAAAATCAGCCTGTTTCAGGACGAAGAAAGCGATACCCTGGAATGGATCATCACGATTTATGTGTATATGGAACCTGCTTACGAAGATATCGTGGATCTGGAACAATGGTTCAGCAAAATCGCGGCACAATTTCAGGGTGAATATGATGGCTGGGGTTGCATGGCCTATGTCTATGATGATGAGCTGGATGACGAAGAGAGCAGCCTGCGTAGTAGCTAAGCATGCTTGTATTTAAAGCATTTAATATAAGAGACCCGGTGCTGCCGGGTTTTTTTATTGCTCTATTTAATCGTTATATGAAGATTTGAGCTGAATATAGATACATACTCATTATATATAGCCAGCTCAAAACTGGATAAAATAACTCGGATGAGTACTTAACTCAGGCTGATTTAGTCACAACAAATGCAGGGAATATCCCGCAATAAAAAAATAATAAGAACAAAGGACAAGAAAAAATGAGTTACACCTTAAAAATGCATCGTGTGTTCAGTGCACCACCGGAGCGGGTGTATCGTGCCTTTGTGCATCCGGATGCACTGGCCAAATGGCTGGCACCACATGGCTTTATTGCCAAAGTAGAACATGCGGAAGTTAAACCCGGCGGCAGCTATAAAACGACCTTTACCAATTTTTCTACCGGGACCCAGCATCATTTTCATGGTATTTATCATGAGGTCATTCCTAATCAGCTGCTGCGCTATACCGATCAGTTTTCTACCCCAGACTTGCAGGGTGAAATAGAGGTGACGATCATCTTTGAAAAAGTCTCAATCGGTACCGGTTTGCATATTATTCAGGTGGGTTATCCGGATGTGGTACCGCCAGCGGTGTGTCATTTGAGCTGGCAGGAATCACTACAACTCCTGTCTTTGCTGGTTAATCCGCAGATTTCAGACAATTAATTCCTTCGATCTCCTGTGTGGTTTTCATCTCAATGTTCTATTCATGAGTGCTCTAGACAAAGATGCTATACTGTGCGCTTATTTGTTTCATTTATTTTATTTTTCTCTTTTTTTCGAGGTTTTTATGGGTCTGCCAAACTGTCCAAAATGTCAATCTGAATATACCTATACAGATGGCGATCTACTGATCTGTCCTGAATGTGCACATGAGTGGAAAGAAGGTGAAGTCACTGAAGAACAAGTGATCATCAAGGATGCCAACGGCAATGTGCTGGCGGACGGTGATAGCGTCACGGTGATTAAAGACCTGAAAATCAAAGGTTCATCTTCAGTGGTGAAAGTGGGCACTAAAGTCAAAAGTATCCGTTTGTTGCCTGATGCTGCCGATGGGCATGATATCGATTGTAAAATCGAGGGGATCGGCCCGATGAAATTGAAATCCGAATATGTCAAGAAAGCTTAAATTTAGCCTTAGACTAAAATTCTGACGAGAGAATAATACGGTTGATTAATCGTATTATTCTCATTATTGCTGAAATTCGGGGCTGATCATTTTCCTGTCGCCTGATCCTCACATTTCGATTTGAGATCCCTTTAATGCCGCACCTGCATCTGGAATATTCTGACAATCTGCAACATATCGAGATCAAACCCTTATTGGTCGCGATTCATCAGGCACTTTTTAACGCCGGCCATGTCACCGATCCCAATGATTTAAAAAGTCGTGCGATTATGCAGCAGGATTATGTGATTGGACTGAATGTTGTTACAGATCAGGCCTATGTGCATGCTAAAGTTTCACTGTTGAGCGGGCGCAGTGTCGAAGTTCGTCAGGCAATTTCCGAATTGGTGCTCGACGTCATGCAGCAATATATTGCGGCCCAGCCAGACTTAAAAATACAGCTTTGTGTCGAAATCATTGAAATGCCAAAGCAGACTTATAGTAAAGCCATTATCTGAATGATGGCTTTTATCTGCTGATATCACATGGATCAAATGCCTTAAATTTTATCAATGCCGTACGAAATTTATAAACAGATCGACTTGGTCTGCAACAGCTCGCTATCCTATTCAGATCTAAAATTATTTCTATTTTTAAATGACGCTTTATGTCATTTACAGGCATGCGATAAAAGTTCTAAAGTAACTTTTAATTGCTGCTGATTTTTGAATCATCCAATCTAGAAACAGCATATTCATCCTGATTGAAATAAAAATAATTTAAAAAATAATCTTCAGGTGAGCTGTATCCAATCAGGCAGTGGGGAGAGCAAAGCGAGAATAACGCTTTAGCATAGGCAAAATAATAAGAACAAAAGATCAGAAATCGGGTGAGTTGATTGAATCCCAGATTTCAGGTTTGACTTGTCCGATTGAGGAAAATTTAATGCAGATTTTTGGGGATGAAGAATTGGCTCGGGAGGTCATGGTATTTCTTCAGGAATGGGATAATGCCATAGCCAGACTTGAAATTCAGGATATTGTTCAATTGTGTCGGCCAGAGATCCGTCTGGTCGATGTCAGTATGGAAGTTAAAGGTGTCGAAGCCTATCAGGCACTCTGGCAGCAATATCGGGCATTTATGCCGGAAGGAATACGTGTAGAGCGGCAGAATATGAACATTCATGTCACTTCTGATCTGGCTGTAGTCGATGGTTATGTCCGGGTGAATTATGCGGTGATTGAACCGATTTTTCAGTTGGGCTGGTGTCGGGTCAGTATGTGCCTGAGCAAGCAGCAAGGTAAATGGCAATTGTTACATCAACATACTTCAGTCCCTGTGCAACTCGAAACCCGGAAAATGCGCCGGATCAAAAGCGTCAGTTAATCCATTTACCTAAAAAGATTTAAGTGAAATATCTTTGCAAATGATTACAGGAATACCTTTGTAACAAAAATATAGAAAGTCCTAAATTATGTTGAAGGAATAATATTTTAGGACTTTTCAAGTGGATAACAACAAGGACAGTCAAGTAAAACCACAACAGGCTAACCTGCAACAACAGACTGAAGTATTGATGCCGGATCAGTCCGAGCGACAGCGCACCCACCATGCACTCAGAATGATGGCAGGCTTTGTAATTGCTGCTGTAGTCATGACGGCGTTGTATTTTGGTCGTGATATTTTTATTCCGCTGGCTTTGGCCATTCTGCTGGCATTTTTACTTTCTCCTCTGGTTTCCCGTTTAAAGCGATGGGGGTGTCCCCAATGGGCGGCGATTGGCCTGGTCATGTGCTTGACCTTGTCATTTCTGGGCGGTACTGCAACTTATCTGGGGGTGCAACTTGGCAAGCTGAGTCAGGAACTGCCGCAATATCAGGACACTATCCAGCAAAAACTGAAAATGCTCGAAAACTATCGTCAGGGACCGAGTATGTGGGACGGTGCGATCCAGACCTTTGACACAGTCGAAGATTCGATAGACACACCCGAACAGGAAACAGAAGACCCGAATGTGCAGAATGTCAAAGTGGTCGGTTTGGAACCAACGAGTGAAGAGGCTGCGCTGGACTGGTTGAGTAAAATCCTGAATCCGCTGGCGATTATCGGGATTGTGTTCCTGTTTATGGTATTGATTTTATTCAATGGCAAAGACCTGCACGACCGCTTTCTGAAACTCTTGGGCGGTAATCTGAATATCGGCACCGATGCGCTGGATGATGCCGGCAAAAGTATCGGAACCTATTTGCGCATGCAGCTGCTGGTCAATGTCACTTATGGCATTCCCATGGCGATTGGACTGTTATTGATTGGTGTGCCGGCAGCGATCATGTGGGGGCTGGTCGCGGTGGTTATGCGTTTTGTACCCTATGTTGGCCCGATCGTTTCAGCTATTTTCCCGATTACGCTGGCTTTCGCCGTTGATCCGGGCTGGGATATGGTGCTCTGGACTGTGGGCTTGATTCTGGTGCTGGAACTCATCAGCAATAACGTGATTGAACCGTGGCTCTATGGGGAAAGTACCGGCCTGTCTACCTTGGCAATTATTCTGACTGCTACGTTCTGGACCACCCTCTGGGGACCGGTAGGGCTGATCTTGTCGACGCCTTTGACTGCCTGCCTGCTGGTTTTGTCCAATTATGTACCGGCACTGGGTTTTGTCAAAACCTTGCTTGGCAGTACGCCAGTATTGTCACCCTCCGAACGCTTTTACCAGCGACTGGTGGCTGATGAAGTCAATGATGCAATGCAGGTAGCCAATGATTACATCTGTGCGCAATTACCGAAAAAGCCCAGTGCAGAGGAAGTGGCCCGTCGTGTACAGATGTTCTATGGTGAAGTAGCCATTCCAGCCATTCGGATTTATTCTCAAGGACATGATACTGATGTTACTGCTGAACACCGGTTGCGTCTTTATCAGGGCTTGCAGTTCTTTAATCATGCGTTTCAAAAAGCCTATCCGAGTAAGATGAGTGCCGAGCAGCCCGAAGTCTATTGCGTTGGTGCACGTTGGGAAATTGACACCCAGATTTCTGCCATGTTGGCACACGCGCTGAATCTCAAAAATATTGCTGCCCGAAATGATCCGGATGTGCTGATTCAATCGAGTGAATCAGGAAAGGGTATTGTACTGCCAGCTTCGATCAAGATTTTATGTGTGTCGATTTTTCATCATGCGCCTGCAGCACAGATCCGGTTGCTGAAATATAGACTGGCGCAGCAATATCCTGAGATGAAAATCATTTTTGCGACTTGGAGCGTGATGCAGCTGGAGCTTCTGGATGAACTGCAACAACGTTTTGAGCTGGAGGCACTGGTCAATAATGTCGATGATCTGATTCTGACTATCGAAACTTATACCTTGAATGAAGGCGAAAGCTGGTTTGAGAATCTGGAGATCAAGAATGAAAAAGAACGGCAGCAGGTTTTAAATGAATTGGGTTTATTGGATCACCGTCATCAGATCCTTTATAAACAATATATTGAAGAAGCCCGTCAGGCTTTTGATGTCGACTACGCACAAATTTCCTGGCTGGATCAGCACGAAATGTATATTCCAGTCAGTCCTTTTACTCAGGAACCTGTAGCAACCCGACAAATGTGTAAAGATTCAGTCTGCACCCATCTGCTTTATCAGAATGAGCCTTTGGTGATAGAAGACTTGCAGCGTGACCCTCGCTTTCCGCATCTGTCAGAGTTAAGACAGCATCATATCCGTTTCTATGCCGGTGTACCCTTAAAAGATAAAAATGAAATTGCGCTTGGGAGTCTGTGTCTGCTGGATAAACAACCGAGACAGATGCAGGCTGAAGATATGATTCTGCTTAAGGCTTTGGCGCAGGATTTAATGGCGACTTTGAGCAATGAGCGCAAGAAAAAAGATAAACAGAAGCAGATTGAGCAGATGCGGCCTGCCACCTCGGCAAGCGTTTTAAATAAGGACTAGATGATGAAACAAAAATGGATCTACAGCATCAAAATCATGAGTATCACATTTGGTCTAGCCAGTATCAGCTCATTAAGTCTGGCGGCCATTCAAGGACTGCATTTTTCACATAAAGACTGGGAAATTGCCTGTGATAATACTGGTACCTGCCGTGCTGCCGGTTATCAATCGGATCAAGATATTGATCAGCCGGTTTCGGTGCTATTAGAGCGTGCTGCTGGGACAAACAGTAGCATCAAAGCTCAGGTCCAGATTTTACCCTTAGCTGCTGCCACACCCACCAGACAGCTTCAGCTGCAAATTGCCAGCACACCTTATGGCGTGATTGGTCTGAATAGGGAGGGAATAGGGCAACTCAATAGCAGTCAAACGCGTGCCTTGCTGAAAGCGGTGCAGGGAACGAGTCCAGTGATATTTAAAAATGCGCAATCACGCTGGAACCTGTCGACCGCCGGCGTCAGTGCCGTTTTACTCAAGATGGATGAATTTCAGCGTCGACTTTCTACGCCCTCAGCCTTGATCAGGCCGGGGAAAAAATCCAATCAGGCTGTGCTTAAAGCCGCAGCGATACCGAAAATTCTGATCCCCAAATATCAGTCAGGCAAAGTCACTCAAGCGAAACTGAATACGGCAACAAGTCAGCAGATGATTCGAAAACTGCAAGCGACCACCAAGGAAGATCAATGTGATTTGCTGTTTAGCCAGCGTTTTCTGGATGATGATGTTATGACCATTTATCCCATTAATGCCCAGAATCAACTGATTCAGATTCCATGCTGGCGTGGGGCTTATAATATGGGTAGTGGCTTCTGGCTGATGGATCGAAACAAGCAATTTAAACAGTTGGTGACGACCTCGGGAGAAACATTTAACCAAGGCCAGATATTTTCCGGGCATAAAGTGCGTGGTTTGGGCGATTGTCTGAGTCAGAACGAATGGGCCTGGAATGGCAAGAAATTTGTCAAAAGCTTCAGTGGTCTGACCGTACAATGCAAAGGCTTCGCCGGTGGTGCCTGGAATTTACCGACCTATGTAAGCAAAATCATTTATCAGGCCAAATAGTATTGTTTAAAAAATAGCAGTGATAAAAAAGCCTGAATGACTCAGGCTTTTTTAGTTTTGATTTTAAGAAGTGTGATCTTAAAAACGCTTTGGAATTCTCTGGCCATTTGGAACAGGAATTTCAGCATTTTTTAATACCCCAAATAACCAGGTTTCAGCATGCTGTACCGCAGTTTTCAACTGATCACCCATGGCCAGACGTCCGGCAATGAAACTGGCCAGTGAACAGCCTGAACCATGATATTCACCTGGCAGACGTGGACAGCGAGTTTCGTTGACCAGCTCACCTGCGATATACAGGCTGTTCTGAATGTAATCTGGCGTATCTTCATGGCCACCTTTGACCAAAACTGCCTGTGCACCCATTTCAAATAATTTTTGAGTGGCCAGTTTGAGGTCTTGCTCACCCGTCAGGGCGCGTAGTTCAACCGTGTTCGGCGTTAAGATAGTGGCTAATGGAATCAACTGGGTAAATGCTTTGACCAGCGTTTCCTGATTACCCAGCGAACCGCCACTATTCGCGACCAAAACCGGATCCAGCACATAGAGATAATCTGGATGTGCAGCCAGAAACCCGGCCAGTGCTGCGATATTGTCTGTGGTGCCTAACATGCCAGATTTTACGCAACGAATGGGCAGGTCATTGACCACCGCATTGGCCTGTGCCAACAGCAATTCTCTGGAAGTGGCTTCGAAACCAAAAACCTGCTGTGAATTTTGAATAGTGAGGGCTGTGCAGGCAATTGCCGCATGTGCACCACTTTGACCAATGGCTTCAATATCTGCTTGAAGGCCGGCTCCACCTGAAGGGTCTAAACCGGAAAAGCAAAGTACGGTAGGGCGCAAAATGATGTCCTTCATTCACTAAAATTGCATTAGTATAGGCAAATTTGAATGAACTCTCGATATTAATTTATATCGGTACTAATGAGAGGGGATGGGCGGTGATTAAGAATATTTTAATTGATCTGGATGGGACATTAACCGACCCGAAAGTGGGGATTACCACGTCTGCGCGCTATGGTCTGGAAAAGATTGGTCATCCGATTAGTGACGAGGTCAATATCGACTGGATTATTGGTCCTCCCTTAAAAGCCTCGCTAGCCAAAATTTTACATGTTGAGGCCGATCATGTTCTGGCTGAGCAGGCCTTGATGGGTTATCGGGAGCGTTTTGCAGTCAAGGGACTTTATGAAAATCACGTTTTTGGCGGTGTAGCAGAAACACTGGCAGAACTGAAACGCCGTGGCTATCGCTTGTTTGTCGCTACAGCAAAACCGACAGTGTATGCTAAACAGATTCTGGAACATTTTGATCTGGCCCAATATTTTACCGACATTCATGGCAGTGAGCTGAATGGTGACCGAACCAATAAAGCCGAGCTGATTGAGTATATTTTAGCGCAACAACAGTTACAGGCCGATCAATGCATGATGGTGGGTGACCGTGAGCATGACATTTTTGGTGCCCGTCAAAATGGTATTGATACTATTGCGGTAAATTATGGTTATGGTAGTCAGGAAGAGTTAGCACTGGCACAGCCTAAATATCAAATAGACCGCTTTAATCAGTTGCTAGATTATTTTAAATAAACCCTAATTTTTGCTTATTTTATTTGAGCTGATTTTTAGAGATATTTTGTCTATAAGCTGCTACATCTATAGAGATCAACTCTCTTATTAGATTGTTATCTCAATAAAAATCCCGCAGCGTGCGGGATTTTTGCTCTTACAAGAACATTTAAAGCGTCAAAAACCAGGTCGATGCCAACACCACCATAATGATAATCACCAGTAAAATATTGATGATCGTCATTCGATGTTGGGGTGGAACTCTGGCTTTGGTCAGTGCATTTCCTGCATGGTCAAACAGGATGACATTTTGCACGCTACTTTCATAACCGAGTTCGAGTAACGCGCGCTTTTCAACTTCGGTTAAACCGTCTTCAGGCAGATCCATAATTTGCAGCAGTGCTATAGAGCTAAATAGTTTCTTCATCATTGACGATGGTAACAGCCGTTTCAGCGTCACCGCGGCTGCATCAAAGTCGGCAATAATACTCCGCGGATGGGCATAAGGCACATCGGGTAGCAGAGTATGCGTAATCGTGCCATCTATATTCATCAGCTGCATTTTATCTTTATAGATTTGCACCCATACAGCATCTGGAAATTTCACTAATTGATCTTGCAGCATGGAGAAAGTCTGATTTTGCTGATATTTAGTCATTAAATAATCGATAAACAAATCCCGCATCAAGACGGGATTTGTAAGGTTCGGTTATTTGGCAGGAGCACCATACTCATTGTTTTGTTGCTTGGTTTCAGTTGCCCACCACCAGATCAGTACCAGTATGCCAATCACGGTAAGCGTCAGTAATTGCCACCAACCAGAGCGTCCTACATCATGCAAGCGACGCGCGCCAACGGCCAGACTTGGGACTAGAAGTGCCAGATTAAGCAGGCTATTCACCAGCGGTTTAGTGCCTAAAACTGTATCAATTACCTCAGCAACAATGCCTAAAATTACACAAAACAGCATAAAGAACCAAAATTCTTTACGGCGTGCACGGCCGGAAAAGTTTGCATAGTTGGTCAGACATTTTACAAACCAGTCAATGCTGCTGTAATTTTCCTCGGCTTGATCCAGATTTGAATATTTGCCAAGCTGACTGGAAATTTTTTCTCCCAGATAAATAGAACTGCCTGAGGTTAAATAAACCTCAGATGCTTCACCCGCGGTATTGACGATAAAATCGACCCGATCACCGCGTGAAGGTGGACGCTCACTACGCCAGTCTGCGCCATTAAAGCTATAGCGCTGATTATCATCCCCCGAGATAAAACCGGTATTGTGTTGAATAGAAAAATCAAGGATTGAACCTTTCATGCTTGTTCTCGTCTATTAAGCTAGATTATTGTTTTAAAGCGACGCAATTTCTTATCAGAATAACTTTAGCATAATCTAATTTTTAAAAGTTTATGGTGAAATGACAATAATTTTTTCATGTTTTTAAAAGCCTTATCGCAATAGTGATTCAGTATTCAATCAACAAAAAATGTAGCGTTGCATGATTTGAAATGAAGAAAATTAAATAGTAATGGAGCTGATTTATCTCTGAATCTTTTATAAGAAATTAAAGCTAAATCTATCTGATGAATATCAAATTTTTCTTTGGAACTATGGTTTGATGTTGTTAAATTTAATATGATGATAAACAGATACTTATAAATTTTAAATTTACAAAAAGCATATAATAATACTAACAAATATAACATTTTATTCATACTTTTTATCTATTAGTAACGATTTTTTATAATCAACAGGCGTATAATAAAAAGCTTCATATTGTGATGAAGGTATCACATTCAATGTATCTCTCCCCATTATCGAAGGCCGTTTACCTTTGCTGTGCCTCTTTCATCTTAACCACGACCACTGTACATGCTGAAGCTGCTTTCAGTTCGGAAAGCCCGTGGATGCTCGGTGACTGGAACGGGCAACGTACAGCACTCCAAAATCAGGGCTATGATTTCAGTTTTGGTTATACCGGTGAAATGGCAACCTTGATCGATGCGCAAAGATCTTCAAACCATAAAACTGAATATGCGGACCAGTTTGTTTTGGGGCACATCTGGATCTGGCAAAAATTGCAGGCTGGCAAGACACCGAAGCACAAATAACAGTGACCCAGCGTAACGGTCAGTCACTGTCTCAAAGCGCTGCTGCTTTAAGTGGCCATCTGAGTTCAGTGCAAGAAGTCTGGGGCCGTGGTCAAACCTGGCGCCTGACTGATTTATGGATCAAGAAAAAATTCCTGGAACAAAAACTGGATGTGAAAGTCGGGCGCTTTGGTGAAGGCGAAGACTTCAACAGTTTTGACTGCGATTTTCAGAATCTGGCCCTATGCGGTTCACAAGTCGGGAACTGGGTCGGTGATCAGTGGTACAACTGGCCGGTAAGCCAATGGGCTGCACGGGTCAAATACAATATTAACCCTGAATTTTATGCCCAAGTCGGTGCTTATGAGTACAACCCTGAGAATCTGGAACGTGGTAAAGGGTTTAATCTGAGTACGGATGGTTCTAAAGGGGCAATGCTTCCTGCAGAAGTGGTTTGGACGCCTAAACTGGGTGAACAGAAACTACCGGGTGAATATCGTGCCGGTTATTACTACAGTACAGCGGATGCTGAAGTCATTTCCAATCCAGATCAAACAGATCACCACCACGGTGGCTGGATCGTTGCCAAGCAACAATTGACTGCACATGACGGAGATACTTCGCGTGGTTTGACCGGCTTTATAAATGCGACAGTGCATGACTCCAAAACCAATACCGTCAGCGATATGCAAAATATTGGACTGGTTTATAAGGGTGCAATGGATTCACGCCCTCAAGATGAAATCGCATTTGGTATTGCACGCATCAACATGAATGACGATGTCAGTGCTGACCATCATCAAGAAATCGATGCAGAAATTTATTATGGCTTACATGCCACCAACTGGCTCACTATTCGCCCGAATGTGCAATATGTGCGTCACGTCGGTGCGGACAAAGACGGTGAAAATGTATGGGTGGGCGGAATCAAGTTTAATACGTCATTTTAAAACATAGTTTTTAGTTGCAAATACACTATTGAATCTCTAGGTACTTTGTTGCAGTAATGGGCAATGCCTGCTTAAGACATTGATGTATTTATAACTCAGAATTTAACAATAAGGGTGCTCATGCCTGTCATGTGCATGGACTTTCAAAAAAACTTTTATAGGTGTTCAATATGAATACTTCATCATCAGGTTCGGTACTGAAAACGATTTTAGCGGTCATTGCCGCTGTTTTCGGTATAGGACTGCTGATTGGAGGGATTTATCTTGCAGTGCTGGGTGGGTCTTGGTACTACATCATTGCAGGTATTCTCTTTATTGCGACCGCAGTTCTCTTGTATAAACGAAAAAGTGCTGCACTCCTTGTTTATGCCATATTCGTTTTGGCGACAGTGGTGTGGGGGCTGTGGGAAGTCGGTTCAGATTTCTTTGCACTTGCGCCGCGTTTAGATATTTTAGGTCTGTTTGGTTTAGCCCTGCTGATTCCGGCTACCACACGTGGCTTTGATCATGCTAAAACCGCGAAAATTGCCTTGGGTGCTTCATTGGCCATTACCATCGCTGTCATGATTTATTCTGTATTTAATGACCCGCAAGAAATTCGCGGTGAATTAAAATCCCAGCAGCCTGCAGCCCCCCAGTCAATCCCCGGTGTAGCAGATGAAGACTGGCCGGCTTATGGCCGTACCCAGTCCGGTTTGCGTTATTCACCCTTAAAGCAGATTAATACTGAAAACGTCAAAGATTTGCAGGTGGCTTGGGAATATCACACGGGCGAATTCAAGACTGAAAATGACTCGGGTGAAACCACCAATCAGGTTACTCCAATCAAGGTGGGTGACAACATGTACATCTGTACCACTCACCAGAAATTGACTGCGCTTGATCCGGCAACTGGTAAGGCGAAATGGACTTATGATCCAAAGCTGAAAGCTGATCATACCTATCAGCATTTAACCTGCCGTGGCGTATCTTATTATGATGTCAACAATACGGCTGGTTTTGAAAGCAGTCTCGCTGCGAAAAAAAGCAGCTCTGCTGAATGTCCACAAAAAGTCATTTTACCGGTCAATGATGGGCGTCTGGTTGCGGTAAACGCAACCACCGGTAAAGTCTGCTCTGACTTTGGTAAAAATGGTGAAGTTGATCTGCAAAAAGATATGCCATTCCCATATCCGGGTGGTTATATTCCAACCTCACCGCCTGTAGTCACCGGCACCACCATTATTATTGCGGGTTCAACCACAGATAACTATTCAACTGAAGAACCGTCGGGTGTGATCCGTGGTTATGACGTGAATACCGGTGAACTGCTTTGGGTATTTGACACAGGCGCTGAAGATCCGAATTTGATTCCTGCACCGGGTCAAAAATTTGTACATAACTCTCCAAATGCTTGGGCACCTTTGGCCTATGATGCAGAGCTGGATATCGTCTACGTACCAACGGGTGTCGGCACACCGGATATTTACGGTGGTCACCGTACTGAACTGGACGAGCGTTATGCCAACTCGATGCTGGCCCTGAATGCGACGACCGGTAAGCTGGTATGGAACTTCCAGACTACCCATCACGATTTGTGGGATATGGACGTACCTTCACAGCCGACATTGACCGAGATTAAAGACAAAAACGGCAATATGGTTCCAGCCATTTATGTCTTGACCAAAACCGGGAATGCTTTTGTGCTGGATCGTCGTAATGGTAAAGCCATTGTACCGATTACCGAGAAACCAGTACCACAATCTGTGAAGCGTGGACCTCAAACCAAAGGCGAGTTCTATTCTAAAACTCAACCATTCTCTGATTTTAACCTAGCGCCACAAGAGAAATTGACCGATAAACAGATGTGGGGTGCGACCATGTTTGACCAGTTGGTCTGCCGTGTTGCGTTCCATAAACTGAATTACGATGGCATTTATACCCCACCTTCTGAAAATGGGACGCTGGTCTTCCCGGGTAACCTGGGTGTGTTTGAGTGGGGTGGTATGTCGGTGAATCCGGACCGTCAAATTGCATTAACCAACCCGATTGGCTTGCCATTTGTATCAAAACTGATTCCTCAAGATCCGAACCGTCCTAAGACGGCTAAAGGTGCAGGTACAGAAGCCGGCGTTCAACCGATGTATGGCGTGCCTTATGGTGTTGAAATCAGTGCGTTCCTGTCTCCATTTGGGCTGCCGTGTAAACAGCCATCATGGGGCTTTGTTGCAGGTGTGGACTTAAATACTCATGAAGTGGCCTGGAAACGCCGTATCGGTACCATTCGTGACAGTATGCCAGGCATTCCATTGCCGCCATTCAAAATGGGTGTGCCGATGCTGGGTGGACCTATTTCAACTGCGGGCAACGTGATGTTTGTGGGTGGAACTCAAGATAACTACATCCGTGCCATTAACGTGAACAACGGTGATGAACTATGGAAAGGTCGTCTACCTGCAGGTGGTCAGGCTACGCCAATGACCTATGAAGCCAATGGTAAGCAATATGTGGTCATTATGGCCGGTGGTCATGGTTCCTTTGGCACCAAAATGGGCGACTCTCTGGTGGCTTATGCCTTGCCAGACAATAAATAGTTGAACCTTTAATTAAGTATGAAGAAGCCTGATTCGTCAGGCTTTTTTATACGCTATTGTTGAATGCCTACATCGAGTTTTAAGGACACAGAGAAATGATGTTGATTTGTTTCTGAAAGCTCAATTTTATTCAGATCACATTAAAATAATATTCTTTGTATATGGCTGATTTTCAGTGCTATTCAGATAAAGGACTAATCAAGTCTGAATTTACCGAACACAGAATTTTAAGCTCAAAGTTTTTCTATCCATTGAGCGAACTATATGTCATCGAATCAGTACATTTATTTGGTATCGATGTTTAAAACAAAATGAATTGAATCATGAGATGTACGCCATCTCGATAAGGTATTTGCCGCATTAAACCACTTTCAAATAAGGCCTGTCATTTATGTATCAAAGCCCGAAACTTCCATTTGTGAGATCGACCTTGTCCTGCCTGATTGCTTGCGCAGGTCAGAATATTTATGCAGAAAATGACACACAAGAAGTCCAAAGGTTAGACACGATTGTCATTCAAGCGACCCGTACCGATCGGGAGCGATTGACCACACCGGCGTCAGTGTATTATCTGAATCAAGAACAAGATAACAGCATGAATGTGAACCTTTCGGAAACATTAAAAGGTGTTCCAGGATTACAGTTAAATAATCGTGAAAACTATGCCCAGGACCTGCAAATTTCGATGCGAGGCTTTGGCGCACGCTCCAGTTTCGGTGTGCGTGGTGTGCGTTTATATGTGGATGGAATCCCTGCAACGATGCCGGATGGGCAGGGACAAACCTCGAATATTGATTTGAACAGTCTGGACCATATTGAGGTTTTAGGTGGTGGATTTTCCTCGCTGTATGGCAACTCTTCCGGGGGGACGATTTTAACCACCACGCGAGAGGGGCAAGGCGCTGACTCAATTGAACTGGGGCATTCTGCAGGGAGCCAGAACAAAGGGCAGACCAAGTTGGTTTTGCAAGGTGGTTCAGAAAATGCCGATGAACCGGCTTATATAATCAGCTCGTCTTATTTTGATACCAATGGTTACCGTGACCACAGCAGTGCACATAAAGTTCTGAATAATGCCAAACTGACCTGGGATCTGGAAGATGGCAGTAAAATTAACTGGGTCAATAACTACGTTAAAATTGCAGCAAATGATCCGGGCGGTCTAGAGAGAAAGGATTGGGAAGCAAATCCTAAACAAGCAGTAAAAAATGTATTAGATTTCAATGCGCGCAAAGAAATTGAACAGGTTCAAACGGGTCTAACCTGGAATAAACCGATCAATAACCAGCATGAACTGTATGGTATGGCCTATTGGGGACAGCGTGAAGTTACACAATATCAGTCTATTCCGAAGTGTGCATATGTGAAAGATACGAATATTTGTATTCCTAGGACTATTCAGCAGGCAGCAAACCACCCGGGTGGTGTAATTGACTTTAACCGTAATTTTTATGGGACAGATTTACGCTGGACAGGCAAAGAAGTCTTACCAAACTTAAAACTCATTGCTGGTGTAGCGATTGACGGTATGACTGAAGAACGTTATGGCTATGAAAACTTTATCGGTGATACGCAATTTGGTGTAAAAGGTAAACTACGCCGTGATGAAGACAACACCTTATGGAATTTAGACCCTTATTTTCAAGCATCTTATGCCGTCACTGATACTGTAAATGTTGATGCGGGCTTACGTTACAGCAATGTACATTTTAAATCTAAAGACCATTATATTGTTGAAGCCGATGAGGAAAAAGATAGAAATGGTGATAACTCAGGAAAAACTGATTATCAAAAATTATTACCATCGCTTGCTTTAAGTTGGCAAATTGTTCCTGAACTTATGGCATATGCAAGCTATGCCCAAGGTTTTGAAACACCAACCTTTACTGAAATGGCATATCCTGCGGTTGAGAGTTCTACACCTTTTAACTTAAAAGCATCAGAAAGCGAAACATATGAAATTGGTTTGAAATCAGATAACACATTAGGACAATTTACCGCAGCCGTATTCTATACATTGACGGAAGATGACATCGTGCCTTTAAAAAATTATTACGGTAAATCGACGTTCCGTAATGCTGATCAGACTTTAAGACAGGGTGTAGAGTTATCTTGGAATAAAAATCTATGGCGTGACCTCACTGCACAGGCCAGCTATAGCTATATAGATGCTACTTTTGATGCTGACATTCCCGCAATCGGTACGGTTGCTGCTATTGCAGCCGGAAACTATATTCCGGGGATTGCCAAAAATCAGGCATTTTTAAGTCTGGGCTGGAAGCCTGAAAGTGGCTTACATGCAGGACTCGATGTGCGTTACTCCGATAAGATTTATGTGAATGACTTGAATTCGGATGCTGCACCAAGCTACACAGTCGCTGGTGCCAATGTAGGTTATCACTGGAAAATGCAAGATTGGGCGGTGAATACTTTTGCGCGTGTCGATAACCTGTTTGATAAAGATTATTCTGGTTCGGTGATTGTCAATGAAAGTAATAGCCGTTTCTTTGAGCCGGCAGAAGGGCGGAACTGGAGCGCTGGTCTGAGTGTGACAAAAGAATTTTAATTGAAATGGTTTATTGCTGCTAAATTTTCAAAATAAAAAATCCCGCTTTTTAAGCGTGATTTTTTAATATTTAAGTTTTGAAAAGTTGATCAGAGGATTTGAGATAAAACTAGAGCTTTTGCTGATTTACCCATTTCGATAATTCCTCGGCACTTTCCACCCGTTCAGAATATCGATCGGTGAGATCAGCAGACTGAACGCGGGTGAGGAGGGTGAACTTGTAAATTTCCTCCATCAGAAATTGTTTTAGATATTCTTTCTGCTCCGCAGCGCGCAGCGTTTAGCAAAGAAGACGGGGAAATGGTTATTGATGAAGCAGGGAAGAGATTAGGTAATAAAATCTAAAATACTTCCTTATAAATATATCCCGCTCTAGGAGCGGGATAATATTATTTTTTAAATTTTGCTAAATTACGTAGTTGAGATGGAATGTTGATACTTTGTCCCATATCTTCATTCTTTTCATTTTTTATAAATTCTTTATGGCGTTCAAATTCAGAATTAAAATATTCTCTAATTAATTGCATCTTGTGTTTTATGCGATGTTCTTGTTTTTCATTTTCTGGTAAATGTTGATATTCACTGTCTGCAACGTCTCTGGCAAGGACACTAATTTTTGATAAGCTTAATTCTTGTTGTTGTATCTCCATTAAGTGTCTAAGCATTTTGTATAGAAGCGCTACTAAAATTGAAACCATTGTGATTATAAGAAATGTTAAAGGTAAGCGTTGTATAAGTAATACATAGGCTTGTTCCAGTGTTTTGATACCTTCTGTTGATGAAAACTTTGTGATATTGGACCAAGCACAATAAAACAATATACTCAGCATAACTAATGGTATGGTACAAAGCCAATAATAAGTTCTTTTAGATTCACTGGTTCTTTGGTTAAAACCTATTAAGTTATCAGGTACTAAGTTCACTTCTGCCGCTAATTCCTCTTTTCTTAGTTTTAATTGAGTAAGTTCTTTATCCACCTCAATATTAATTTTTTTTAAACTTTCATTATTTTTGGTTAAACGTTCTAACTCAGAATTTTTTGCAGTAAGTTGAGACTCTAAAGTTTCTTTCTGGCTTTCCAGTTGTTGTATTGATGTTCGAAGATTAGTTTTACTTTCATCTAGTTCTTCAATTTTTTCACTTAGCTCTTCAATTAATGCTTCTTTTTCAGATATATATTGATCTGTTTCTTCTTTTTTTTGATTTAGTTCAGTTTTACCTTTTTGGAGCTGCGCTTTGAGTTCTTGAAATTCTTTTGTGAATTCAGCTCTGTCATCATATAGGGTTTTTAAATAACTTACTTCCTTATTAAAGGCTTCGAAATTTAAACCAAAAATCCAAAAATCTTTAATTTTTAAACTTTTTGATGAAAATAGATTATCCCTTTCGTATTTTATACTGATACTTGATACGGTATCATGAATAGCAAAAACTACTCGTCCTTTATCATTGACTTGAGATTTGAGAAGTTTTACTGAATCATTAGCTAGATTTGTATACCTAAGCTCAAATTTTCCTTCTCTGGCTGGATAAAAACCTATTGTATTAACATATATGAATTCATCAAAAAATATTTTTCCTGTCTGATTAGAAAGTTTATATTCATCAACTTCGTTTTTTAATAATTTAACTAATTGATTACTATTTTCAGTTTCAGTAGTAGCTAGATCTTTTGCTGTGTAAATCTGTATAAATAGATCTTCGCTAATTTCTTTAGTGTTAAGTTCGTCAACTTTATTATTTACCACTTCTATATCTATTTGTGTATTCATTGCTACCCCATATTAAAATTTTTATAAAGTAATAAAAAAGGGAGGGAATGATCCCTCCCTTTAGAAAAAGGCAAACAATAAAATTAGCTTACCAGCTTAACGCACCGCCAGTTTGGTAATCTGTTACGCGCGTCTCGAAGAAATTCTTCTCTTTACGCAAGTCCATCATCTCTGACATCCACTGGAACGGGTTGTTCACACCAGCAAATTGCTCAGGCAAGCCTAACTGCGCCAGACGACGGTTCGCAATAAACTTCAGGTATTCTTCCATCATGCCAGCATTCATGCCGAGTACACCGCGTGGCATGGTGTCACGTGCGTATTCGATTTCCAGCATCGTACCTTCAAGAATCATCTGAATGATTTCTTCCTGGAATTCAGTCGTCCATAGCCCCGGATTTTCGATCTTGATCTGGTTGATCATATCGATACCAAAGTTCAGGTGCATTGACTCATCACGCAGGATGTACTGGAATTGCTCAGCAACACCATTCATCTTGTTACGACGGCCCATCGACAGGATCTGGCTGAAACCGCAGTAGAAGAAGATACCTTCAAGTACACAGTAGAATGCGATCAGGTTGCGAAGCAGGATCTGGTCATTTTCAGGTGTGCCGGTTTTGAAAGTAGGATCACTTAAAGACTGAGTGTATTTCAGGCCCCATGCTGCTTTACGTGCCACTGACGGAACTTCGCGGTACATGTTGAAGACTTCGCCTTCATCCATACCTAAAGATTCGATACAGTACTGGTAAGCGTGTGTGTGAATCGCTTCTTCAAACGCCTGACGCAAGATGTACTGACGGCATTCAGGGTTGGTAATGTGACGATAAATCGCCAGTACCAGATTGTTTGCAACCAGTGAATCGGCAGTCGAGAAGAAACCAAGTGAACGCATCACGATGGTACGTTCATCTTCAGTCAAGCCATTTTCAGACTTCCACAGCGCAATGTCGTGGTTCATGTTGACTTCTTGCGGCATCCAGTGGTTTGCACATCCGTCCAGATACTTCTGCCAAGCCCATTCGTATTTAAACGGTACAAGCTGATTCAAGTCAGCACGACAGTTGATCATCGCTTTGTCGTCAACCTGTACACGCTGTGCACCCATTTCAAGCTCTTCTAAGCCTGGAGCTACATCAAGTTGTTCTAGGGAAGCAGATGCTCTTGCCAGCGAATCGGTTGGATTTGATCCTCGGTTTTGAGTGGCTCTAAGGGGTTGTGCAGCTGCCACATCCGGCGATGCGTTGCCTGCATCAGATACCATCTGTGAATTAGTCGCTTTTTGCGGCTCGACGGGCGCAGGCTGCTGTTCAGGTGCAGCCGGTTTTTGCGAATCATCTTCGAAATCGTCCCAACTTAGGATAGACATATCAATTCTCTCTACGTTGCTTTATATCTTTTATGAGACATTCAGCTTGGCTGAGATGTCTTACTATACGCTCAATTTGTTTAAGCAAAATTAAGTTTTGTCGATGAGTGTTGTGAATTTATACACAAGCACAATCCCCACTACTTATTTTGCTTACGCTGCTGGCGAACTTTGAACCAGAAATAAGCAATCGGTGCGTAAAAGGTAATACCAAAGGAAATCAGCAATGCCGCAAGTCCTAACATGTAGTTGTGGGTCATATGGGGCATTGAGGTTTCCTTTTACTTTTAGTTTGTGAATCCTAGCCGAAACTAGGATTCACGTTTAAATCATTTTTTAGATGATTTACTAGGCTTGATTGTTTCAGTAACTGTAGTTTTAGGATGCTTTTTTGCATAGCCTTCAGTTACGAAACGCCCAGTTCCTGCATCACGAGAAACTTTTTTCGTAGCCATAGAGATAATCTCCATTACAAATTCAAGATGACTCTTACTGGCTCGTTTCTCGAATCGATGATACAATCCGTTCACGCATTTTGTGATGCCAGCCTCGTTGTGACCATCTTGGTATCACTTCGAGATTGAAAGCCTTCTAGTTAGTTTTGACGGACGCTAGAGGGCTTTTTTATTGCCTGAATTTCGTAATCCCCCTAAGTCCCCCTTTGAAAAGGGGGATTTTCTCCCTCCTTTATTAAAGGAGGGTCGGGGAGGATTTAAAACCTGTCAGATTATTGACATTCTATTTATGTTAGAAGTGTATACATAAGAATAAATCCTTTATTTACAGTAAGATAACCTGTAATCTTTAACAAAAATAGTGAAAAAATGTATACATTTCTTCATGCCAATAAATTTGATGTTGTTTCACATCTAGAAATATCGTATTACAGATACCTCAAAATTTGGTTTCATTCTATTGAACTAGGATGAATGCAATCATTATATAGATCACATTATATTGTGTATAGGTTCTTTAAAAATTCTATATCTTGTGTTTAAGGATTAATCAAAGAAGCTATTGATTTTTATAAATGCTGTCAGATTGAGGGTTTGTTAGCTCTAACAGTGACAAAAAATAGATAGGAATGGAATTTATAGATATGTATTAATGTATACGAATCAAAAAAACAATAAAAAAAGAAAAACAATCAAAAATCACGATTGTTTTATGGTTAGGGTAGTTTAGAGATATTACCCACTACTAAGGTTAGTGAGTAATATTATCTATATATCATATCTAAATATTCAGCTCGGCTGTAGGGATGTATTGCCCATCTATCCAATCGTAAAGTTGAATATCACAAATCCCATTCAAACGATGTCCTAAGACCATTGCAAATAATGAGGGGGCTTTAATAAAGAGATGCAGTTTGGACAATTGATTGTTGGATTTGAAAGAAACTAAAGCTGATTTAGCCTCTCTAACTGCAAGATTCAGAGTTTCAATACTATCAATCACATTAGTACTTTCTAAATTTAATTTAGGTAATCCCTTTATGCCAAGACTACTAGTAGATTCAATATCTCTTCCTATAGAGGTAGGGAATCCAATAGTAACAATCGCTTCAGTTTCACCTTGTTGTTCATAAGACTCTAGTTTATTAAAAAAAGTTCCGTCTTTTTTATGATGGTTATCAGTGCGGTAAAAAATGCTGTTATGTTCTATTTCAAGTAGAAAATTTCGTGTAGCACTGAATATATAACCAAGCATACAGGCGCTAGACATCCGCTGTTTACCATCAATGAGAATAGTTCGTCTTTCCCCACAATTATGGATAAACTCACCAACAGAAATTGCTTGTTGAACTAAGTTTTCCCAATCACTAGAGGTTTTTTGTGAACGATTAGGACTATTGAAATCGCTAATATTTAAGTGTAATTCTTGATACTGGATTGATGATGAAAGGTTAATTTTAATAGGATTCGATAGCCAAAGATTTTTATCTTCTTTGAGAGCAAGTAGGATAAGCTTTTCAAGTTCTTTACGATATATAGGGCCAAAGGAGGAGCGGGAAATTAGATGTTTAAACTGCTCTCTGAGGTTTTTGATATCACGAGGAAGTAGCTCGATAACAGGTAGATTTTCCGTGATTTGACCTATAAATATTGAGTCGTTGTCGTCTTCAGTGAAAGATAGAAAATCAACATGATCAAGTGCGAATTCAGCCAGTGAAGCTTCATATCCTTTTTCGGTACACCAGTTAATAATCTCTTGCCGACTAGTCTGTAAAACCACAGAATTTGCGCTGTATGAAGAGCCAACACCTCTAATTCGCTCAATATCTGCAAAGAATGGGTCAAGAGTAGATGAATAGCTAGGGCATACTAATCCAAAGCGAGTAAAATCATTCGATGGGATATCAAAAGCCTGTTTGAAGCGTGAAATTTCTTCCCAAAATTTTGCAGGGGATAAGGGATGATTTTTAGCTTCATACATAACTCGTTGCAAAGTTTTTTCTGAAGAAAAATAGCAAGCCTCAATATCACCTATTGACTCGCTGACGAAGTGACTAAATGCACTTTGTGAAAGCCACAAAGGTAAGCTTCTCAATACAAAAGCATCTTGATACTCAAACCCTACTCGTGCAATTGCACCACCAGTAGATTGTTTTTCTAATAGACTAGCACTCATTATTGTCTCTCAAAATCTAAAATAGATTGGAAGTAAGAGCCATCAGGTAAGTAAGTATGGGCACTACCTTCAAGGTTGTTATCCTTTAAACGAAAAATTAATAAAACCACGAAGTTTGCACCAACTTTAGGATCAGATATCAATTCTCTCATTGTGTAATGGTCTTTGCTGCTAGGTTGTATGCTAAAAAGGGGATGACTATGCCATTCGCCTAAATAATTAAATCTTTGATAATTATTATTTGTTGATTTGTGAAAAAGGCGTATAGCTTTAATAGCATCTGTAATCCCTCGTACAAAGGAAGCAATAGCTCCAACTTTTTGCACAGTTAATGAGCTGACTCTAAAATGATTTATACCTATATGCTCACCCATCAAGACACCACCACATTCATGGATTCCAGATTTTAGTAGAGCTTTTATCAGCAAATCTTGTATGTCAGTAGGAATGGATATTGTAAGCATCAGAATTAATCTTCTATATGTTGAGGCTCTATGACTGAATCAATATTTTGCCTTTCTGGTTGCTGATTACCTATAAGTGTTTCTGATACTAATGCACCTGAACAGTCGATAGGATAGGTATCAAAAGGACATTTAAAGATCCAGTATTTACGAAATCCTATTAAGTATGCTGAAGCAGGGTAAGCAGAAGGTTCACTATCTTGAGGACATAAAATATCTAATATGAACTGTGTCATTGCTGCTGAAAGAGCGGTTACATCCGCATCTGATGCAATATAAACCTGATCTGGTGTTTCAAAACCGTAGTTACTGGCTTTTCCCTCTGGAATCGGTTCTTGCTTACTTAATACACCATGAATATGATTGCGGATTTCTAATGGTGGAGCATCAAGGATTGGTCGACTTCGAGCCATCATTGCTCCACCACCTCCACCAAATATTTCGCCCCATACTATTGGAATATGTTTTCTTTTTGCTATTGCAGCTAAAGTTACAAATGTATGAGCATTTGCTGTTGCATCAATAATCAAATTGCATGAGCTAATTTCATTAACTATTTGTACATTTAACAAAGGATTTTCTTGCCCTCCAATTCGCATATCATAAGATTTAATACGCATTTCAGTTGAAATACGTTTTAAGGCACGCTCAACTGCATAGGTTTTGGAGAATCCCACGTCTAACCAATTAAGTTCATTACGTACAATATTATGAGGAGCAAAGATATCATCATCCACTAAGCAAAAATCTGAACAACCTGATCTTGCTAGTGAAATTGCAATTTTACTTCCTAAAGAACCAAGACCTATGATTGCAATTTTTGTGTTATGTATATCACTGAATTCCATTGGTAATCTTTGGTTTTTATCATTAAAGAGGTCAATCTCTTCGAATTTTATAAATAATGAGGAGGCTTTGTTAACATAAAAAAAGTCCATATTACCCAGTAAATCATAGATTAAAATAACCTTTGATGAGTCTCCAAGTGTTTCTTCATTGCAGCATGAGGCATTTAAAAATATTTCAAGTGAAGAAATATCAGTCACAGAACCTTTAATGAGGTGGCAGCTATCTGTACGTATTGCCCAACCAGATATTTCATTTAGTTCATTCGCAAATGAAGCAGGTATGTCAGATAGGGGTTCGTTCTGAATTTGAGTTACTACGAATACAGCAGTTTCTTTAATTAATGAGATAACAGCTTTAATTTCGGTTCTTTCAGCCTCCACTTTATTCAAGGTCTGTTTCAAGATCGGTGTACATAACAGTCTATTGGAGTGTTTTCTAATTTTTTGCCCAACAGTCTCTGAATGACGGGATTGTACAGGCTCAACATCAGGAGCTAGATCACTCAGAACTTCATTTAATAAGAGAAGTTGAGCGCTTTGTATTAGTCTTACTCCTTTAATATTATGGTGCCAATTATCGGGCCCATATTCTAGACATAATACTCCTGAACCTCCGTACTGATGAGAACTCCATCTTTCACCATGTTGTTGTGGCTGTATATGTGCTGGTACATCAGGAAATAGTTCTGGATAGACGAGGATGCCTAGGAAAACTTTAGTGCCTATTTTAAGTTCGAACTTTAAATGTACTTCGTTAGTATCTGTTGATATCCACTCCTGAATGGAAAATTTTTCATCTAAATGTTCTAAATCTTTTAGTAAATGTTGTTCTTCAAGCATTCGCGCTGAGAAATTAGGAAGAACAGTCATTATGCAAAACCTCCTGGTTTATTTGGATAAATAGGAGTAGAGGGAAATGTCAGTCCCAAGCCAAGAGCGGGGCGAATTAAAGAGTCGGCTATACCAGCGGAGTTGGTGCTTCTTTGTGATGCAGAACGAGGAAAGCGACTACCTAGAACCTGACGCCATAATGTTAATGCTTTATCATTATCCGTTTCATTTAATGCATTTCGTGCAATACTTGCTTGTTCTTTTATTTTTTCATGGAAGGTCTTGAACTCATCTGTTGTAACTGTAGAAAATACATTACTTCCAGGTACACCAGGGTCTTCCAAATGTGGAACTAAATTTAATGATGCATAGCCGTTATATGTCGTACTGATAGTTTCTAAAAGATGGACAAATAACTTTTCGTAATTGGACTCACTATAGTCCATATATTCAGCAACCAAGCACTCTAATATAAACCCTTTAGGGCGTCTTAATTCTGACAGATGCTCACGACGCCACCATTTGAAAAGTTTAACGAGAGGTTTAAATTTTCCATTAGTTTTTTTATTTACATCAATTGTCCATTGAGTGTGTGCAGGAGGGTTGGTAACTAGCCACTCTTCAAGATGAACATCTGGAATCAGTAAACTATCCCCATCAACAATAATAGGTACAACGTCCATATCTGCTTTTTGAAGTTGAACATTGACCGAACGACGGTTCATGGTCAGGTTCGAATAACCTATATCTTTCAAAGCTTGATGAACTGCGTCTAATACCACTTTAGGTTCATCATCTTTTGTATGGTTAGTTACAGCAATAATGTCGATATCCGGTCTCTGGGTTTCACCACCTATTGTAGTGGGACGTACAGCCGTATTTCTTTTGTAAGAGCCAGATAGGTATGTTGTAACATGAACTTGGCTAAATTCATTGTGTTCTTTTAAAGCATCTCGAAGAGTGTTATGAGCACTAGAGCAATTAGTAACTGTGGTTGTAGAAGGCTCAATGTCAGAAAGAAGATCTAAGAATTGTTGCTGAGTCGTCATGATTATTACAGCCTCTACTTAAAATTATAGCTAGAAAGAGAAATTCACATATATTGTGCTATGTTTTAAGATGAAACACAATATATAGTGTTTTTTGGTGTTTTTTTTGAGTGGAAAGAATTTATGTGTTTGTAATAATGATGGTGGTAATGCTCTTATTATTAAGAGTAGCTAATCTCAGTAATATTTAGAGAGCCGAGAAATTACCTTAGAATATTTAATTCATATTGTAAAAAGTCTATGTCATGATTTTTTGGTTATTAAATTTTAATTAATATTGGTGGAGCTATACGAGTTAGAGGTTCAATGCCTGAGACATGTTTTAGTGAATTTATAGATGATTAAGAACCATAGGTAGATACCATTTTGGGTACTTACCTATCTTTTTTTAGGGGATATGTACCCAAAATAGAACTAACCTTTTACTAAAACATGAACAATGTGGAGGTTGTTTCTGTGGTTTAAGTGTAAGCATCCGGCTAACACAGCCTTACCAAGCGATCCTATAAGCCTTAATTTAGTTCCCACCTAAAAACAAGTGGGGACTTAATCCATGAACATGGATATATATTCAGCAACACCTCCTGTTGCTAAAAAACGCCGAAAATACAGCAAAGAATTCAAACTCAGTATTGTCAATGCCTGCAAAAATCCTAATACCTCGATCGCTTCGGTCGCACTGCAACATAGTATTAATGCCAACCTTGTCAGTCGTTGGATCAGGATCTTCAGCCATCATGAGGGTGCCGTGCAGGATCCTACTCATGTGAATCCAGCATTTATTGCTTTGCCTTACACTGCTGCAATCAGCCAACCTATTGATGAGAGGATCACGTTGTGTATCACCGTGCCTCATACGAATAATGATATTCAGCTAAAATGGCAGACATCAGAAATACCTGCCTTGGCAGAATTACTCAAGGCACTTGCAACATGATCCGCATTGATGAAATCTGGTTGTCTACTCAGCCCATGGACATGCGTGCAGGTATGGATACGACCATGGCTCAGGTGGTGAGAGCCTTTGGCTACATCAAACCGCATTGTGCTTACCTGTTCTGTAATAAACGTGGCCATCGCATGAAAGTGCTGGTACATGATGGATTGGGCATCTGGCTGTGTGCCCGGCGGCTGGAACAGGGCAAATTTCACTGGGCTCAAGTTCACCAAGGTGAAACCGTGGCCCTCAGCCCGGAACAGTTACAGGCACTGATCCAAGGTTTGCCCTGGCAGCGCATTGGACGACAGCAGGTGGTGACGATGCTTTAAACCAGGCTCGACCATTCTGCTATTCTCCAAACGTTCTATTTCATTCTTCTCATGACCTCAGGCATACTGCGGTCATGAATACGCTGCCTGACTTAAGCCAACTGACCCATGAACAACTGCTGGAATTCACCAGGCAGTTGGCGCTGCAGCATCAGTCTCTAGCACAATCAAACCAACAATTGGATGCCAAAGTTCAACATCTTTCTATTCTCAATCAAAAATACGAGCATGAACTGGCGCTGTTTAAAAAGCACAAATTCGCCCAAAAGAATGAACACTTAACGGCAAAACAAATCCATCTGTGGGATGAAGCGGTTGAAGAAGATATTGCCGCGGTTGATCTAGAACTGGAACGGCTAAATGCAGATAAAACCAATGCAGCGACACAGAAAGCCAAAACCAATAAACCTAAACGTCGACCACTGCCAGATCATCTACACACCATCCGTATTGAGCATGAACCTGCATCAACCCAATGTGCTTGTGGCTGCCAACTCCGTCGTATCGGCGAAGATGTCAGTGAAAAACTGCATTTCAGACCGGCACAGTTCTATAAGGAACAGCATGTGCGTGGTAAATGGGTCTGTGATCAGTGTGACACTCTAACTCAGCAAGCGATGCCCGCCTATGTGATTGATAAAGGCATTGCTTCACCTGAATTGCTCAGCCATGTGCTGGTATCGAAGTATGCCGATCATTTGCCGCTGTACCGTCAGCGCCTGATCTATCAGCGGGCTGGCATTGATCTGTCCAGATCCACTTTATCTGACTGGATAGGTCGCTGCGGTGTAGAACTGGAACCTCTGGCCAATGCCTTAAAAGAGGTGGTGCTGCAACAGCGGGTGCTGCATGCAGATGAAACACCGGTCACCATCATGCGGATGGGTGAGAATAATAAAAAACCGAAGAAAGGTTATGTCTGGGCCTATGCCACCACACAGTATAATCCAGTTCAGGCGGTGATCTATGACTTTCAGGATAGTCGTTCAGGCCAGCATGCTGAAGAGTTCTTGAAAGGCTGGCAGGGCTATCTAGTCTGTGATGATTACAGTGGTTATAAAGCACGTTTTAAATCAGGCCAGGTGATTGAGGTGGGGTGCATGGCCCATGCACGTCGTAAATTCCATGAACTGCATGTAACTGGGAAAAGTCAGGTTGCTGAACAGGCCTTAGTGCTGATTCAGAAACTGTATGCGATAGAAGCAGAACTCAGGAAAAAGACCGATGGTACAGCGGAAGACCGCCGCGAATACCGACAACAGCATAGTCAACCAGTGATGCAACAACTATATGAATGGCTCAACCAACATCATCTGACAGTGCCATCGAGTTCTCCCACCGCCAAGGCTATCAATTACACTCTGAAGCGTTGGCCAGCCTTAAGCCGCTATCTGGATGATGGCAATCTACCGATATGCAACAATTGGGTAGAGAATCAGATGCGTCCCTGGGCGTTGGGACGCAAGAACTGGCTGTTTGCAGGTTCGCTGCGCAGTGGTCAGCGAGCGGCAAACATCATGACTTTAATCCAGTCAGCAAAGCTGAATGGCTTGGATCCGTATGCCTATTTAAGTGATGTGCTGAAAAGGTTACCGACACACAAAGTGACCCAAATTGAAGAATTGCTGCCGCACTGCTGGAAACCTAAATCGAATTAAAAAATAGGTATGGGATTCAGCGGACGCTTACGTTTAAGTGTCAATGCTAAGAGCTTCTTCTATGAAGGTAATAATAGAAATATCTAATACGCTTAGCCAATCGCTCAATTCCAAAATATCTAGTCTACGGTCTAGGTTTTCAACTTTGGCAACATAAGATTGAGGCTTTTTCAAAGATGCAGCGAGCTCTACCTGAGTTATTTTTTTAACTCACGTATATAAATAAGTTCTTGTATTAGCCTTTTGTAGCGAGGATCGTGTATTGAGCTCATGGCTCAAGATGTTGTACTATTAATACAAATATCCCAAAATGGGATATTTTTTTATTCTTGGTGGTAGGCTTTGGAAAATATTTTTGAATATCAGTCTATTAAGGGTTATTGGGGTGCTTTCTTATCATCTTCACCTTTTAAATCTTTGACATTTAAAGAGATTAAAGAGAGTTTTTTATATGCTTATCCTCAATTTAGGGAAAAATCACTTAATAACAAAATCTATCGAGCATTTAGAGCCCTAGCGGCTGAAGGTCATGTGATTATTGATAGTGGGGGGTATCCATATAGATATACTTGTCTTATGTATTGTGTGGTGTATGAAGTTAAAGGGCACTCATAATAAATCACCTATTACATCGGATAGCTGTTGCCGTGTAAGACGCTGAATCAAGCGTGCATTCATTCCTAATGAGATTGGTTTTTCCACATCTAAAACTGGGTGATCTCCAATAAATAACATTTCTGACATTTCACAGTCGAAATGTACCTTAATGAATTCATAAATTTGCTGCTCAGGCTTTATTGATCCAACCTCATAACTAAAAACAACGACATCAAATAAACTAGGCAGATGTATTTTTAGTTGTTCACCGTAAGGCATTGCTAAATTGGAACAAAGCGCAATCTTAAAACCATGTTTTTTTAAAGTTTGTAGCGTAGGTATCGTATCTTCATAGAGTTCAATTGTATTTAACTCAAATAGAAGATCATTATTGATCTCATTTAAAAGCTGTTCAGGAATTACCTGTCCAAAATGCAGAGCTAATTGTGGAATATCAAAGGCTTTTGACATGATGATACTTGCATCATTAGGGCTTGGTCTCCTCCCATTATCTTTTAGCCATTTCATTAATTTACGATATGGAGATCGGCTTGTACCAATTTTTACAAGAGTACCGAAAGCATCAAATATTACTACTTTAGGATCATTCTTCATGCTATCTCAAAATCTACTTTTTAGATGATTCAGTTTAATATTTTTTGCCTAAGAATAAACTTCTATGAAAGTCAAATGATGTCGCACCCCACTATTTCCCCATAGCATTTCCCTTGTAAATCCAACACAATAGACTTAAAGAAATTTGAGAGTCGTACCGTGATTACAGGCGAAATTAAAAGCAAAATTGACCAGATTTGGAACGCATTTTGGAGTGGTGGTATTTCCAATCCTCTAGAAGTCATGGAGCAAATGACTTATTTGCTGTTTATTCGCCGACTCGATGAAATTCAAATTACCAAAGAAAAGAAAGCCAACCGTTTAAAAAGAGAAGTTGAGCATCCTATTTTCACGCCAGAACAAGATCATCTTCGTTGGTCAAAGTTTATTACTTTGGGTGATGCTGCAACACTGTATAACACGGTTGCTAATGAAGTCTTTCCTTTCATTAAAAACTTAGGTGCAGAAGACGAAACCACTTATAGCCATCACATGAAGGATGCACGTTTTACCATTCCTACGCCTGCGCTACTCACCAAAGTAGTGGATTTGGTTGCCGATGTGCCAATGGATGACAAAGACACCAAAGGCGATATTTACGAATACATGCTCGGTAAGATTGCATCAGCAGGTCAAAACGGTCAGTTTCGTACCCCTCGTCATATCATCAAAATGATTGTGGAGCTGATGCAGCCAAAGCCAACCGATACCATTTGTGATCCTGCGTGTGGTACAGCAGGCTTCCTTGTCGCTGCAAGTGAATATTTAAACGATCATTACAGTACTGAGATTTTTGCCAATCCTGAAGCTGCAAAACGTTTTAGTGAAGAAACTTTTTTTGGTTATGATTTTGATAGCACTATGCTTCGCATTGGTTCGATGAATATGATGCTGCATGGTGTAGAGAACCCACGGATTGAAAACCGTGATTCTTTAAGTGAAGCACATTCGCATATTGCTGAAAAATACAGTCTGATTCTTGCCAATCCTCCATTTGCAGGCAGTTTAGACAATGAAAGCTGTGCCAAGAATATTCAAGCAGTGGTTAAAACCAAAAAGACTGAATTGTTATTTTTGGCTTTGTTTTTGCGTTTGTTAAAAACTGGCGGTCGTGCTGCGGTGATTGTGCCTGATGGTGTGTTATTTGGTTCATCTAAAGCGCATAAAGATTTGCGTCAAAAGATTGTGGAAGAGCAAAAGCTAGAAGCGATTATTTCAATGCCTTCAGGTGTATTTAAGCCTTATGCTGGCGTTTCAACTGCAATTATGATCTTCACCAAAACTATGTCAGGCGGTACGGACAAAGTTTGGTTCTATGATATGCAGGCGGATGGTTATTCGCTAGATGATAAGCGTAATGAACTCGATGCCTCTAAACATGAAAATAACAACATTCCCGACATTATTACCCGTTTTAAAAACCTAGAAGCAGAAAGCACTCGTAAAGCCACTGAGCAAAGTTTTATGGTGGATAAAGCGGATATTGCTGCCAATGGTTATGACTTGTCGATTAACCGTTATAAGGAAGTGGTATATGAGCAAGTGGAATATGAAGCACCAAGTAAGATTTTGGCGGATTTAGAAGAGCTTGAGCAGGATATTTTAAAAGGAATGGCTACGCTTAAGGAGATGCTTAAGTGAGTTACCCTTTAGTTTGTTTAGGTGATGTTGCTGATTTTATTAATGGTGTTGCTTTTAAGCCTGAAGATTGGGGAACAGAAGGTAAACCTATTATTCGTATTCAGAACTTAAACGATCCATCAAAAGAATATAACTATACAAAACGTGAAGTTAAAGATACTAACATCGCACATAAAGGTGATTTATTAGTTTCATGGTCAGCTAGTTTAGGTGTTTATGAATGGAGTGGAAAGGAAGCCTGTATCAATCAACATATTTTTAAAGTTGTTCCAAATGATGAAAAAATTGATAAAAATTATTTAAAACGTGCTCTTGAACTATCCATAGTTGAGATGGAGAGCCAAGTTCATGGTGCCACAATGAAACACATTACTCGTGGAAAATTTCTTGCGAATAAAATCCTACTCCCGCCACTTGAACAACAACGCCGAATTGCATCAATTTTAGATCAAGCTGATGCGCTACGCCAAAAGCGTCAGCAAGCCATTGGAAAGTTAGATCAGCTTTTACAAGCTACGTTTATTGATATGTTTGGTGATCCGATATCAAATCCAAAAAATTGGGATAAATGCCTGCTTGAGAAAGTAACTCATAAAATTACTGATGGAACGCATAAGACTCCTACATATATGAGTTCGGGTATTGAGTTTTTATCAGCTAAAGACATTAAGAAAGGTCGTATTGTTTGGAATACAAACAAGTATATTTCTGAACAAGAACACAGCCAACTCATCAAGCGATGCAATCCAGAAATTGGGGATATTGTGCTTGCTAAAAGTGGTTCACTTGGTTCGGTTGCTATAATTGATCGTTCACATCAATTTAGTTTGTTTGAAAGTTTATGTTTGATTAAACATGATCGGCAACGAATTGATGCGATATTTCTTACTAGTATGTTGAGAAGTCCGTCCATGCTTTCTCATTTATTGGGAAAAAATAAGGGAATTGCCATAAAGCACTTACATTTGGTAGATATAAGAGGGCTTGAAATTCTCCTTCCACCAATTGAATTACAGCTTGAATTTTCAAGTAAGATTGGATCTATAGACAAACTAATTAGTATTCACTTATCTTCATTAGAATATATCGACTCTTTATTCAAATCACTACAAAACCAAGCATTTAACGGCACTTTATAAATACAAGGATAGTTATGAAATTTAAATTAATCGTAGCCGTTGGCTTAAGTTTTTTTTCAACCGTCAGTATTGCAGAGAAATATACATTTTCTCCTGTAAGAATAGATATCAGCGTAAATGAACAAAGAAAAACTTACCCTATAACCGCTATAGGTGCAGCAATATTTAAAAATGGTGTGCAAGTCCCTGCGTATTCGATCAGTGTTCCTATGGGTATGGATGAAACTGATGCACCACATAGACCTACAGCAAGTTGTAATAAGTCAAAGTGCTATTTTGCAATGGATTTACCAAAAAAAATTGCTGCCAACATGAGGGTATATAACATTGCTGAAACAGATGAATGGATTTTAGCACCTGCTGAATGGACACGATTGAAAGGTGCTATTGGTGTAAATGGCAACACCGTTTTAGCACTCGCATCAGCAGATCAAAAGTCAAACCTAAGTTTATATGCTGTGCCTGCTTGTGTCGGTTGTGGACTAAATGCTGCAACTCCATTTTTTCCAGAAGCTGCAAGGCAAAATCAGCAGTTATATGGTACTAAGTTTAGTGGGACAACACCACCTGTAAAGATAGTAAGAGCGAATCAACAAACTGTTTATTATCAGTATCAATTAAAAGGACAATACCAAACCAATGGTGTCGCAAAATTTCGACCAAATGAGGATAATATTTATGATGGACTTAGTGTGACTGTCGCATCAGATAAAATGGAATATGCTAGAACAATGTTGAACTTTTTTTCTTTAACACATAAGTAAATTACTTAATCAAGAATGTATAAAATTTAATTTAAAAAATGAGGGAATATATACATGAGCAATTTTCAGTTTTTAGAACCTGAATTTAAAAGCTTGGCAGCTACCGCAAAAGAAGCCGAAAAGCTCACGTATATATCCCCACAATTTGCCCTTGCAGCAGCTCGTACTTCGCTTGAAAACCTTGTTCTATGGCTGTATCAATACGATAAAAAACTGAACCAACCTTATGACCCGTCACTGCATAACTTACTTAACGATCTCAAATTTAAAGACCTGATTCCACCCTATATTTGGGACAAAATGGACAACATCCGCATGGTCGGCAACAGTGCCGTACATGGGAAAAAGTTCAAACAACTCACAACAGAAGAAACCGTAAAACACATCAGTCATTTATTTTTGATGTATGTCTGGTTTGAACGTAACTACGGTTCACCGTCCAAAGACCGTTCACAGCCGCATATCTTTAAAACCGAACTGATTCCTAACGCAGATAACACACAGCAAATCACCGCAAACAAAGAACAACTACTGAAAGAAACCGAAGCAAAAGAAAAGCAATTTGCAGAACAACACAAAGCCTTACGTGAACGTGAGCAAAAACTCTTTGAGTTATCTGCAAGTTTAGAAGAACGTGAAAAACTACTTGCCAACATAGATGCTGAACTTGCACAAAAACGTGCAGACGTTGAACAAGCCAAAATTGCCAACAGCAAAATCGAAGACCATACCGACTATAAAGAAGATGAAACTCGAAAACTTAAAATTGACCTGATGCTTGAAGAAGCAGGCTGGGAAATTGGTACATCCGTTCGGGAAGAAGTTGCTGTTACAGGTATGCCAAGTCCATCGGGTAAAGGTGCAGTGGATTATGTGTTGTATGATGCCAATTGCTTGCCCTTGGCTGTGGTTGAAGCCAAACGTACATCAACCGACCCTGACATCGGACAGCAACAAGCCAAGCTGTATGCAGATTGCTTAGAGCAACAGACAGGACAACGCCCAGTCATCTTCTATACCAACGGCTACAAAACCCGAA